>JABIDK010000001.1 GCA_018651725.1 Candidatus Falkowiibacteriota bacterium | reverse complement strand
GACACGAACTGACGACAACCATGCAGCACCTGTCTAGCACCCTCGAAGGCGGCTCTAGTTTCTTAGAGCTTGCAGCTAGATGTCAAGTCCTGGTGAGGTTTTCCGCTTAATGTCGAATTAAACCACATGATCCACCGCTTGTGCGAGTCCCCGTCAATTCCTTTGAGTTTTAGCCTTGCGGCCGTACTCCCCAGGCGGGATACTTAACGCGTTAGCTTTTGTAAGCGACACTGAGAGGGTCGATACTCCCAATGTCTAGTATCCAGCGTTTACGGCGTGGACTACGCGGGTATCTAATCCGCTTCGCTCCCCACGCTTTCGTACTTTAGTGTCAGTACTGTCCTAGCAAGCTGCCTTCGCATTTGGTGTTCCTGCAGATATTAATGGATACAACCCCTACACCTGCAGTTCCGCTTGCCTCTCCCAGTCTCGAGTCTGGCAGTATCGCTTGCAGTCTCTGTGTTGAGCACAAAGATTTGACAAGTGACTTACCAAACCGCCTACAGACTCTTTACGCCCAATAATTCCGGGTAACGCTTGGGGCTCACGTATTACCGCTGCTGCTGGCACGTGATTAGCAGCCCCTTATTCGTCAGGTACCGTCATTGGTTCTTCCCTGACAAAAGTCTTTTACACCCCGAGGGGCGTCTTCGGACACGCGGCGTCGCTCCTTCACGCTTTCGCGCATTGAGGAATATTCCTGACTGCAGCCTCCCGTAGGAGTTTGGGCAGTGTCTCAGTCCCAATGAGGCGGGTCGCGCTCTCACGCCCGCTATCCGTCATAGCCTTGGTGGGCCATTACCCTCACCAACAAGCTGATAGACCATAAACTCATCCCAAAGCACCGGAGTTTTACTCTTTTGACTTATATCAAAAGAGCACATCGGGTATTATTCCTCCTTTCGGTGGATTATTCCCGTCTTTGGGGTAGATTATTAATGTGTTACTCACCCGTCTGCCATGCTTCCCGAAAGAAGCATTCGACTTGCATGCCTTAGGCACGCCGCCAGCGTTCACCCTGAGCCAGGATCAAACTCTCAGTAAAAATATTAAGAGTTTTGAAACTAACTTAAAAAATAAAAGAATCTTATGCTAACGCCCCAGACTCGCGTTTGTGGGCGCTAGCTCTACTTATTGCTATTCAACTGTCAAAGTTCTATCTTTATTTATAAAGTAAAAAAAACAACCATTAGATTTGTTTCTTAACAAGTCTAACTAAAATTGATTTTCTTTTACTGAAATAAATATAAACTATATTTTAAAAGCTGTCAAGAGTGTTGACTTTTTATTATTTTAAGGTAACATTTACTAATCACTAAATTTCGCACACTACATTAAAATATAAAACATAAGGAGAAAGAAATGAAAGAAGAAAAAGAAAAAATAGATGAATACAGACACGAAAAACCAAGAGAGTCTCTTTACCTTTGGGCGCTATCGCAAGGCAGTCTAATGCCAAATCCTTTGCCACAAATGAACAAGGCTAGTTGGCTTGTTCTTAAGTATCATAAAGATGAAAAAAGAGACGATGGCAGCCATTATTCTAGTCACCCGTCAGACGCTTGCAGAATAGGCTTAAACTTTGGTCTTGCAGATGACGCCACCTTAGCTGGGATACTTCTACATGATACAAAAGAAAATAACAAAACAACCGACGAAGAACTACGCCAAGAGTTTAATGATGAAGTGGCTAATATTGTTGATAACCAAACCAAACGACCAGGAGAAACAAATAAAGAATATTATGCAAGAATAGCCACAAATGTAAAATCAATTATTGGCAAAGGTTGCGATCGCCTCTCTAATTTGGGAACAATGATTGGTCCGTTTCCAATACCCAGGATAAAAAAACAGTCCGAAGAGACAAAAAAATATGTTCTGCCAATGCTTGAAGAAGCTCGACATAAATTCTCAGAGTATAATAATATCATCGTTGCCCTAAGGGACGAGACAGAAAGAATTCTCAAAGTTATTGACGCCTATGTAGAATCACAAGAAGAAAACGAGAAGCTTAGACAGCTGCTAAAAGAAAAAGGTATTGAGGTTCCGAAGAAAAAAAACGTAAAGTACCTTAGCCCGGACGAGCTTTGTCAAATAGACAAAGAAAGCGTTGACTTCACTCCACTAGCAGAAACAGTCCAAAACTTAGGATAGATAAAAATAATTTCTCTACCCCAAAAACCACAAAGGCTCGAAAAACAATTTCGAGCCTTTTTTCTTTTCTTATTATCCTTCTTAACCCTTTTTATTTTTCCAACTAAATTTATCACCAAGTAAACATACATCGTAAAGAATTGGAGAGGTTGCATGCCTGAACTATGTCATATTTTTAATAAAAAAGTACCTGACCCCTTTTTCCTTTTTTCATTTCTAAAAAAATACACCTACCTTAGTATATCCCTAAGGCGCTCCTATATAAATTTGGATTAGTCTCAGACCCCCGGTTACAAGAATGTTTTTGGTCATAGTTAGACGCACCTGCCCATTTATTATAAGGTGGGTTGAAATACATGTGTGAGCAAGCCCATCTTTGACTTGAACAACCTCCGTTATTATAGTAGCGTAGTCCTTGCGCATCGCTAAAGCTTGTAGGCGAAGACTGTATGCCGTTTTTACCACACGCGTCCGCCTCGTAGTATGTTCCGGTGTATTGTTGCCAGTTCCTTGCCTTTGCCCATCCCGAAGGAGCGCCGGTCAAATTTGTTCCGGTTATTTTACAGATCTTTGTTCCTGCATTAACCTGTCCACTCGGAATAGTAAAAACACTTCCTCCTCGATCCAAACAATCACAATTTGAGTGAGTTGATCCAGGCCATGATAGAGTAGTCTCTGTTTCACAGTTTCCTGCACAACACACATAACCGTCCACACACTGGCTATCAGCCGAACAAGCTGCACCATTTGGCTTCAACAAAGTAATACTATTCGAGGTTATCGATAAATTGCTACTCTTGCTAGTATAAGAATTAAAATCAGCGTCGGTAGTTTCATTCCAATTAGCTGGTATTGTTGCTACAGTTAAATTTTCTCCAGCCTCCATATCGGTCTTGGCAAGATACTTAAACCAGCCTGAGTCATCTCCGTTAGAGTGCTGGGCAATTGCAGAGCTTAACTCTGTCCAGGATTCTTGAACTAGACCATAACTAGCGGCCATCATTTTTTCGGTTGGGCCCATTAGGAAATTTGTTATCATTGTACTGAAGGACAACATTAATACCATGGTGGCTAGACCGGCATAAGAAAATACTTTGGCGTGGTGTTGAGCTTTTTTGAATTGGGAATATGGAATTGGGCAGGAAATTTCTTGGTGTTGGTTATAGAGGAGGTTGAAGGCGATGGCGGGATCGCCGAAGATGGCGATGATTTGTTCGGTGATCGACAGAACGATATCAACTGCAAAAGAAAAAAAGCCAAAGTAAGAAACTTTTAACCTTAAATAAAAAATCCTTGCTCCGTTAAAATTTAATCTGGAAACTACTATCCTCCCCGGCTTCAAGTGCTTTTTAATTTCAACTTCTCCAACATCAGTTCCCTTAACATCTTCAGCCTCCTTGTCTTTCTGAATCAAACTATTTTCCATTAACAAAATCGCTTTAATTTTATTGTCTATTTTCAGAGATAACGCTTTTAATTTTTTATACATAAAAACAAGATCGAGAGATTATTCAAACAACTTTTAACTAACAATATTATAGCACAAAAAATAACTAATCAAAATTAATCTTTTAAATTTCTCTCAGCTCCTTAACTATTTTTTTATACTCCGGGATAGCCACACTAACCAACGACCAAAAATCTCTGGAGTGGTTAAATTCTTGTAAATGACACAACTCGTGAACGATTATATAATCAGCATATCTTTTAGGCAATAAAATAATTTTGTAGTTAAAGTTCAAATTCTTCTTGGACGAACAACTTCCCCAGCGCGTTCTTTGATCTCGAATAGAAATTCTTTTATACTCTAAGTTATAAATTTTATTATACTTCTCCAAGCTCTCTTCAATAAACTCAAAAGCAGATTTTTTAAGCCTTAAATATTCTTGTCTATCTCTTTTAAATAGCAATCCTGCTTTCCCCTTTCTCTTTTTTATTTTCCCTAATATCCAATCCGCTTTTTCCACCACAAAATTCTCTGCTCTTTTCAAGCTTGCCCACCAAGGAACACTAACCACAACCTCGCCACTCCGATAAACAGCTATCCTCAAATTTTTCGTCCCCTTCCTCTTCTTAAAACAAAAATCTATTTTCTCGCCTTTATGTATGATTTGTTTTTCCATAAAATAAGCCATTTTTTGGCATTGACAAAGCCGTTTTATTATGCTATAATAATAGCATAATAAGTTAATTTTGAAAGGGGGTGTAACTATGAATAGTTATCAAAAAATTAATCTTGACGACGAAGAAAGCTGCGGTAGTTGTGGCGGAGAAAACAATGCTTTAGATACTGAAATGGAATCTATTAGAATAGAAAACCAAGGTATTAAAACCGTTGCCTTTTCCGTAGCCGCTGTTTGTTCAGCCATTGTTGGCGGAGCAGCTGTTTCAGCAGCCGCTTATCTATAAAAAGTTCATTACAATTAAATAAATATATTAGACTTGTTGTACAATTAACTATGTGAGGATTGCAGTAATAGTTAATTATGTAACAAGTCTAATAACAAACTTCTCTACCAAGAGATTACATATTATCTTTACAATAAGATAAATTTCACACCTGCCCGCAGTGCTACAACGTTGCAGGCGGGACAAAATAAAAATAAAAACAAAAAAAGGCAGCCCAAAACTGCTTTTTTTGTTTGGTTAGGCTTGACATTTAGCCTATTTATTGCTATAAAGTAACTTAATCAATCAAACTATCCCGCTCTTTCAAAACCATAAATATCACCAACACAAGGAGGTACAACTAATTTTAAGTGTTTCTTTCAACAAAAAACTAAAACCAAGGAGAGGAAAAATGACACCTGACGCAGTTATTGCTTTCATAAAAGACAACCCCACTGATATTAATTTGCTATGTTTTGCAGCGAATAATATCAAAGATCATCAACAGAGTAACGGGAGCTACACCCAAAAGGCCGAGGACTTTGTTATCGAGGAATTTATGCTGATAAATGAGCTTACAATGAAAGAAGGCTCTAAATTATTTGAGGCGTTTGGCACGAACACAGGCTGCAACAAAGCTATTATCGCCTGGGCTAAAAAACATGGTGTTAGCTCAGAGAACGAAGCAATCGTTCTGGCAAAAAATATTTGTCCTGCAGATCGCTACGGCCCGGAAGCTGTAAACACCCTTGCATGTGCCATAGAAAAATCAGGCGTAAAGATTACAGGCAAACCAACCATCGAAAACAGGGACTGTATGTGCCTTACCTGTCAAACCGCTCGCCTAGCCCTTAACGATAGAGAAGAATATTTATTAATAGCTGAACTATCAAAACTGTCTTATGATTTTCTTGAAGAAATGGCTACTTTAAACAACAAAGAGTATAAAAAATTTCTCAAGGAATTTAACCCCTCTCCCCAACTAAGAGAAATATTGGAAAAAGTTGAAAAACCAAATATCAACGAATCATGTCTATGCTCAAGGGGGGCTGATGTCTTTGCCGATGACATTGAAACATTAGATCAACTTTTGTCCAATGCGTCTAAAAGGGGCGAGCTCAACCAAGTTCGTTGTCATTGGAGAGGTGAAATGTTACCACTTGACGAACTTATAGAACAAGACAACCTCCCGGACGCTTTAAGAGAAATACTCCAAAAATACATGTAACAAAGAGCAATCAAGCTCACCAACCCAAACGGCGACTTTTAACAAGTCCGCCGTTTTTTATTTGCAAAAATTTTCCAGAGTGTTAGGATATTCAATAATGACTTTATAGACTTTATAGACTTTATAGACTAACCCTATGTCTTTCTCAATCGGAATCGTGGGCTTGCCCAACGTTGGTAAATCCACCTTATTCAAAACCTTAACCAAAAAGCGAGTTGACGCGGAAAATTATCCTTTTTGCACTATCGACCCCAACGTCGGTACCGTTAAAGTGCCGGATAAAAAGCTGGATAAGCTAGCCGAGGTTCTTCAAGCCACGGAAAAAGTTCCCACTATTATAGAGTTCGTTGATATCGCCGGGCTTGTTAAGGGCGCCAGCCAAGGCGAGGGTTTGGGCAATAAATTTCTAGCCAACATCAGAGAGGTAGATGCAATCTGCCAAGTTGTGCGTGACTTTGAGAACAGCGATATTGTTCATGTCCACAATAAAATTGATCCCGAAGATGATTTAAGAACAATTAATCTGGAGTTAATTTTAGCTGACCTTGAAATTGTCTCAAACAAAATAGACCGCCTTAAAAAAACATTACGTTCCGGAGCAGACAAGCAAACTGAAAAAATAATTTCTATCCTAGAAAAAATCGAGGGTCTTCTAAAAAATGAAAAATTGGCGATTAAAGCCAATCTTGATGACGAAGAAAAAAGTTTAGTTAAAGATTTAAATCTACTTACTTTAAAGCCAATGATCTATCTGCGAAACATAGATGAAAAATCAGAGACCGTAAGTAAATTCAAAGATGACTACGCCGCCATTGAAATGAATATAAAAATGGAAGCCGACCTAGCTGAACTAAGCGAAGAAGATGCAAAAGAATACAGACAAGAACTTGGAATCAAAGAAAGTGGTTTAAATAAACTGATTTTAGCTTCATATCAAATTTTAGATCTTATAACTTTTTACTCCGCGGCTGCAAAAAATATCAACCAAGCCTGGACAGTAAAAAAAGGAGCCACCGGCCCCCAAGCCGCCGGCGTAATCCACTCCGACTTTGAACAAGGCTTCATCCGCGTCGAGGTAATAAACATAGACCAGCTCATCGAATGCACCAGCGAAACAATCGCCAAAGAAAAAGGCCTAATCCGCACCGAAGGCAAGGACTATATCATAAAAGACGGCGATGTCTGCCACTTTTTATTCGCGAACTAATTATTTTTTCTCAAAAACAAATATCTCTCTAACAACTCTTTGGTTTGGCGTAGGTCGAGAATAGAGGATTGACCCGCGTGGAGTTGTTTGGATTAAATTGCTAAACTCGTTTGGAACAAATGGGTCTATTTTAAATCCTAAAGCTTTAATCTGCGGCAAAATATTAAGATGAATTAAATCTTTGCCCTTTAAAACAGGAAAAATTATTACAAGTTTTTTCTTTTTCCTAAGCACCTTTTTAAGCTCTTTAAAACTATCCAGATACGACTCAGACAGCTCTTGTACTAAACTTTCAATTTTTGATGTTCGCCCCATGATTAAGCTTGTTGGCCCAAGATACGGCTCGGTGGCAATTCCGTCAACAGATTCAAATTCAATTTTCTTGGATAATTTTTTTACATCCAAACAAAATAATTCGTAATCCAAACTCTTGATTCCCCAATTATTTTTTAGCCACTCCAAATTCTCAGTACTGTTGCTGATTGCTTTTTCACTAATATCAGAGCCGATAATATTTTTCTGTCCCATTAAAATCGCTTCTTGTAAAAATGTCCCTGACCCACAAAATGGATCTAAAAAAGTATTATAATTTACAATTCCAGTTAAATTAATCATTATCTGCGCCAACTTCGGCGGAATCATGCCGGATAAAACATCTCTTCCTGGTCGACCGTAGTCTCTTTTACTGTAACCTTCAAAGTCCTGAACAGCCAAAGTTTTACCAACATAAACAGTGTTTTCACTCCTGAAAAAATAAATCTCTGCTCCTTTTTTCAAAAGCTTATTCTTTTCAACCACCACCGATGAAAGTTCCAACTCCTTTGCTTCTACCCAGCGAGAGTTTATTTTTTCGCTTCTAAAATCTTTTTTTATATTAATTGCCAGATTTTTTATAAACTTTTTACTCTTAATCCCAACCACGCTAAATCCAAAGTGCACTTTCCCGCCTTTGCCTTTAATAAGCTCAATAATATCTTCGGTCTTTATTTCGCTAAAATCCTTGTACTTTCTCTCAATTTTACCTATTTTTATTGTTCCTCCCAAGCAATTTATTAAGTTTTGAGCGTCAATTTCCAAATCTGTTTCCAAAAATAAAACATTTTCAACTAAAAAAACAGCTTTTTTATCTAACTTAAGCCTTTTTATCTCCTCTCTATTTAATATCTCCACTATTGACAAATTTTTGTTTTGCCCTAAAATAAAATAATACAACATAGAATCTTTTAAAGATTAATTTAATTTATTATACAAATAATTAATTGTAAAGTCCATACTCTATCAAAAGAGTTCTGCGATGTCAAATGGTTGTTACTATCTGACGTTGTAGATTTTGCAATAAAAACAAATGAACTATGAACTGCTTTTCATTGTTCCGAACAAATATTCGGACGATGAAGTAAAGGAAATCAACCAAAAGGTTATTTCTACTGTTAAAGAAAATGGTGGGGACATCCAAAGTACTCAAGATTGGGGCAAGAAAAAATTAGCCTACCAAATTAAACACTTTCGCTACGGGTATTACACCTTAGTGATTTTTGCTGGTGAACCTGATACACCGGAGAAAATTACTCAAAAACTAAACATCAACACCGATGTTATTCGATTTCAAATCGTAAAAGAAGTAAAAAGATCTAAACCTTTTTCACCGGACAATCAAGACAAGGTGAAAGTTGAAAAACAAGTTATTGAAAAAACAGTAGAGAAGAAGGAAGAGAAACCTAAAACTGAAAAAACAGCAAAGAAAGATAAAGAAGAAAAAGTTGAAACTAAACCAGAGAAAGCTGAAACAACAGACGACAAACCTGAAGAAACCAAGAAAAAAGAACCTAAAGACAAGGTGAATGGCGAAGCCAGAGAGAGTGGCCTGGGCCAAAAAGCCAGCATCGACGAATTAGACAAAAAATTAGATGAGCTTTTAGACAGTGCAATATAATTAAATATAATAATTTTTAATTTCTAACTCTATGGATTTAAACAAAGCAATGGTAATCGGTCGATTAACTCGTGACCCGGAGATGAAAACCACTCCAAACGGCCAAACCGTTACCTCTTTTAGTATAGCAACCGGCTTTAGCTGGACAGATCAAAGTGGACAAAAACAAGAAAAAACAGAGTTCCACAATGTTGTAACCTGGAGAAAGCTGGCTGAAATCTGCGGACAATATCTAACCAAAGGAAAAAGAATTTATCTGGAAGGAAGAATTCAAACCAGAGACTGGGTCGGACAAGACGGAGTAAAAAGATATCGCACCGAAATCATCGCCGATAATATGATTATGCTAGACGGCGGAACCCCAAGAAGCGGACAAACTTTCGGACAAAACGCTCCGCAAGCAACAGCCGCTCCAGTAACCCCCGCAGCCGAACCGGTTATAAACGTAGATGAAGATATCAACTCACAAGAGCCAAGCCCTTCAACAGAAAAAAAATCATCTGACGACGAAATTAACGTGGAGGAAATACCTTTTTAAACAAATTAAACAAATATTATTATGCCTAAAAAAAATACCCCCTTTAAACCATATTGTCACTTTTGTGTTAACAATGTGGAAGAAATAGACTACAAAGACGCCGTAACTCTTCGAAGATTTATGTCTTCTTACGCAAAAATCAGACCAAAAAGAAAAAGTCATGTCTGCTCAAAACACCAACGCCAACTAGGTTCTGCAATAAAAAGATCCAGAATTATGGCGCTAGTTCCGTTTGTTAGCAGATAATTTCTATGCTCAACTTCAACGAAATAAAACTCGGTTCAATTGTAAAAATAAACAACGAACCATATACGGTAGTTACTTCTCAACACTTAAAAATGGGTCGTGGTGGAGCCGTGCTTAAAACCAAGTTAAAAAATTTACTTAGCGGCAGCGTTTTAGAGCACACCTTTAAGGGATCAGATAAAGCCGAAGAAGCCAACATCGAAAGAACCAAAGCCGACTATCTTTACAACGAAGGAGACGACTACCACTTTATGGACCAAACTTCTTTTGAGCAGTTTTCTTTATCAAAAAAAATAATCGGCTCTCAAATAAACTTTCTAAAAGAAGGAACTGAAGTCAATGTTTTAAATTTTGAAAACAAACCGGTTTCAATCAAACTTCCGATTAAAATAGAACTAAAAGTAACCTCAGCCCCTCCCGGCATAAAAGGCGACACAGCCTCCGGTGCCACCAAGCAAATCGAACTAGAAACAGGCGCCTTCATCAGCGCCCCCTTATTCGTAAACACCGACGACACAATCAGAATAAACACCGAAACCGGAGAATACGTAGAAAGAGTGTAAAATATTATATAAAAATATTGATCATAAAAAAACAGCAGAAATATTTCCGCTGTTTTTTATATTAAAAATAAAATTTAACATTTTATTGACAAACAACGTTGCTATGTTAATATATTTTTAATCAACAAAGAAACAAGTATCGTACAATTCTATCTTAAAGGAGGAATAACCAATGATGTTTTTAGGAGAGGCAAATGATCTGTTGACACCACATCTTCAACACCCCAACTTTAAGGAGTTTGAAAATGAAACTCCAAGACTCCAGGAATTAACAAAACAAATTCAGGAAGCAATGGAAAAAACTGACACAAACCACTTCCTGGGAGTAAGATGCGTCAAAGTCGACGAAGAAACAGAAAAAGCCTTTCGTGAATTCGCCGAAATTTGCAAAAAAGATCTGAAATAAACTTCAGACAACCTTAAACCCAAAAAGAAGGTCTAACCACCTTCTTTTTTTCTTTTATAAAACTTTTCCCTAATTACGCCACCATTTTCTTCCTGCTACTCACTTTTTTCTCCGCACCCAACAACTCCCACTTATTCAAAAACTTTGTTACGTTATTTTTCAAATCCCCCAAAGAAACTTTTTCATCGCGCAAATAAACATTAGCGCGATAACGATTAGTTGATTTGTGATAGTAAATATTATTAGCTTTTGCTTGCTTTTTTATCTCTGAAAAAGACATTATCAAAAAATTATAAGGCAAGCCTATTAAAGTAATCACAGTTTTTGTTCAATATACTCCCTAAAATCTGTAACTCTTGCTTTTTCGTCTTGATTAATCAAAAACGGCTCCACATCTCGCGCTAACTTTTTTAAATCAAGATCAGCAATTTTTTCCAGCAACCTCTTTTTTAAATCCTGTTTGTTTTTAATATCAAACTTTTCTTTTAAGTAGTCATAATTAAAATCCGTAAACCCTTTTAAAAAAACAATATCATAAAAGTCTCTTCCCTTAACTCTTTTTCTACCGAACACAGCCCCAATTTTTTTAGATAAAATTATATCAACCGGAGTCACTTTAATGTTTCGAAAAACATCAAACTTTGCCAACACTAAAATATTCGGCGTATAGTCAACACTCTCTTGCACAGTATCTATCTGAATCATAATTTTCTCACTCTTCATTGCTGTTAGTTTATTTTCAAACAAAATATCAGAAAATTTAAGATATGTATGATAAGCGCCCTTGTAAACGTTTCGATACTCTACGTTATAACCCTCACGACTTAACTCCTTTCGAATTAATTCAGACATTTCTTCAAATTCCTTTTTACTTAACCCAAAATTATCAAAATCCAAATCTTCTGAAAACCTATTTCCGTCATAACAAATTCTCATAGCTGTTCCACCTAAAAATGACAACTTTCTACCAAATTTACTGCTATAAATGATATCCAAAATTTTATACTGGAGATGTTCTCGCAAAATTCCCCTTTCAAACCCCTGCAAATCAGGATAATATTTTTTTATTTCATTAAGACTTAACATAATTATTTACTATTTTTATTTTTTTAATTAATTGCTTAGAATTAAACTTTTTTAAATAATTATTTATCTTCTCATGATTAATTATCTCCTTAAAAACATCCTTATTAATTCGTAGCTCATAAACATCATTTTTATTTTTTATATCACTCCTCAAATATAAAAAATCTAACAAAGCTTTTTCCGGATCAGCAATTTTTAAAAACATATTATCCTTTTGGACTAACTTATAACCAAAAAACAATTCTTTTTTTATGCTACGATAAGAAAAATTACCAATGCTAGAAGTTATTTGCTTCGTCTTCTTAGTGGTAATACAGGTATGCAAAAAAACAATTTCTGGAATTAAACTATAAAACCCTAAAGCATACTCAAGACTTAAATAAGATGGTTGATACAATTTATTAGCTACAAAATTCATTTCAAAATCAGACAACTTTTTATCAGCAAAAATATAAAAATTATTAGTCACTCTTTTCAAATATCCCTTTTTTTGCCATTCATAAAGACGTCTATGGTCAAAATCACTCTCAATATTCTTTACATCAGCCAATTGTATAATTGGATAATCTTTAAAATGTTGGTAAAAATCAATATACTTCATTTCTATTTTTAGTTATTTTTAACTAATTTATAATATAATTATAACATATTCACTCAAAAAGTCAAGCAAATGCATCAAATTTTTTACATCCATCCTAATTCTTGATACATTTCTTGGCTTGGTGGTGTAAGTTTTATGTTTCTAAGATCTTTTTTTTCAACCCACTGGAGTTCTGCAATATCATCTCCTGGACGACCATCACTAGAACTTAAATCCAACTCGCATAAGTATTCCAAAAAGATATATTTAGTTTCATCGCCATCTTTATTCGCTGCAATAGCTTCTCGCGGATTATCGCGATACTTCGGGCAAATATTTGTTGAGTTATTTATTTTTATTCCAGCTTCTTCTGCTAATTCACGTCTTAACTCTTCTAAAAAATATGAAGCATTATACGTATTATTCAATAGCAACTGCTCCGCCTTATCAGTATCTTTTACGCCACCACCCAAAGTATGCCAAACATCAGGATATGGTGGGACTCCTTTTGCTTTTCGTCCCAGTAATACCTTGTTGTTACTATAAACAATTCCACAAACTATAATACGTTTTTTTCTCATAATTTTAATTATACTTTTAAAAAAAACGATACCACTCCACTTATCACAACCCCTAAAATGTTGATATAATTCGCGGTCGCGAATTTTGTCAACATTTTAAAGTTTAATATTTCTTTCAAAATTATGTATTGACTTTATATGTTCAAATATATAAAATAATTATTAAGATGTGTAAATATTAAAATAGGAGGAAATAATGGCAAAAATTTATGTGGTAGAAAATTGTGGCAATTGTCCACATTCAAGCAGTATCACCTTAACCCCGGTTAAACCCTATCACACACTTTGTTTTCAGACCTATGAAGACGAAAGAAAGCTTAATCGTAAGCTAGTAACTGATTGGCGAAAATTACCGGAATGGTGTCCACTTGAAGACATATAAGCCTATCTCGTTTTAAAAGCATTACCTAGCTCTGTGAAGAAAATCTCACAGGGCTTTTTATTTACAAACTTTAAAGAAACTACCAGAAAGAAATTTTTTTGTTATTTTACGTGGGTACTTGACTTATTTTTTATATCTGCTAAATTTAAGAAAAGTTTGTAAACGGTTGCTTGGCTACAGCACGGAAAAAAATTTCTTGTGTGGTGGGTTCGATTCCCACACATAGCCAGTTCGGAGATAGGAGTGTAGTGTGTAGGATAGTCGGGAGACTGTGAAGTTTTGGCGCCAGCTAAGATGGAGTCGTCCTTGAAATACCGACCTTGCATCCCGAAAGCGAATATCGCTTAAATTGCGACGTTTCAAAGGACATCAAACTTTTAGGGAATGCATTCGTGTATTCCCTTTTTTCTTTGCACAAAATCTAGCATTACTACGGATTTCTTTGGGCTATTTCACGTAACATATCCGAATAAACGAAGTTTTTGAAATACTTTATTATAATTAATTATTATTTCAAAAATTTGGGGGAACAAGCGTTAAGAATTAAATATTTATTTTACAATTTTATCAACCAACTCAGGAAACTTTTCGGTTCCCATGTCACCCATTGTGTAGTGTCCGTGGTTTTGTAATTCAATTATTTCGCCACCTAGTACGTCGTGAAAAATTTTTAAACTTTTTTTACCCTTAGGGTCTTCATCGTTGGCGGTAAACATAACAATCTCTTCTACACAGTCTTTAATACTTTCATCAATATCATAGGTGTAAAATTTTTCTTTGCATTCATTTTTGGTTCCATGCCTGTCGGTAGTTTTCCAGGGTGCAACTAAAAAAAGTTTAGAGATTTTTCTTTTCGACTCACCAAGCCAACGAACTAAAAAAGCACTACCACAACTATGACCTATTAAAACTGTGTTCTCATCAATTTCAAGTTTTTCAAACTCTGACTTAAAATCTTCGTAAACAGGTTCCCAGGGGGAAGGCATGAGAGGAGTTTCCGTTTTAATGCCACGTTCTTCTAATTGTTGTTTAGTCCATGGTAGCCAGTGTTTGTCATAAGTTCGAGTTTCCGGGTCCATGGCTTTTTCGGCGTTAGATGGACAGCCGTGGATTATAATGCACTTTGTATTCATAAAATTATAAAATAAATATTTAATTTAGTTCGCGAACCATATATCCCGTGCTATATGATGTAAAAAATTTTATGGCAAATTTACATTTTCATTTTCGCTATATTTTTTCTTGATAATCTTATTGCCCGTTTTATATTCAATTTCAAGTGTTTTTATAAACCCCTTACGTGGATCACCTGCTAATTTATTGGATGCTACGAATGAAAGTTTATTTTCACTAATCTTGTCGTTTAAAATGTTAGTAATATCTACAGTATTGTCGGGTGGAGTTCCATAAATTGCTTTTACTACCGTCAATTTACTATCGTCATTCTCTGTTGCTTCATATTCGAATGAACGAACTTCACCAGATTTCTTGGTTTTTCTTATAAACTTTATTTTGCGCCAATAAAAATATAGCGAAAATGAAAAAAATACTACTCCAATCAGAAAATAAATCCAGTCTTTTTCAGTGATAGCTGCACCAACTAAAATAGAAAATAATACAAAACAAATACTACCTGCAAAACTATTTTGTATTAAATCGTTTAGTTTTTCTTCTGTAATTAGATGGTAGGTTGGTCGTTCTCCCTTAATGACTGGATTTATTATGTTGTTAATTTCATCAGAATTTCCCATATAGTTACCTTAATTTTATTTCATATAAGAAGTTATTAACGAACTTATTGATTTTTAATAGCTTAATTTTGTATGTTATGCGAACTTACAGCTTGTTAAAACTACCTACTTAAAGTATATCAAACTTTTTAAAAAATACAAGATTATTAAATAAACCTTCGTTATATCCGAACTATTTGACTTTTTATTTTATTCATGCTATTATTATAACGTAATTAACAACAAATTTCCAATCATATTAATGTTTCACGTGAAACATTAATAAAAAGATAAGAAAACACACGGGCCTTAACCTAAACCAAAAAATGTACGTGATAACAAATGTTTCACGTGAAACATCGTCGTTTCGCTTGTTTAAATATTAACATGATTCCCTACAAATACCCCAGTAAAAATCCACTTCATAAGCTAAAGAAAACAATGGTTGAGTTGAATTTTGATAGTAAAACCATTAAAAGCTACCTTTATTATATCTCAGAAATAGTTAGTTTTGCGAGTAAAAGCCCTAAAAATATTCAAAGTAAAGATATAATTAGCTACTTAGAGAAACTAGTTAAAGAAAAAAAGTCACGTTCTACCTTAAATACCACCCATAGTGCTTTAAAGTTCTATTTTGAGAGCATTTTACATCGTAAATTTTTTGCTCCGCATGGAAAAATCGGTCGGGCCAAGCTTGATAAAAAACAACCAGTTATTTTAACAGATAAAGAGGTAAACAAAATACTAAAATCAACCCAAAACCCAAAACATCGGCTAATTTTTGAATTAATGTACTTAACAGGCCTTAGAATATCAGAAATAGTTAATATTAAGGTAAAAACACTGGACTTTTTTAAAAATCAAGTTAAAATAACTAATAACGGAAAACACCAAAAAAGAACATTAGGTTTACCAAAAAATATTGTTGAAAAGCTAAAAAAATATATTGGAACACCTGCCCGCAGTTGCTACAGCGTTGCAGGCGGGCAAGAACAATCATATGACGATAATGTTTCACGCCTGCCCGACACCGTTCTGGTGGCGGGTGAAACATTATCAGATAATTATTTATTTAAAGGACAAAAAAATCAAAAATTAACCGAAAGAGCCATTCAAAAAGCCTTTCTACAAGTCTTTAAAAAAACAAAAATCAAAAAACAAGCTACTTGTCATTCGCTACGACATACATTCGCAGTTAATTTAGCAAAAAAAGGCACTAAAGTAAGCGAAATCCAGCAAATACTCGGTCACAAACTACCTCAAACAGCTCAAAAATACATTCAGTTAGCCAAAAACATCAAAATATAACACAAAACACAAAATTGTTTCACGTGAAACAATCCTCAAAAAAGTAAAAAACATGAGAATAAAACGCTAAGAATGTTTCACGTGAAACATTAACAATTAAACGATCTAAAATCTTGTTCTTTAGAAAATAAAATACTTTTAGGAGGCTAAACTAAGTTAAATCAGCAAAAGGAGGGTGTCATGACAAGATATACAGCATTAGTTATCCAGAATAAAGACAACGATATTCGTTGCGAACCGTATGGTCAGGATAAAAAAACCGGTAAATGGGCAGGTGCAGTTAATATATACCATGATGGTTTTTTCCATACAACGTTACTTTCCACAAACCCAGCATTCGACTCACCGGAAAAGGCAGTAATATTTACAAAAAGTGTTGTAAAAAATATTCGTGCAACTGATTTATCAGCATAATCGTACTTTTATGCTTCCAATCTCGGGGAAACACTAAGTTTCCCCGCTTCCTAAAAGTATTTTATAATGTTTCACGTGAAACATTGCAAAACAACTTGCTTAAATGTTTAAATGATTATATGCTTAAATGACTATGACTATGAAAATCCCAAAATACGTACAAAATACACTAAAAACACTAGAAAAGGCCAATTTTGAGGCTTATCTTGTTGGTGGTTGCGTTCGTGATTTATTGATAAATAATAAACCAAAGGATTGGGATATCACTACAAACGCCAGACCAAAAGAAATACAAAAAATATTCCCTGAAACTGTTTATGAGAATAAATTTGGGACTGTAGGCATAAAAATCAAAAACAATAATGACGAAACAATAGATATAGTAGAGATAACAACCTACAGAATCGAGTCAAAATATAGCGACAAAAGACGACCAGATAGCGTAAAATTTGCTAAAACCCTAAAAGAAGACCTAGAAAGACGAGATTTTACAGTAAATGCACTGGCAATGTTTCACGTGAAACATCGGGCGCAATCAAAAAACACAAAAAACCAAACAACAGATAACAACTATCAAGTTACAGATCTGTTTAACGGTCAAAAAGACCTTAAAAACAAGTTAATTAGGGCGGTTGGTGATCCGAACGAGCGTTTTAATGAAGATGCGCTTAGAATGATGCGTGCGATTAGATTTGCGGTTGTTTTAGGTTGGAAAATAGAGCCGAAAACCTTAAAAGCTATCAGAAATAACGCTAAATTAATCAAAAAAATAGCCAACGAACGAATTCACGATGAGTTTATTAAGATTTTACAGTCAGAAACTCCTGAAGAAGGTATACTTTTGCTACGAAACGCTAAGCTTTTGCAATATATTATCCCAGAATTAGAGCTTGGTGTAGGAATGAATCAAAACAAGCATCATACCTATACTATCTTTAAACATTTAATAATGTCACTAAAACACTGTCCAAGCAAGGACTACCGCGTTAGATTGGCAGCTTTATTTCATGATATTGCCAAACCGCAAACCAAACGCGGACAAGGAATTGATGCTACTTTCTACAACCACGACATCGTTGGCGCTAAAATAGCTAAAAAAATAATGAAAAGAATGGCTTTTTCCAGCCAAGACGTTGAAAAAGTAACTCATTTGATTAAAAACCACATGTTTTACTATAATGTTGGTGATGTTTCAGATGCCGGAATCAGGAGACTGGTAAAAAAAGTAGGTAAAGAGAATATGAAAGATTTAATGGATTTACGCATTTCAGACAGGCTTGGGTCTGGTGTCCCAAAGGCAAAACCCTACAAATTACGCCATTTAGAGTATTTAATCGATAAAGTCAGCAAAGATCCAATTTCCGTAAAAAGTCTTAAGGTGAGTGGTGAAACATTGATAAAAGACCTGAAAATGTCTCCTAGTCCCAAATTTGGAGCAATTTTAGATTGTTTATTAGCCGAAGTAATAGAAAATCCCAAAAATAATACTAAAACATACTTGAAAAAACGAGCCAAAGAACTTGATAAAATGGACTTAAAGGATCTAAGAAAACAAGCTAAAGGCAAAATAAAAGAAAAAAAAGAGGAAGAAGACAAAGAAATAAAAGAAAAACACTGGGTTAAATAGTATCAAAAAAATAAAAAAGTAAGAAAACATACGACCTCTAGCCTAAACAAAATCAAAAAACCGCATATTTGTGCGGTTTTTTTAATACAATGTTTCACGTGAAACATTATCATTACATCACATCGTTATGTTGTCGTGTTTTGGCCCAGACCACTTTCTCTTCCTTCGGAATTCACCTTGTTATATTTTTTTGATTAATGTTTCACGTGAAACATTGTTAGTCTAACAAATAATACTGAATCGATACCAAAACAACAGTAATTAATAAAAGTAAATTAATAGTTTTATAGCTAACCTTAACATTTAACCTTCCTAAGCACTCCACTATAAAAGAATGAGCGAAATTCTCCTTTGTTTTTAGGGGAAAACCTCTTAATTTTTGCATTAAAGTAGTCATCGGACAAATTATATTTACTTTTTTTGTATATTTATACAATATAAGCCCCCAAAAAAATTGGATAGTTGTAATATCAACGATAAACCAAAAATGAAAAGCTGTTTTATTGCTCCATAGAGAATTTGGCACAAAAAATAACCCAAACCAAATAAAAACTATCACTAAATGAGACCAAAATATAAGTTCAATAATTGTTTTTTTAAGTTTTAAGTTCATAAAAATCCCTTTAAAGCTATGTTTAATAAGCTTTTAAGCATATAATAACAAATTTTTATCAATTCCACAATGTTTCACGTGAAACATTTGTTAATCTTTTAATCTTACTATGTTTCACGTGAAACAATATAAACATCCTACAAAAACACTGTTTTTTAGCTTGTTTACACGCTAAAATGCTAGAAGGTTTATATGGCTATCTATTTATTCCACATGTTTTCCCCAAGTTATCCACAGGTATATCCACCTTAAAATCCAATGTTTATGCGACTTGCTATTTCTTGAATAGAATTTTAAAGGCTATATCTGGCTATAATAAAGCAAGAAGTTAATAAGTTCGTATATAACTAATAAAGTTATCTGCTTTTGCGATATTTAATAGTTCTCCACAGTAAATTCACTGTAATTTTACCAAAATATCTCTTAAAATCCCTTAACTTAGGTACCTAATAATATTTTCCAAAAAAAAGAGGTCGTTTTATCGACCTCAGATAGAGAGATTTAACCCACCTAATGCGGGCAAAAAATTAAAGTACGGGAATCCTTGAAATAACTGTTTTGAATAGGGTTGCCGGAGTAGTGATGATTAATGCCTCGCATCTTGGACAATATATCCTCCCCTCAGGATCCTCGTAGTTAGGGACAAAACATGCGGAGCAAAATTCCTCTCCACAGTCAGGGCAAGTTAACCCCAGTCCATCGTCAAAATCACACCTTTTACACGGTCTTTCTCCTGTTAAAACCCTCATTTTACCCCTCCTTTTGTTGGTTTCTTTTTTGTTTTTATTAGACTTATTGTCTATTATACATACTTCTTATAAAAAATCAAGAGTTAGACCCGCTATCGTAACAGATCTAATAACTACCTTATATAACTCAACGGATTTTTCTTGGAGCCTGCTTTTCTAACTTCAAAGTGCAGATGTGATCCGGTTGACCAACCAGTTGAACCCATGGCACCGATTGCATCTCCGCGATTTACTGCTTGTCCGGCTCGAACGTAAAGCTTGGTAAAGTGAGCATATAGAGTTTTGGTACCGTTTCCGTGGTTTATTATTATTCGTTTTCCATAACCGGTTGACCAACCTGAAGCACTCACAGTACCGTCCTCTACAGCATAAATCGGAGTACCATGTTTACAAGCGATATCAACGCCGTGATGACGCCAATGATAATATTGAGTAATCGTACGACAGCTAGCCGGCCATAAAAATTTATCAGAGCTTGTGATACTGGCTTTATAGGTAGTTGTTTTAGTACTCCTGGCGACCTTAGCGGTTGTTACTTTAGGCGCGACATAAGCTTTTCGTCCTCCCGGAATAATCAAACTCTGTCCAATTTGCAAAGAAGAAGCGCTAGCTATTTTATTTGTTTCCATTATCTCTGATTCTTCAACGTTGTAGTTATTAGCGATTTTACTGATTGTATCGTACTTTTTAACCTTATAAACAACTCCGGTAGTAGGCAGGATTGTTAATTTTTGTCCTAAATTAATAAAACCATACTTATTAAGTTTATTTTCCCAAATAATGGTGTTGCTAGTCACGTTATATTTTTTGGCAATAGCGGAGACTGTATCCCCGCTCTGAACTATATAATACTCAACCTCTGTCCTTGTCTTAGGAGTTTCACTTGTGTCTATTATCGTGGATCTTAAAGTATCTCCGTTACCTCTCACAACAATACCAAGAGCTTCTACACTTTCATCAATATCAAGCTGTGGACTGTAGACAAGACTACTTTTTGTTTCTTCAACGTAAAAATAATTTCTTTTTTTAGCGCTAATAGTGCCTATATCTATGTTTTCTTCTATCAACTCTTCAGCACCTTCAAATTCTCCCGCCTTGATCAGCTGGCCAACCAACATTTTATTGTCAAACTTAATTAATGAACCTTTTTTCTCGTATGCTTTAATATTAGAGGTAGTCACGAAGATAGCTATAAAGATAATTATCGTGTGAACAAGATAACGGCTTCCGAAAATATGCAGAAATTTATTCTTAACAGAAAAAAAATGTTCTTGAAAATATTTCTTTACTATTCTATATGGCTTATAAGCCTTTAAAATAAAAAACTTCCCTCCGTATTTATAAAAAAACTTAAATAAATAAAAAAATGGCTTATACAAAGCCAAAACAAAAACCATTCCTAAAACTTTTTTAAGCTTTAAGAAAAATTTTATAAACAACAACAATATCTTAATGGTTATTTTTTTTATTGAAATGCTAATAAAAATAAATTAAAAATCAAAGCAAAATATCCATCTTTCGTCTTATCAACAATCTTACTAATACTAGAAGAATACTATTTTAGAGTCTAAATGTCAATATTTGCTTTTAAACAAAGCTCTGTGCTATTATAACCTTAAAATTACTTAAACTTAATCTTATCAGCCAGGGGGCTGATCAGCCCCCTGGCTGATAATTTACTTTTTATGAACATATTTCAAATTGTTATTATTTTAATAGTTTTAGCTGGATTCGGTATTATTTTATATTTTTTAAATAAAAAATTCAGTGAAGCAACCGACAAACAAAAGGACGACAAAGGTTTAATTCTTTTACAAAATCAAATCAATGAAATTACTAAAACTTTAGACACTAGACTGGGAGAATCTTCTCGTTTAATGCAAAATCAATTTTCCGAAAGCACTAAAATAATTACTAATATTACAGAAAAGTTAACTCAACTGGACAGCACCTCTAAACAAGTTTTAGACTTAAAGACTCCTTTGCAAAACCTGGAAGACATTTTAAAAAACCCTAAACACCGCGGAATTTTAGGCGAATATCAACTGGAGCTAATTTTAAAAAATGTCCTACCACCATCAACCTATAAGATGCAGTACGCCTTTGGTGATGGCGATATTGTGGATGCGGCTGTTTTTGTAAAAGACAAAATTATTCCTGTAGACTCTAAATTCTCATTGGAAAACTATAATCGCATTGTCTCTGAAAAAGACCCTATTCAAAGAGAAAAATTTGAAAAGGAATTTAAGCTGGATCTTAAAAAAAGAATCGATGAAACAGCTAAATATATTAAACCGGAAAAAGGAACAATGGACTTTGCTTTTATGTTTATTCCAGCCGAGGGAATTTACTACGATTTACTGGTTAACCAAGTTGGCGCGGTTAAAGTAAATACTCGAGATTTAATTGAATACGCTTTCACAGATAAACATGTTATCATAACTTCACCAACATCATTTTACGCTTACTTGCAAATGGTTGTCCAAGGATTAAACGCCCTTCAAATAGAAGAATCAGCCAAAGAAATCAGAAAAAGGGTAGAGATGCTCGGCAGACACATTAACAGCTATGAAGATTACTTCAAAAAAATAGGCGCCTCCCTCGGGACAACAGTCAATCACTATAATCACGCTTACAAAGAACTTAAAAAAGTAGACAAAGATGTAGTTAAAATTTCGGGCAAAACACCAAGTATCGAGCCTTTAGAGGTAGACAGACCAAAAACAGAGTAACTATTGATTTTTTAATTTGTTTAGAATATAATAATATAATTTTACGAACCCTCAAAAAAGGAGATAATAAAATGGGATTTGGATTTGATAATAAAAAACTTAAAGAAAAAAGCCCTTTCAGCCATACTAATACCGACACAGGGGCGTTGCCATGCACAAGGCAAATACCGCAAGACCCGGAGCTAGCCGCTATGTATGGTTACATAAAAAATGAAAAAGGAGAATTTGTTTCACCAACCGAAAAGGAGAAAAATTATGAGCGAACAAATCAAACATGACTATGAGAAGTTAGAAAAAGAAGCAAAAAAATTGCAGAAGAAGTCAGACGAGCAATTGTCTGAGGAAGAATTCAAACTAAAGCACGGCCTCCTTACCGAAGCCGACCTAAACGGAGGAATTCCTCCGTGCCATTATTAATTTTTCCATCTCCGGGGCAGAGCAAAACAGCTCTGCCCTTTTTAAATTGTATTTTTTTGGTATTATAAAACCATGGAAAACGACTTAAAAAAATCTATCTTATCTACCATTGTCTTTTTTGATATGTTTGATTATCCATTAACCAAAGAAGAAATTTGGAAATTTTTATATTTTCCGCAACAAGATTACTCCCTGGATGATGTCAAAA
Source organism: Candidatus Falkowiibacteriota bacterium (assembly GCA_018651725.1). Classification (GTDB taxonomy): domain Bacteria; phylum Patescibacteriota; class Patescibacteriia; order JAACEG01; family JAACEG01; genus JABIDK01. Next base: position 43,261 of record JABIDK010000001.1, on the reverse strand, counting down.
AATTTTTAGATCATGGAAATATAAATCACAAAGAAGATTTTTATTTTTTATCCAATCGTGAAGAGATTATTAATACTCGCAAAAAACGGGAAAAAGAAAGTTTAAATAAATATAAAAAAACAAAAAGAGTTGTCAAGGTTTTTGGATTAATTCCATTTGTGCAAGTGGTTGCAATAGGTAATTTTATGCCTCAAAAAAATACAAGATCAAAAAGTGATCTTGATTTTTTTATTGTTACCAAGAAAAATCGTATTTGGCTAACTCGTTTTATAACTATTTTACTATCATATTTATTTGGCGGGCGCCCAACTCCTAAAAATCAAAAAAACAAAATTTGCTTAACATTTTACACCAGCGAAGACAATTTAAACTTTCAAAATATCGCCTTACATAAAAACGATATTTATTTTCACTACTGGTTAGCAAGTCTTGTTGTGCTTTATAACAAAAATCAAACTTACGAAAAATTTATTAAAGAAAATGAGTGGCTTAAAAAATATCTGCCAAATGTTTTTAAAAATATTGCTTTTACAAACACCAAAACCGCGTCAAAAAAACAATGTCGCCTTGTTTCTAGATTTGAAAAGCTAGCCAAAAAAATCCAACTTAAAAAAATGCCAAAACATCTAAAAGAACAAGCCAACAAAAACACAAATATAATAATAAACGATAAGATGCTAAAATTCCACGACAAAGACAAACGGAAACATTATTACAATAAATTTCTTTCGCTAATAAACCGAGTTTATTAATAGGCCTATGTCTAAGTTAAACTTAAACAAAATAATTGAATACTTATTATATTTATTCGTTTTTTTATTTCCGCTACAAACTTGCTATATTACGCGGGAGCTTTTTATTAATAACGCTAAATGGGAGTACGGCACGATTTGTTTTTACTTGAGTGATTTAATTTTAATCTTGCTTTTTGGATTGTTTATACTTACCAAAATTCGTATCTTTAAATATCGTATCCCAAAAGTCCCAAACATCACAAAAATCTCGATACTCTTAATCGCGTGGTCTCTCCTCTCAATTATCTGGTCTCTGGATAAACAGCTGGCTCTATATTCAGTGATTAAAATTACCTCTGCTGTTGCGTTATTTTTTGTAGTTTTAAATATAAAGTTCAACTGGAAAAAACTTCTTCTTGTCTTTATTTTATCAGCTACTTTACAAAGCGGCTTCGGACTATGGCAATTTTTTAATCAAGATATACCTGCTAATAAATATCTGGGCATTAGCGCGCATAATCCACTGGAGCTGGGCGTATCTGTAATCCAAACAGAAGAAAGGCGCTGGCTTAGATCTTACGGCGGGCAAGCTCATCCAAATATTTTAGGTGGTTATCTAGTGATTGCTTTATTTTTTGCAATCAACCTGTATTTAAAAGTTAATAAAAAAGAGGAGCAAAACAAAAAAGACTTGTACACTCGTCTCTTTTTGCTTGTCTCTTTAATTATTTTATTTTCCGGTTTACTAACTACCTTTTCACGTAGTGCCTGGCTAGTCTTTGGAATGGGTTTTATATTTTTTATAATATTTAATTTTAGAAAAAATATACAGGCTTTATCCAAAATTCTTTTTCTTTTCCTAATAATCACTTCTTTTTTTATCTTTAATTTTAAAGAAATTTTTCTACCACGCTTTACAATAAACAACCGCTTGGAAATTCAATCTATTGAAGAGCGAATAGACTATACAACTCAAGCCAAAAATTTAATTAAAGACAATCAAATAAAAGGGTTTGGTGTCGGAAACTACACAATCGCCAACTACAACAAACTAAAAAAAGATATGCCGGCCTGGTACTTCCAGCCGGTTCATAATACTTATCTTTTAATTTTAACTGAGCTCGGCATAATCGGACTTATTTTATTTTTAAGCTTTATAATAATGTTATTACGAAAAAGAAATCTTAAAAACAATATCTTTTTTATAGCCACCTGTTCTCTTCTTATAATAATGTTCTTCGACCACTGGCTCTGGAGTAGTCACTTTGGTTTACTGTTGCTGTTTTTAATTTTAGGGTTATTTATCAAAATTTCTCAAAAAATAAATACTGTGGTAAAATAATAAAAAAGAAATTTAACTTATTATTTTATTTTTATGAAAAAACAACCTTTTGTACTTTGGTTTAAGGATCTTAGAATTAAAGATGTTCCTAAAGTAGGCGGGAAGAATGCCTCCTTGGGAGAGATGTATAGTCAACTTACTAAGAAAGGCGTTAATGTACCTAACGGGTTTGCTGTTACTGCGCAAGCTTATCATTATTTTTTAGAGCAAGCCGGAATTAAAGATCAAATTAAAGTTATTTTACGCGGACTTGATGCAACTAACATCGACAATCTTTACTATCGCGGAAATAAAGTTCGGAAACTTATTTTGGGATCATCCTTGCCAGAAGAGCTAGAAAAAGAAATTATAAAAGCCTATAAAAAATTAAACGCTTTAAATAAAGAAAGCGGACGCGGAACAGATGTGGCAGTTAGGTCCTCGGCTACAGCTGAAGATTTGCCGGATGCTTCTTTTGCCGGACAGCAGGAAACTTTTTTAAATATTCGCGGAGAGAAAGACTTACTAAGAGCCTGTAAGAAATGCTTTGCTTCACTTTTTACTAATCGAGCAATTGTTTATCGGGAAACTAAGAAATTCGACCACTTTGAAATCGGACTTTCAATTGGTGTCCAAAAAATGGTTCGCTCAGACTTAGCTTCGTCCGGAGTAATGTTCTCAATCGACACTGAATCAGGCTTTAAAGATACGGTTTTAATTAACTCTATTTACGGTTTGGGTGAAAATATTGTTCAGGGAAAAGTAACACCGGATGAATTTTATGTTTTTAAACCACTTTTAAAAAAGAATTTTCCGGCAATTTTATCAAGAAAAATCGGTACTAAATCAGTTAAAATGGTTTATACTCACAACTCTAAAAACCCGGTTAAAGATATTAAAGTATCTGAACGCGATCGTGAAAAATTCAGCATTAGCGATTTAGAGATTTTAACTTTGGCTAACTGGGCAATGACCATTGAAAAACACTATAATAAACCAATGGATATGGAGTGGGCAAAAGACGGGCGAAACAATAAGCTATATATTGTTCAAGCGCGACCGGAAACAGTTCACTCACAGAAAAATCCAAATGTTTTGGAAGAATATAAATTACTGGAACGCAAAAAACCAATGGTTGTTGGTGCTTCAGTTGGATCTAAAATTGGAGCCGGACAAATTAATGTCATCAAAGATATAGCTGACATTAAAAAATTCAAAAAAGGACAGATTTTAGTAACCGACATGACCGATCCGGACTGGGTGCCGATAATGAAAATCGCCGGAGCAATCGTTACAGACAAAGGCGGTCGCACCTGTCACGCTGCAATTGTATCGCGTGAGCTTGGGGTGCCGTGTATCGTTGGGTCCGGAGATGCTACAAAAAAGTTAAAAAACAAAAAACCAATAACCGTATCTTGCGCTGAGGGTGAAAAGGGGTATGTTTATGAAGGACTTTTAAAACATAAAATTATTCGTCATAACATAAAAAATCTAAAACGCCCAAAGACAAAAATAATGATGAACATTGGTTCACCGGAAAACGCTTTTGCCGAATCCTTTATTCCAAACGATGGAGTGGGTCTAGCAAGAGAAGAGTTTATTATAAACAGTTACATTAAAATTCATCCTTTGGCTTTGATAAATTTTGATAAACTTAAAAAAGCAAAACGCTTAACAAAAGACGATATTGAAAAAATAGAAGAGATAACCAAAGGCTACAAAGATAAAAAACAATTTTTTATCGATAAGCTAGCCGAAGGTGTAGCGATAATTACAGCTGCTTTTTATCCAAAAGATGTAATCGTTAGATTGTCCGACTTTAAATCCAATGAATATGCCAACTTAATCGGCGGACACTTATTCGAACCAACCGAAGACAACCCAATGATTGGCTGGCGCGGAGCTTCACGCTATTACAGCAAAGAGTATCGTCCGGCTTTTGAGATGGAGTGTAAAGCGATTCAAAAAGTTCGTCAAAAACTTGGGTTAAAAAATCTTAAAATAATGATTCCGTTCTGTAGAACAATAGATGAGGGGCAAAAAGTAATTCAAATAATGCAAAAGCAAGGGCTTCGCCAAGGTAAAAATGATTTAGAGATTTATGTAATGACTGAAATTCCATCCAATGTAATTTTACTGGAAGAGTTCGCTAAAATTTTTGACGGCTTTTCAATCGGTTCCAATGACTTAACCCAACTAACTCTGGGAGTTGATCGAGACAGCGCGTTAGTAAGTCATGTTTACGACGAAAGAAATCTAGCTGTTAAAACTTTAGTTAAATTAGCCATAGAAAAAGCCAAAAAACAAAAAAAGAAAATCGGTATCTGCGGTCAAGCCCCAAGTGACTTCCCTGACTTTGCCACATTTTTAGTAGAGTGCGGAATTGATAGTATTTCCCTTAATCCGGACACGGTTATTAAAACAACTATAGAGATACTAAAGAAAGAAAAGAAGGTAAAATAGTTAGCTTATTGACAATTTTAATCATAATATGTACACTATAAAATTAATAATCACGAAAAAGCTCATTACAACCTAAAACAAGGGAGGGGTTATGTTTAAGCGAACTTTTTTATTTGCATCAATGTTAATTTTTTTGTTGTTTAGCTTTCCTGTTTACGGACAGAATCTTGCTCTGTCAACTCCAACTAAACTAGTTGAAGTAAAAATCAATCAAGTGTTAGCGGTATTTGAAAATCCAGAAACTCTAGACCTGCCAGAAAAGCAACAAAAAGAAGAAGTAGCAAAGATTCTTTGTACATTAGTTAATTTTAAACTGATCTTTCGCTCGGCCCTCGGCAGAAAACACTATAAACATTTCAGCGAAACTGAATTTAATGAATTTGCAAAGCTATTCCAGTGCCTAATAATCAATTTTTATTTCGATAACATCAAACAAAATCATAAAGATGTTCAAATTATCTGTAAAAAAGAAAAGAAAATTAAAGTAAAGCCAAAAAAAAGAAAGAGGTTTAGCGTTTATACCTATCTTGCCGGAAAAAACCTTGACCCAGAGGAGGATAACTCTGTTGTTTACAAAATGATTCAAGTAAATGACGGTTACATGGTCTATGATATTAAAATTTTCGGAGTTAGTATGGTGTCCAACTACCGCACACAATTCAAAAAAATGAAAAAGGCGCAAATTAAAGCAAAACTAATTGAAAAATCGTCCTAAAACAAATCTACTCCGTTAACTAACGGACAACAAACAAAAAGCCATTGAATGTAAAGTTCGATGGCTTTCTTTTTTTAATTTTACAAATTTATCATAACTATGATATCATTAAAATATGTTACAAAAATTATTAAAAAAAGATAAAAGAAAATATCTTACGAAATGGATTAAAGATATTTCTAAAGACGAAACAGATCTTTCTTTAAAAAGACATATTGTTAAACATGCTAAGGAGATTTTTGAAAATGACCCTAAAAAATGGGCAGCCAGTATGAGAAATTTAATTGAAATATTTGAGGCTAAATATAAAATTAAACCTAGCATTGATTTGCAGCTGGAAAGATTGGAAGAAAAATACAAAAAGAATCCAAAAAGATACACTGATCCGCCAAAAATTAGAAAATAAAAAACCCCTGGGAAGTTATTCTCCCAAGGGCGGTTTTAGAAAATTTGGAACCACTATTGATTCCTTTAAATGTCTTTTACCATGTAAGTGAGTGTTCGGTAGTCCTTAAGACTCCTCTCTGGTTTACAGATAAAGCCGGAAACCTCTTTGATACTATTTACATTTTCCGTACGAATTGTTATTCCATTGACAGTGTCTGTGACCTCAATAAGGTGTCGTCTCCCGCCAGCTGATGTTACAACATTAAAGCAATCGCCCGGTTTTAGAGTAATAACAATTTTATTTTGATTTCTAGTGATGTTCATTAACTGTATCTCCTTTTGTTAAATTGTAGGGTTCGTTTTCTTAATTTTGCTATAGTTTTATTTTTTCGTCAATGTTAAAATTTAAATATGAATAATGTACTGGAATTAAAAAAAGAGTTAAAAAGTCTTGCTAACTCTAGGCAAGCCAAAATTTTGCAAGGATTTTTTAAAACCGGCAAAGGCCAGTATGGGGAGGGGGATATTTTTTTAGGGATTAAAGTGCCGATTCAAAGAAAGATTGCTATCAAATATAAAACTTTATTAATTAATGATATTCAGAAACTGTTAAACAATAAAATTCACGAGGAACGATTAATTGCACTTTTTATTCTTATTCATAAATATAAAATAGAAAGCAACAAAGAAAAAATCTATAAATTTTACTTAAAAAATACTAAAAATATAAATAACTGGGACTTAGTTGATCTTTCCGCGCCAAAAATTGTTGGTGACTACTTATTAAACAAAAAAAGAAATATTTTGTACGAGCTAGTAAAGTCAAAAAATTTATGGGACCGTCGAATTGCTATTCTTTCTACCTTTACTTTTATAAGAAACAACGACTTTAAAGATACAATAAAAATTTCAAAGATATTATTAAAAGATGAACACGACCTAATTCATAAAGCAGTTGGCTGGATGCTTCGCGAAATGGGGAAAAGAAACGAAAAAGAATTAAAAAATTTTTTAGATAAACATTATAAAAAAATGCCGCGAACAATGCTTAGATATTCTCTTGAAAAACTAAACGAGAAAGATAGAAAGCATTATATGAAGAAATAAAAAAGCCATGAAATATTTTGTATACATTCTAAAGTGTTCTGACAATACACTTTACACCGGAATTACAACCAACATTAAACGACGAGTTAACGAACATAACAACGACGATAACTTAGGATCAAAATACACACGCGCCAGAAGACCGGTAAAATTAGTTTACAGCACAAAATTCCATGACCGTTCCAGCGCTTCAAAAGAAGAACTTCGCATAAAACAACTTTCTCGAAAAGAAAAAGAGAAATTAATTTATTAATTTAGGGACGGTCCCATTTAACATAAAAATTTATGACAAAAAAATGTACTTTTTTATCAAGGCGAATTGTTTTAGGATCAGCGTTGGGGATAATTTTTGGTCTGCTTTGTTTTGCCGGGTTTTCTTCAAACTCGAATATGCCGGCTGAAATGGTCAAATATCAAGTTTGGTCTTGGTCAAATATGATGATGTGGTCAACCATTGCTAATAGATTTACTATCGGGGTTGTAGTGGCAATCGCCGGGTTTATCACAAAACATCCAATGCTTGATCTTAGAATTCCAGCGTATATTCGCGGAGCCAAAGTTGGTCTTTTAATTTCTTTGCCTCTTGCACTTGGAGCCTTGATGGGTCCGAACCCAGAACTTGCCAAACAAGGCTTTTGGATGGTGTTAATCTTTGGCGGAATAATAGGGATGATTATTGATCTAGTAATAACAAAAATAGCCGGGGAAGGAGAAAAACTAAATCAAGAAATAGCGCATTGCTGTAGTCATAATAAAACAGAAGACAAGACGAAAGACGAAACTAAACAGAATGAATCACCACTAGACGCAAAGGAACCCCCTATAAAAGAAGATGACCTGAATCAAAAAATAGATTAAAAAAATAATAAACTATGCATAATATCAATTTAAAACAATTTTTAATTTTTAGCGTGGTAATTTGTAGCTGGCTTTTTAGCGTTAGCTTTATTCCAATAGCGCATTCCGCGAGTGATTGTCCTTTTAATGAAACTGATTGTACCGGTCAATGTGGCAGGTTTGTTGACAGCGATAAAGACAGTTTTTGTGATAATGGTAAACTTTCTGCTAGTACTCACGCTGCAGAGAACAAAAGTATTAACTTAGAAAAAAATAATTCTCTAGAACAAATAACTATTGCAAAAAAATATAAAGTTTGGGAGCTATCCATGGTTGTTATAATTTTGTATGCTATTTCTTTTATTTTGCAAAGATTAAAAAAAATTACCCTTTTAACACATAAAAAAATTTGGAACACAGTTTTGTTATTTTCTTTTCTACTCTCCGGCATTCTTGGAATGTTTTTGGCTCTAGAAATTTATTTTTCTTTGCCTTTCTCTTTCTCTATGATGAAGCTACATGTCTTATCAGGAGTTATGATGTTCTGGGTCACACTTTTTCACATTATAGAAAGATGGAGATTTTTTAGAAATATGTTTGGTAAAAAATAAAATTAAAACAACATGACTAAGAAAAAAGAATTATTTTATAGGAGATTAGTTATTTTAAAAAGTATGACAAATAAAAAAATACAATCAGACGTGGCGATTACTAGAAAAGATTGGGAAAATAGGTATCAAAAAAGCTGGGGCGGTGGCAGGGATTTTGTATTTGAGGATTTTTTGAAAAAATATAAAACAAAACTTGGACCTAAAATACTTGATATTGGCAGTGGCGAGGGCAGGCATATGTTGCAGCTTGCTCAGGCTGGTTTTAATGTTGTCGGCTTAGAGCTGACAAAAACAGGCATAGAAACTGCAAACAAAAAATTGAAAGCTCGCAAATTGCACGCAAATTTAGTTTTAGGTGATGCCCATGATTTACCCTTCGTTAATCAATATTTTGACTCTGTTGTCAGTATTCAAGTGTTTCAATTTAATGATTGGAAAGGGGCTGAACTTTGTTTTTCTGAGACAAATAGAGTATTGAAAAAGAAAGGGCTGTTCTTTTTGCGCGTTAAATCAACTACAGCCAAAGTCCCTGCTGTTAACAAGTTAGTTAAGAATGACCGCGGCGCAACTTACAGAACACCAGAAGGTAATAAGGCGCATTTTTTCACCGCAAAAGAATTGTTTTGTCTTGGAAAAAAGAATGGACTGAAAATTATCCAAGAACCTATTGATTTAACTCCTAATAAAAAAGAACAAGGGCAGTGGAATATAGTTTTTCAAAAAAATTAAAAAGCTCCCTAACAAACTTGTAAAAAATTTTCTCTAAAAGAAAAAAGCCGTTGTCTTAAATAACAGACAACGGCTTGGTGTTTTTTACCTCCTTAATCACCAGTAATCATAACGCCACCCCAGTTGGCAGCGATCTCTCCTTTCGCCTTAAGCTCATCTATGTCCTCTCGAACAGAAGCCAACTCTCGTTGTCGGCCTTCTTCGTTAAAGGGTCGCTTTATTACGAGCGTATAGCTGTCAAACGGTGGGTCGATTCTGAACGCTGACACAGGCTTGCGCTCACTCCACTGTGGCGATTTTTTGCAGTACGTGAAGTTTTTTATATGCTCAGCCACATTTTCGCACTCTACGCAGAGCGCGAATTCAGCAATAGAAATTGCCGAATTGCAGCAACATTCTTCACTTTGTTGCACGAAACGGTGAGCTTTCAGCAATATTTCAGAAGGATCTTTTCCTTCGTCATACGCTTCTATAGCCAGCATTTTCCCCATGACCACCGCATTTTTCGGTATCATTTCCGATGTTATTTTCATTTTATTTCTCCTTTTTTTGCAGGTTCGTATAAACACCAACCTTGGACAGTGCCAACAGTTGTGCTATTTCCGGATCGTCGGTGAAAACATTGCCCATAATTTCGCAACCCGACCCAATATCATAATGTTGAAAGGTTATAACATTTTTAATTTTAGACTCAAGGATTGAAAGATCTTGCTCAAATTTTGCATCACCCAATATAAGGCTTCCATGACATTGGCATCTTATAATTCTTACTGCGAGCCCTATGTCGTGACCGGAAAAATCAATATTTCCAAGAATGCCATTATCGAAAAGAAAAATTCCGGAGTTTTGTTCGTCAGAAGAACCAACAAATGATATCCCGCCTTGTAGCTCTGTTTTTTGAATCAATAGTTTTTTACTAAGAAAGCCAATCAAAAGATCGCCGAAAAAAGCGCAACCCGAAATTTTTACGTTATTATAAAAAATACCGCCTTCCAAATTAACATCATCAAGAAATTTGCATTCGCGCATCACGATTTCGCCTTCAAGCTCATTGCCCTCTAATAACTTAATTCCTTTTCTAAATACCTTGCCTTCCAGCTTGATGTCACCAACGATAGTTGTATCCTCGATATCGACAACGCCTTCGTTCTCAGCAATTTGGAAAAATTCCTCTATTTTCATTGTTTTCTCCTTTTTTGTTTAAGTGTAATAATACCTTATGATTATTTTTTCAGCTTTTTTTCTGCCTTTCTCAGTCAATCTCCATGCAACATTGGTTCCGATGGGGATGTTGTCATAACCCAACACCTCACCAAAAGCATTACAAATTTTTGACTCCATTTCGTCAGGACGTCCCATAAATGACACTTGTTCAGTAAGCTGATTTTTTCGCTTGTAATCGCCAAGTATTTTCATAACTTTTCTCAGGATGCGATTCTCTGCTTTTTTAATTGAGGTTTCGTAAATAATTTCAGCCTCAATCATTACTTTTGGCATTGGCAGTTTGGTCAATGTTGACAATTCGACCAAACAATTTGCAATACTCCTGGCTGTTGTATATTTGTCATGTGACATAAAATACATAATAACCAGAATATATTTACTGAGATGATCGTTTTTTGTTTGCAACATACCATTAATAACATTAATAATTTTGAATAGTACTCCGGTCTCTCTTATTTCTTGATCTCTTTTTAATCCTTTGTTTTTCATTTTTTCCTTTCCTTGGTTTACTGTCATAAAATTTAACTCATTTACGCAGTGTAGCTCCGACTTCTGCCTCCCTGACAACAATAGGAGAGCGGCCTTTCGCAGGTGAGTGTTTGTCAATGAACTTCAAACTATTTTTAGCTTGATGAATCAGTATAACATACCTTTATTATTTTGTCAAGTATTTCGACATAAAATTATGATATTTTGTTAAATATTGTAAAATATTGCTTAAGCATTGACAAAATATCATATTATGCTATAATATAAATGTAGTCGAGAATGTCGACTTTTAATACAGTGAGAATGCTTGTTTCTGCTTTACAACAAGTTGGTTTAAATGAAAAACAGGCTAAAATATATTTAGCCTGTTTAGAATTGGGCAAAACTTCCATTAAAGAAATAGCGCGTAAATCCGAAGTTAAGCGTACTACTATTTATGACGTTATTGACGAGATGATTAAAGAAGGTATTATAAAAACCGCTTCAGAGGGCAAGAAGAAAAGATTTTTAGCAGTAAATCCGAAAGAGTTAAAAATAATTATTAAACAAAGAGAAAATCTTTTAGAGCAAATTTTGCCTAAGCTAGCATCAATAGATAATGTCAGCAAAACTAAGCCCGGAATCTATTTCTACGAGGGAACAGATGGTATGAAAATTGTTTTAGCACAAGTTTTAAATGAAGCCAAAGAAATTTTGGGCTTTAGCTCGGCTGAAGACCATTTTGCAAATTTAGGCAATTACTGGCCGAATTTTTTAAAGAATAGAATTAAGAAAAAAATACCTGTAAAAACGATTTTAAAAGATTCGCTAAAAGCGCAAGAAAGAAAGAAAATCGGGCGACAAGAATTGAGAGAAGTAAAGATTTCTCCAAAGAGCTATGATCATCACAGTTTAATAATGATTTGGGGTGACAAAATCGCTATGTTTTCTTTTAAAAAAGAAATGATGGCAATAGTTATTGAAAGCAAGGAGCTTGCCCAAAGTCAAAGGTCTATGTTTTATTTAATTTGGGATTTATTAAAAAAATAAAAATATGATTAAAAAAAATCTAAAAAAACACATAAATTATACCAACATCGAACTTATAAAAGATGTTTGGAGCTTTATAAAACCGTATAAAGCTAAGTTTTTTCTTGGTTCAATAATTAGAATAACTAGTGATCTTGTTTGGCTTTTCCCTGTCTGGGTGTTATCTGAAATTATTACTTTTGTTTCTAATTATCAAAGCGGGGACAGTACTCTTTATGTTTGGCAATTGCTTGGTGCTACTGCCGTAGTGGCCTTGTATTATTTTATAACTCATGAACTTTGTAAGTATTACATCTATCAAATAGCTGAAAACATTGGTATAGATGCTCGGAAAAATACTACCAGGTATCTCTATAGTCTCAACATGGATTGGCATGAAAAAGAAAATACCGGTAATAAAATGCAAAAAATTTTACAAGGCGGAGAAAGTTTGAAGCGTATTATTAGAATGTATATCAACACAGCTGTTAAATCGACTATAAATTTGATCGCTATTGTTATTATTCTTGCTTTTTTTAACATTTTCTTTGCGGTTCTGCTTATTCTCTTTTTTATTACTTATTATCTTCTTTCTTATCATCTTACAAAAAAAGCGGTTGATCAGGCGCATATTTGCAATTTAGAATGGGAAAATTTTAGCGGGATCTCTTTTGAGTCTATTAATAACATATCCATAGTAAAGTCTCTTAGAATTGGCGAAAAAATTTATCCATTCTTAGTAAAAATAAGTCAGCGATTATCAGAAAAAATAAAAAAACGAATTTTTTACTTTCGAATTCGAGAAGGATCTTTAAATCTTTATCAAGAGTTTTTTCGTATTGTTCTTGTTGTCTTTACACTATGGCAAATTTTTCAAGGAAACCTAGAAGTTGGTATTTTAGCAATGGTAATTTTGTATTTTGGGAAAATAGAAGCATCAGCCTACGAATTTGCCGCAACCTACAATGAGTTTGTGACAGCCAAAATCGCTATGTTTCGCATGAAAGAAATTTTAAGAACAAAACCAACCGTTGAAAAATCCGGAACAAAACTATTTAATCCAGACTGGCAAAAATTAACACTTAAAAATATTAATTTTTCATATCGCGGACAAAAAGTACTGAAAAATTTTTCTTTAGAAATTAAAAAAGGAGAAAAAATCGGCATTGTAGGAATTTCCGGTACCGGCAAATCAACACTTTTTAAATTAATTTTAAAATTGTACGATGACTATGGAGGAAGTATCATGTTCGACAAAAATTCGCTTCATGATATTAAAAGATCATCTTATATGGAAAAAGTCGCGGTTGTTCCACAAGAAACAGAGCTTTTTAACCTTTCGTTGGAAGAAAATATCACCCTTTCACAAACAGGAAAAAATCAAAAACTTTTACAAAAAGCATTAGATATTGCTCATGTAAAAGATTTTTCTTATAAACTTCCAAAAGGTGTTAAATCTTTAGTTGGCGAGAAGGGAATTAAACTTTCCGGTGGCGAAAAACAACGAGTAGGAATTGCTAGGGCAATCTACAGAGAACCGGAAATTTTATTGCTTGACGAAGCAACTTCACATTTAGATATTGAATCAGAGAAAAAAATTCAAGAAACACTGCATACTTTTTTTCAAGATATTACAGTCATTGTAGTCGCCCATCGCCTTTCAACCATCAAAGAAATGGATAGGATTGTAGTTATGGATAAGGGCGAAGTTTTAGAGGTAGGTACTTTTGATGAGCTTATTGCGCGAAAAGGAAAGTTTTACAAACTATGGGAAAAACAGAAATTTTAAAGGTCATTTATTTTAAGAAATTTTGTTTATTAAAAAATAGGAGCGTACAACAATCTCCAAAACCTACTTTACAAAAAAGATCATAATCAATTCTGTACAAAATAAATTATTTGTGTAAGTATATTGTTATATGTTACAAGTTTGGATTTATTCTCTAGTGAGCGTATTTATTGTGAGCTTAATTTCTTTTGTTGGACTTTTTACGCTTTCGCTTAGGATAGAAAATTTAAAAAAGATTTTACTTTATTTGGTTAGTTTCTCTGCCGGGTCTCTTTTCGGTGGAGCCTTTTTGCATTTATTGCCGGAGATTGTTGAGGAACATGGCTTTGGAATGAATATTTCGCTAGCTGTTCTCTCTGGATTAATTTTTTTCTTTATTATAGAAAAATTTATTCATTGGCGTCATTGTCATATTCCAACCAGCGATGATCATCCGCATCCGTTTGCTTTTATGAATTTATTCGGAGACGCGGTGCATAATTTTATAGACGGGCTTATTATTGGAGCAAGCTTTATGATGAGTATCCCAGCGGGGATAGCCACAACAATAGCGGTTGCTCTGCACGAAATCCCTCAAGAAATAGGTGACTTCGGAGTACTTTTACACGGGGGATTCTCAAAGGGAAAAGCTTTGCTTTTTAATTTTTTAACAGCTTTAACAGCTATTTTTGGAGTAATCGTTGCTTTGATACTCGCTTCTTTTGTAGAAAATATTACTTTATTTCTAGTTCCCTTCGCTGCCGGTGGATTTATTTATATCGCCGGCTCAGACTTAATCCCCGAATTAAATAAAGAAATGGGCGTTAAAAAATCCTTTATCCAACTTGTTTCATTTATCTTAGGAATAGGAGTGATGATGCTGTTTTTGTTCATGGAATAAATTATGAAAAACTATACTTTGCTAAGCTCAATTGGTAATACACCTTTGATAGAGCTTAAAAATATAAATAAAAATTCCAAGGTTAAAATATTTGCCAAATTTGAGGGCGCTAACCCGGGCGGGTCGATTAAAGATCGAACAGCTCTTTTTATGATTGAAGCAGCGGAAAAATCCGGTGAACTTAAAAAAGGAAAAATTATTCTTGAGCCAACTTCGGGGAACACCGGAATTTCACTGGCTATGATTGGAGCGGCTAAGGGCTATAAGGTAAAGCTGATAATGCCTGAGTGTGTTAGTATAGAAAGACGAAGAACTCTGGAGGCGTTTGGAGCTGAAGCCGTGCTTACTCCCGGAAAATTTAGAACCGATGGTTCAATTAAAAAAGCGCATGAAATTTTAAAGAAAAACCCACAAAAATATTATATGCCTAATCAGTTTGAAAGTCAGGCGAATATTTTAGCTCACTACAAAACAACCGGGCCGGAAATTTTTAAACAAACCAAAGGCAAGATAGATTATTTTGTAGCCGGGCTTGGCACAACTGGAACTATTATGGGAACAGGGAAATATTTAAAAAAGCAAAATAAGAAAATTAAAATTATCGGGATAGAGCCAACTAAAAATCATACAATTCAAGGACTAAAGAATATGGAAGAGTCAATTGTTCCGGGGATTTACAATCTTGGTATGCTGGACGATAAAATTACAGTCAAAGACGAAGAAGCTTTTAGAGTAACAAAGCAACTCGCCCAAAAAGAAGGCTTGTTCGTTGGAATGTCTTCCGGAGCAGCAGTGGTTGGCGCTCTAAAAATTGCTAAAAAAATAAAATCAGGCAATATTATAACAATATTACCCGACCGAGGCGATAGATATTTAAGCACACATTTATTTAAATCGTTCTGCGCTAAGTGTCTGCCTTGACAAAAATTAGAAACTAAGCTATTATTATTAATCTGTAAAAAATATGTACAATCCAAACCAAGGGTCAGGCTGGACCGGTAGACAATTCGAGGAGTATGTTTTTGGTCTAACTAGAGAAAATCCTAAAAGCAAAGTATTTAGGGACTTATATAAAAAGGCGGAAGAAAATGATGGTTATTTATCTTACGATGAGTCTTTAAAATTCGCTAAAGAGGTACAGGTTGGAGATCCGACCGATCCGGAGTCAGCTATAGCTAACGATATTCATGCCAC
Organism: Candidatus Falkowiibacteriota bacterium; assembly: GCA_018651725.1. Taxonomy (GTDB): domain Bacteria; phylum Patescibacteriota; class Patescibacteriia; order JAACEG01; family JAACEG01; genus JABIDK01. The sequence goes on along the minus strand of JABIDK010000001.1, from coordinate 27,773 downwards.
AGTAGTTGACTTCTTATCTAAAGAAAAAATGCTAGAAGATGATGAGTATGGTGAGGTGAAATTTTACTCATCCTTACATACACCGCTTGACTATTGTCATAAAGTAGACGGTTTTATCCAGTATGGTGATACTATAATTACAATGGACGCCACCTTGAATAAAAATAAGGATACTTATGCGGCAGATCTCATAATAAGAGAGATACCTGATTCTAAATTTGAAAAAGAAGAATATTTAAAATATATAAAAACAATAGCAGATAAAATTGTAGACAAAATAAAAGGAGACCAAGTAGAACGAGATAAAATGTTAAAAGAGCAAAATGAAATTACTAAAGTACCACTAGAATTTAAACAGTTAAATAAATAGGAGGTATTTTCATGGGAAAGTTGTTTCAATTACCGATATCGGTAAAAAGGAAAACGTACGAATGTATGGTATGTTTTCTAGAAATCAACAGAAGGGAGGGGCTTTGTGCCTCATGTGTTAAAAAAGTAAAAAAACAGGGTAGGGTAATCTGTGACCAGTGCGGGACAACGCATTTTTTACAAGAGTACGAAAAGGTCACTAATATTCATAGGGCGGCCAAATCCTTGCTTTCCGGCAATCATTTAAAGGGTCGGTTAATTTTCCTCGGGGCATGTATAAATTGCGACCCGGAAATGGAGATCAAAAAAGTAAGAACGCAACATTTTAAGTTGCGTTAAACAATAACCCCAAACCCAAAGGACGACACCTAGTCGTCCTCTTTTTTTTACTTAAAATAAAAAATTCCACTAATTTATTTTACAAAAATTTTGCAAGATGTTAACATAAAAAAACTAAAAAAATAAATTTGTCAGGGGTGTAAAATTAAAAAAAATAAATAAAATTAGGGAGAAGTAAAATGTCGATAAGATGGATGTGTAGCCAATGCAAAAATGATTTAGAGGAAGACGAAATTAGGGCATGTATTTGTAAAAAATGTTTAAGCAAAATACTTAAAAATATTTGTCCAGGGCCAAATCCGTATCATCAAGTTGGAGGGCTTATAATTGAAAAAAGTCGGTGTTGCAAAGCACCAATCAAAAGAACCGAGGGTTTAATAGTTGAAATTTGCACCAAGTGCGGAAAACAAAATCCTCCGGAACCAAAGTATGCTCATTAATTTAAATTAACCTAAATAAAATAAGCGGTTAGAACTCTCCTAACCGCTTTTTCTTTTATAAAAATCTTTTATTTGTTTTTTATTTCGAAAATTTATAATTTACCCCAAGCAAATTCAAACATACTTTTCAATGTAACATAAATTTTTTCACTTTCTATTATTATGCCTATTTCTTCGTCAAACGACATAATGCCGATTTTATTTTTTCCGTACAGGTTTATACTTACATCCAAAGGGAAGTCTTCTGCTGATAATAGTTTTGTGTTTCTTAGGCTTTTTTCATCATCTCTTTTATATTTTTGAGTTTCCGGATCATCAGAGGCGATTTCTCTTGTCCAAATTTTTTTCTTTAATCTTTTGGGATGATAATAGCTATTTAAAAAATCAACATCAAAATTATAAAAAGCTTCTTCAGCGATCCATGAAACCATTTCTTGTTCCGGATAGTTTAATGTGTCCAAATAAACTTCTTTTATTCCCTCGACATGTTCAAAGTATCTAATCTTCGGCTTTTTATCTATGAGATTGGAAATTGACATTAGCTCCGACATGGCCTGTTTTAATAATTCTTTTTTTTCATCAAGGTCTTTGTCTAGGGATTTTGGCGATTCCGCATAGTAAAAGATTTTTTTATTTTTTTTAAAGGTGCTGATTAGCCCTCTTTTTTTTAACGATTCCAATATATCGTAAACAGTTGTTCTTTTTACCCCTGATTTTTTGGAGATCCTTTGTATGTTTGTTTCGCCCAATTCCAGGGAGGCCAAATAAACCTTGGCCTCTTTTTCATTAAGCCCGATTTTTTGTAATGTTTTTAATAGCATAAATTTTTTTGTTAATTATTTAGTATTTTTTAATTTTGTCGACAGAAGGGTCATTTTTTATATTATACTATATATATCAATTTTGTCAATATTTAAGCTAAAAAAACGAGGTAATAAAATAAATTTTAATAAAAATTTACATTTTTTACATTTTTACTGACAGTTTATTTGCTTTGTGATATTGTAAGAATAATAAAGATTAGATGTTCATTACAAAAACTATTTAACTAAGGGGGAGGCTCAATAAACATTCCCCACTTTTTCCAAGTTTATTTCAATCGGTGAAGTAGACTTAGAGGAAGTTCTTTAAAACTAAATAATGAGGTGTTGCCATGTCCGATAAGGATAATAACATGAGGAGGCGTCGCCGATTGGCGGTGCTAAAACAACAAGCACATCCGGAGTTTTTGGCAACAATCACTCCGGTAATCTGCGCCAGCAAAGGATGTCACAACCAAGTAGCTGAAGGTTATGACATTTGCGATCAATGTGACATTTGGTTACATCCGGATCCTGAGCCGGTATAGGGTTTGCAGATCAGTCCACGTCCATGACTTTAAACCGGACTTGTAATACTCAGGGGCAGCTCCCGGGGGCCTGGCAAGCCGACACTGCCAATTCAAAAAAAGCTGCATATCGTGGCTAACCCGTGCCTCGGGGTATTTCAGGGGCTGGAGAAATGTTATGAATATTTTAGTAATTGATGACAACGAGAGGCACCTTAAGGCGGCAGAGCAGACTTTGGGTGGCGAACATGCGCTAACAACATGTTCATCTCATGACGAAGCTTATAATCTCTTAAGCAAAAGAGGTTATGAAAAAGAGCTTCTAAGGAGGGCTGAGGAGCATGAGATTGACGGCACGAATTGGCCAGGCTTAAACAAAAATGAAACAGACCCTTTTTGGGACGCAGTCCTGTGCGATCTTCTTATGCCGGCAGGAAAAATGGCGCAAGGTGGTGAAGGCTTGAGGCATGTTGGCAAGGTAATGCCCGTAGGATGGGCGCTCGCGTTAGAGGCCGCAAAGAGCGGTGCTAAATTTGTAGCCGTTGCTACAGACATGAATCATCATCACCATCCAACCTCAGCCATGCTTGATAATTTGAATTATCATCAATTTCAAATTGATGGAGCAAAAGCTATATTTACCAACTGTATTTCAACAGTTGGCATAAACGGCACTGAGCGTGAGTGTTCAGGCTGTAGCGGGGCTGGCAGCATAAAACGCGATGATGAAAAATATAAGTGCTGGAGATGCGATGGGACTGGTACGGATTTTGCTGAGTACGGTAAAGACTGGGGCAAAATTCTTGAAGCTCTTATTGATAAAAAGTAAGAGCTAGGTTATTTACGGGTGGAAGCAATTTTTGTTTTCACCCGCTTCAACAAAAACGGGTTCCGGCTGTACCTTGATGAAACGTCGGCGCGAAAGGATGTTTCTGAATACCAAATATAAAACTTGGTGACGCGGGTTAAAATTTTGGGAATAAAGAGATATTTTAGAGTGCGTTAACTCTTTGGAGGTGGTTATGACTTGGAAAAAGGACCATTGCCAATTCCCTCTTCGGGATTGCATGTATCGTACAAAGATACACTACAAGCATGTCTGCAAAGATTGCAGACATAGCAATCTGATAGAGAACGACGACAGGGATGATTTTTATTCTCAGGATGAAGATTATCCTTATTCTCGAAAGAGAAAAAGAGGCTAGACTTCTTGTCGTCAAGCGCAGAGCTTGCAGGAGAAATCCGTACAGCTACGCTATATAAATAAACAAGCATCGCTGAATCGGGAATGAGTAAACCGATTCTAATCCGCTTTATGCGAAAACAGCGACGGTGTGATAATTTCAAGTCAAAATTATTACAAGTAAACCACGTTAGCGTTTACAATATGGTTTGGGAATACCATAAGTTCAAAAATTCCCACTTTTTCCAAGTTTATTTCAATCGGTGAAGTAGACTTAGAGGAAGTAAAAGTTCTTTAAAAACCCAAAACCCCGCTGCCGAGGGAATAAAATATCGGAGAGGAGGAACAAATGGAAAAAGAATTAAGGGAGTTTTTAACTACCCTCCCATGGAGGGAAGAGAATAATTTTAACGCCCATAATAGTTGGTGCATGTTACACCAGTTCAAGCCTATCGCAATGTTTGTGTTCGAGTTTGCGAACATAAACAAAATTAATAGTATCAAAGTCAGGGTTAATTTTGAGACTATAAAAACCTCTTTTACCGTTGAGTACATGCGGTATACCAATGGGATGGGTAGTTGCATGATAGCTAGAAAAAATGTAGGGTCCAAACTTCCTGTTGGGGATTACGCTTCAATTAGAGAGGACAAAGTGTCCGATATGACCGGACACGAACACTCTGATGCCTATTTCCAGAGTAAACTTGACGATGTAGCGAGAAAATGGCGGAGATAGTTTTTTCGTTGTATTGAAAAAGGAGATATCGTTGCTCCTTGGTAAATAGTCAGCGTAAAATAAATAATAAAGAGGTGACAAAATGGTTGTTAAGACTATTAATCTCGGTCTCACAAACACTAACCTATATAATGGTTGCGAGATTACCGAAGTGGCTGGACGGTTAAATCTAATTACTCCGGTGGAAGAAGCAGTTAATATTGTAGGCAGAAATATCGCCACAATGGATATTAACATTGAAGAGGTTGTACTTACCGGTCCAATGGCCGTATGGGCGTATTTAGTTGTTTTTCATTCGGTTGTTCATAAAACTCGTAAGGTATTTTATGATGATGGCCGGAACAATAAAGTGCTTATTGCCGCCCATGGATAGCAAATAACCCTAAGGGAAGAATAATACTCTTCCCTTTTTACTTTATTAATATAATTTTTTAAGATATAATATAAACAGAATTAATTAGGCAAAACCTATGGATAAAACACCAAAATTTATAAGAGACTTTTCTAAAGAAAAATCGCCGGAAGAACGACAACAGACTGCTCAGACAATTAGGGCTAAGCGAGCAGAACACTTTACCGAAAAAAGGGCTCAAACGGAAAGACGCTCTGAATTGCAAGAAACTACCGGTGAACGCGAAAAATCTTTGGATAAAAAACTGGAAGCTATCCGCAAATTGGAAAGCGAAATTACCGAGCTTTCCAATTCAGGATTTAAGGAGCTGTTAAATTATTTTAAGTTAAAAAAGGTTCGAGCCGATGCCGTCGTTGGACAGCGAACGTACGAGAAATTAAAACAACAGCAAGATAAAGGGATTACTGAATTACAGACAGTTTCTGAAAAGTTGAAATCACAAGAAACGCCATCGGGAATAGAGGGTGTCAGGGCAATGCTGGATAATTTTTATAAAGAACAAGAAGAAAAGTGGGCAAGGAGCGAGTATTCAAAAGAAGATATTATAAAATATTTTTCTGAGGAAAATTTAGCTTCGCTGTCGCTTGAAGATTACACGCTTTTACTTAAAAGATTTCCACGCGAAATGGTTACCCACGTTACAAGACAGGGGATTCGTGATCATGTTGGACATATGCATCATACCGCAGGTAAGGGCGCTTACTTTGGCGGTTTTATGAAAATGGTTGAAGACGGAAGATTGCGTTCACCTCTTGGTGTTTATCTAATTGAAAACGAAAAGGAACAAGCTCTTGTAAAATTTCTTGAGCTTAACATGTTTAAAAACAAAGAAGAAGCCTTAGAATCTCTTGCTTTCATAACTACAGAAGGTGGGTTTGGAAGACAGGGAGAGCCTGGAACTTATGTAGACAGGGCGGCTATCCATTTTGCCACAGAAGAAGTCGCTGATACATATTATGGATCTGAAAAGGGGAATGAGATTTTTATTACTTATCCTTCTGCCCATGTTGCCTCACAATATTATTTTAGCGGTCAATTAGGAGACGAGATGAGTCGTGGTGATTATTGGAATGATCAATGGGTTTGGGCAAATGAAGAAAGGGGTATGGATTTAAACGCCGGAATTATTTTTATTCCCGAAGAAGCAAAAGTGGACAAAAAAACCGGGTCGCGATATAAGCTTGATAAAAATAACAACCCGATTGAAAATTCTGACTATCAAGACGCAATTAGACATGTAGTAGATTCACCGGATTTTTATAATTTTGAAAAACAACTTTCGAAAGTATTTTGGGAACTTACTCGATATGGTGGTGATGCGCAAGCCATGGCATCATTAAAATTAAAAAAATTGGAACCGTTTCGTCAGCTATTAAAACAAGAATTTGGCATATCTGATCAACGACTACAATCCGCTATTCTTGATAATTCACAATATTTTTCTCAAGAGAAAAAGAGTGAAGAAAAAGGAATAAAGTATCCAGGTCATTCAGTTGATTTAAGTATAGATAAAGCATTGGAAGATAAAAGTATTTTATTTTTAGAAGCGCAGGATACGATAAATTCTAAAGAATTTTGGGAGGAACATTTTGCGAAAAATCCAACAAAAAAACCTTCAAAAATTGTTTATTATAAAGGAGTGGATCCAACCAGGGCGCTTTTGCAATGGAGAAAGGATCAGGGAATAGACAAAAAGGCAGGAGATATAGACATCGGATTTCCTGAGCGACGCATTGACCGGGATGAACCACAGGCTATAGCAGGGCTTGATCGCTTTAAACTTTTAGCTGAAAAAGTAATTGAAGATTACTTTGAAAAATAATTTAATTATTTAATTTAAACAAGACAATCTATTAGTTTTGTGTCTGTTATTGCCCCTTTTCTTAGGATAAGGGGTTTTTCTTTTGTTAGATCTATTATTGTGGAGCCTTTATTTGTAGTTGTATTGCCTCCGTCTATTATAATATCAACGCTATCTTTGAAGGTTTTTATAATATCTTCTATATTATTTAGAGTTGCCTTGCCGGAGACATTAGCGCTTGTTGAGATAAGAGGGGAATTAATTTCTTTTATTAATTTTAAAGTAATTTTATTGTTTGGAATTCTGATACCGATGTAGGGGGAATTATTGGTTAGTTCGTTTGGGATAATTTCTGATTTTTCAAATATTATTGTGAGTGGTCCGGGCCAAAAGTTTTTTATTAAAGGCTTGGCAGTACTTGGAATTTTTTTTACATATTTTTTTAAATCCTTTTTTCTAGCGATATTAATAAGGAGCGGTTTATTTAACGCTCTTTTTTTAATTTGAAAGATTTTTTTAATTGTTTTTTTATTCAAAGCATCACCACCCAATCCATAAACAGTGTCGGTCGGAAAAACAACAACCCCACCAACTTTAATAACTTTGGCGATTTTTTTAATTTTATCCTTCTCCGGATTCTGCAAATTAATTTTTATAATTTCAGTTTTTGTCATATCTATAAAACTATACTATAATAAATACAATGTAAATAAACTTATTCATATTTAAGACCGTTATTTCGGTTTATTGTATCATAATTATAATCGTAAAGTTGTAAAAAAATGCGACCGCACATTTTTACAACTTTATAATAAGCCACAAATATGCCTGTTAAAATTGACCTTGAAGAACTAATTACGGATTTAGCTGATAATTTAGAACGAATCCTTAAGGTTAATATCAATAGAAGTGGGGCTTGGTATGATGATTATTATAACGAAAAAAGGAGAAGAATTGAAGACAAAAAAGAGCAGAAAAGAATTTATGCTCAAATTTATCACTTGAAAAGGTTTAAATATATTAATAAAAAAGGGTTTACTTTAAAAGGCTTGAAAAAATTATTAATAGCCAAAGGTAAAATAAAAAAAGAAAATGAAAAATGGGATAAGAAATGGAGAATTGTTATTTTTGATATTCCAGAAAAGAAAAAAGAGTTGCGTAATTATTTGCGAAATATTTTAATAGACCTTGGGTTTGAAAAATGCCAAAACAGCGTCTGGATAAGCCCATATGACAATTTTGAAGAAATCCAAAATATTATCAAGCGCCTGGAAATTGCCAAATTTGTAGTTTTGATGGTAGTTGACAAAATAAGCAATGACTTACTTTTTAAGAAAAGATTTGATTTGTAAGTTTATAAGTCAATTAAAGACATTTTATGTATTCGGTCTATCTTTAAAAAAGTTGTAAAAATGTGCGGTCGCATTTTTTTACAACTTTTATTTTTTGTTGTTTAAACGGTTTTTTTATGATATTATGTAAAAAAATAAAATATTTAAAAAAGTTTTCTTATGTTTAATAACAAAAACGATCAACAGGGTTACGATGATTTTAATCAAAGAGTTCAAGAAGTTTTAAAAAAAGAAAAATCAAGAACAAAAAATAAAAAGCGGCATTTAATTGTTGGGGTAATTTTGTTTTTGATAATTATTATTGGGTTAGTTGTGGCTGGTTATTTTTATTTAAGTAAAATATCTGAAAAAAATAATTATCAAACAGTGCAAGAGTCGAAGGATCAGGTTGAAAAAGATTACTATGACTTACTGGAGGAAAAATGCGCGGGGCAAAGTTGTTGTTTGTCGTCTTTGAAACTTATGAAAGAGAATAGTTATAAAGAATGTATTAATGGTAAATGCCAACTAGACTTTAAATGCAATGGGATGGGGTGCGAATCAAGTCTATCTTGGTGCGAACCGAAAAAAGAGCAAAAGAAAAAATCAGAGATTAATACATCTGACTGGAAAACTTATCGTAACGAAAAATTGGGTATAGAATTTAATTATCCGCAAAATTGGACATTAAAAAAAAGCATAAACGAAATAGCAGTATGCAACCCAGAGTATCTTGGAAAAAATTCTGCTGAAGGAGAATTTTGCGGTATAACCTTAACCAAGGACAATAAATATTTTTCTTTAGATGAACTAGAAAACTATTTAAGTAAGGCAGAGAATAATAATCCGGGCTGTGTTAAAAGAGGAGACAGAAAAAAAATTATATTCAAGAAAGCTTCAAGCGAGTCTATAGAGTACTCTATTTGTGGAGTGTTATCTCCGACTACTATTGCTTGGATTATAGATGATTATTACTATAGTTTTGACTTTAGAACAGACGAAGATATCGCCAGGGAAATTATTAAAACTATTAATTTTATCAAAGAAGATAAATGGGCTGTGTACGAAGACAAAGAGCTAGGGGTAAAATTTAGCTACGAAAAAAAATGTGAAATAAAAAAAGAAAACAATAAAGTAATAGTTTGTGGTGATCAGTCAGTAGAAATTTTTAATAAAGATAAAAATAAAACATTAAAAGAATCTATTGAGGAAGATTTTTTGAAAGATTATTCATCCGAAAAATGTTTTTTTGAAAAAATAAACAGGCCAAATAATAGCCTTGAATATGGAATTATTTCTTTTCCAATAGTCGTTGATTCTGATTTGCCATGGTGGAACAACAATAAAAATTGTCCGAAACAGTACTCAGAAACAAACGGAATAAGATATTTTATGGCAAATTCTACTTACTCTGATAGATATGTCTTTTTTGATATAGGACAATACGCTATAATGGGTAGCGAAGATAAAACCTGGCAAGAAACTCTTAAATTTATTGATCAAAACGAAACAGCTGGTTGGAAAACTTATCGGAATGAGGAGGTTGGAGTGAGTATAAAATATCCAAATGACGGAACATATAAAATAGAAGAAAGAGAAAAAAATTTCGCAATTTCTCAAGATCACCCCGGAGAAAGGTTTAATATTTTTAAGGGGGATAGTTGCGACAAATTATTACCGCAAAATATATACAAAGGGGATGTTAAAATAAACGATTTAGAATTTAAAAAATATAATCTTACAGGAATGCTGGAGCCTAGTGTTTATCTACATAAAAATGATTTGGGTTGTTATATGTTTGAGGCTGTTAAAGGGCCAGAAAATAGGTTATTTGAAGAAATGATGAAAACGGTTCTTTTCATCAATCAAGACAAAACAGACAATTAGAAAACTTATCATAATAAAAGATTTTGATTTGATATTAAATAAAATTTTTTTAAACTTAGTATTTTCTTATGAATTTTAAAAAAGTTTTTCAAAGTAATTACTGTAAAAGCGTTTTTTTGATTACCTTTATTGGTAGTTATTTTTTGATTCCGGATACTGTTTTTAATGGGGTTTATTATGTATTGGCAATTACTTTTATGACTACCTTTGCGCTTACTTTGACGTGTTTAGTTAGAAGCATAAAAGAAAAAGTTGTCTCAGCGCGAACTTATAAAGGCTCATTTTTAAGTTTTCTTGCGACTGTGCTTGGTTTTTCGGCTCTTCAGGTTTGCGGGATTGGCGCGCCTGTTTGCGGCGCCAGTCTTAGTGTTGGATTTTTGTCTGTAATTTTTCCTAAAATTGTTCATGATTTTTTTCATGAAGCCAGCGTTTGGATTGTTGGTTTCTCTATTTTATTTCAACTTATTGGGCTTTATTATATGAAGTGTTTAACAAAAAATTTAAAGAGTTAAAAAAATAATCTTTTTGTCATTCTGAGCGAAACGAAGTGGAGTCGAAGAATCTATTTGGCTTACGGTTTAACTTAAATTAGTAAGTAAATCTTCTAGATCCTTCGACTCGCTCCGCTCGCTCAGGATGACAGTGGGTATGTGTATATGAAAATTGCATTTTTTGAAATTAAAGGGTGGGAAAAGCCCTTTTTAAGGAAGAAATTAAAGGGACATCAACTTGAGTTTTTCAAGGAAGAGTTAAGTTTGGAAAATGTTGATAAAATTAAAAACTTTGAGGTTGTTTCTGTTTTTATTTATTCTGAGGTTGATAAAAAAATTATCTCTAAATTGCCAAAATTAAAATTTATTGCTACACGTTCAACCGGATTTGATCATATTGACCTCAAGACAAGCAAAAAGAAAAAAATCGCTGTGTCCAATGTTCCTTATTATGGCGAGAACACTGTGGCTGAGCATACTTTTGGTTTAATCTTGGCTTTATCGCGAAATATTCATAAAGCCTATGTTAAAACTGTTCAACATGACTATTCTATCGACGGACTTAAGGGTTTTGACTTGCAAGGAAAAACTTTAGGCGTGGTTGGCGCCGGTAGTATTGGGCTTCATGTAATTAGAATCGCTAAAGGATTTGGAATGAACGTTATTGTTTATGATGTTAATCAAAATCGACTAGTATCTGAAGTTTTAGGGTTTAAATATGCTTCTTTAGAAAAACTTTTAAATAAATCTGATATAATTTCACTTCATTTGCCATCCAATAAACACACCTATCACCTTATAAACAAAAATAATATTAATTTGATTAAAAAAGGAGCTGTTCTAATTAACACCGCCAGAGGAGATGTTATAGAGACCGAAGCGCTAATTGAAGCGCTTGATAAAAAGATTTTAGCAGGCGCAGGGCTGGATGTTTTAGAGGGGGAGGAACTGATTAAAGAAGAAAAACAGTTATTATACGACGCAAAAAAGTCCGATATTTTAGCTGATTTAGCTCGAGATCATATTTTACTAAACAAAGAAAATGTTGTTTTTACTCCGCATATTGGCTTTTACAGCCAAGAGGCATTAGAAAGAATTTTAGAAACAACCGCGAGCAATATTAATAAATTTTCAGCAAACAAACCACAAAATATTGTTTTATGACAAAAAATATCAGCTATGAAGAGAGTGAGAAAATAATAGAAAGCAATAAAGATAACCAAAATTTTGTGATTATTGACTGTCGGACACCAATGGAGTTTCACGCCGGAAATATAAACAATTCTATTAATCTTGATTTTTATTCACCAAATTTTTCTTCTGAACTGGAAAATCTAAACAAAGACAAAACATACTTAATTTACTGCAGAACAGGGAGTCGAAGCAAAATAATGTTGGAAATGATGGAAAAACTAAACTTTAAAGAAGTATATAATATGGAAAATGGAATTTTAAGAGGTTAAGAATTTGACAGGGTTTTTATTGTGTGGTTTAATAAAATTAACTTTTTGATACCTGTTGTACAAGTCACAAGAGACAGCAGGGCGCTTAATTACAAGGAGGTAAAAAAAAGCGTAATGAAAAAAATAACTTAAATTTACTGTTTTTATTCAAAAACTCGTCTTTCTGTTTGGAAAGATGAGTCATTTTTGTGTTTTTTAAAATATAATTTATAAATTTTATGGCTAAACAAAAAATTAAGGATCGTATTTTTTTTGCTTACCAAGAAGATGAAAAAACAAATCTTCCAGGTAAAAAAAGAAAGTATGAATCAACTCTAAAAAACAAAAAAGACGCTATTCCTTTGCCGGATCTGGTAGAGGTTCAACAAGAATCATATAAATGGTTTTTGGATCAGGGGATAAAAGAAATTTTTGAAGAAATTTCACCGATTAAAGATTTCGGGGGACAAAAACTGGAGCTTTCTTTTTTAAAGTATTACTTTGATGAACCAAAGTTCGACGAACTCACTAGTCGCAAAAAAAATGTTACCTTCGAATCTCCGATGAGAGTTGACATTGAACTTAAAAAAGACGGCAAAAAACTTAGCCAACAGGAAATCTATCTGGGAGATATTCCATTAATGACTGAAACAGGGACTTTTATTATAAATGGTATTGAGAGAGCAATTGTTTCTCAACTTATTAGAAGTGCAGGAGTATTCTTCTCTTCAGAAAATGTAAAAGGAAAAAACTATTACGGAGCAAAAATTATTCCAAACAGAGGAGCCTGGCTTGAGATTGAAACAGATATTAACAATGTTATTTGGGTTAAAATTGACCGGAAAAGAAAAATCGCTGTTACCTCCTTACTGCGAGCTTTTGGATATAGCACCGACGAAGAAATAAAAGAGCTTTTTCAAAAAGTAGAAACTCATCCGGACTTTAATTATATTGAAGCCACTTTGAAAAAAGATATTACCACAAGTGAGGATGAAGGTCTAATGGAGGTCTATAAAAGAATCAGGCCGGGGGATTTAGCGGGTATCGATAATGTCAGATCGTTAATTAACGCCATGTTTTTTAATTTTGATAGATATGATTTTGGAAAAGTAGGACGATACAAATTAAACAGACGCTTTAATAAAGATCTACCGATTACTAAAGAAAACAGAATTTTTGATCCCCAAAATTTAGTTGACATTGTAGAAGAAATTATCAGTTTAAACATATCTCAAAAAGAAGCCGACGACATCGATCATCTTGGAAACAGAAGAATCAGGACTATCGGTGAGTTGGTTCAAAACAGATTTAGAATCGGAGTTGTTAGAATGGAAAGAATTATCAGAGACCGAATGAGTACGCTTGATGAAACAAATATGACTCCGGCTCGTTTAATTAACTCCAGACCGCTCATCTCTGCTGTTAAAGAGTTTTTTATGTCTTCTCAGCTTTGTCAGTTTATGGATCAAACAAATCCTTTAGCAGAGCTTGAACATAAAAGAAGACTGTCTGCCATGGGGCCGGGCGGATTAACCAGAGAAAGAGCCGGTTTTGAAGTTCGTGACGTACATAGAACTCACTATGGGAAAATTTGTCCAATCGCCACTCCGGAGGGACCGAACATTGGATTGGTTGGTCATTTGGCAAGTTATGCTCATATTAATGAATATGGATTTTTAGAGACTCCTTATAGAAAAGTTTTACACGATATAAAAAATGATCCGAAGATAACCGTTGATAAAATCGCTAGAGAAGATATAAAATCAGGAGCTAAAGTTGTTTTAAAAAAGAATGAAAAAATTACTTCAGCTAAAGCAAAAGAATTAAGCAAAATAAAAGATTTAAAAACAATTGCCATAAAACCAATAGTAACAGATGAAATACTTTTCCTAGACGCATTTGAAGAAGAAAAAATGATTATTACAACCGCGACCTCTGAAATTGACAAAGATGGTTATTTTTTAGAAGACAAAGTAGAGGTTAGAAAATACGGGGTACCGGATATTGACGATGTTTCCAAGGTTGATTTTATGGATGTTTCCCCAAAACAGATTGTTTCTATTGCAACATCTTTAATCCCTTTTTTAGAGCACGACGATGCGGTTAGAGCTTTAATGGGAACTAACATGCAACGCCAAGCTGTTCCGTTAGTAAGCCCACAAGCTCCTTTTGTTGGAACAGGTGTGGAAGAAAAAGCCGCTCTTGACTCCGGTCATGTTGTCAGAACAAAAGAAAGCGGAAAAGTGTCAGCGGTTTCTGCCGATAAAATTGAGATACTAAACAGCAAAGGAGATTTGGATGTTTACGATCTATCAAAATTTGTACGATCAAACCAATCCACTTGTATTAATCAGCATCCAATAGTTGAGATTGAAGAAAACGTTAAAAAAGGTCAAGCACTATCAGACGGTCAGTCAATTGAAGGTAAAGAACTTGCTCTTGGTAGAAATATTTTGGTAGCGTTTATGTCTTGGGAAGGCTATAACTATGAAGACGCGATTATTATTTCAGAGAGATTGGTAAAAGATGATTTCTACAGCTCAATTCATATTAATAACTATTCAATCGATGTTCGCGACACAAAACTTGGTCCTGAAATTGTTACCAGAGACATTCCAAATATTGGTGAAGAAAAATTAAAAAACCTAGACGATGAAGGAGTTGTAAGAATCGGGGCTGAAGTTAAGTCCGGAGATATTTTAGTTGGTAAAATTACACCAAAAGGAGAAACCGAGCTATCCAGCGAAGAAAAACTGCTTAGAGCAATTTTTGGAGAAAAAGCCAAAGACGTTCGGGACACTTCGCTTGTTTTAGAACACGGTGAACACGGTAAAATTGTTGCTATTCAAATTTTCTCTCGCGCAGACGGAGATAAATTACAGCCCGGTGTTATTAAAACAATCCAAATTTCAGTGGCAAACCTAAGAAAAATTCAGGTGGGAGATAAAATGTCCGGTCGTCATGGTAACAAAGGAGTTGTTTCCAAAATTGTACCGGTTGCAGATATGCCTTGCCTTGAAGACGGTACTCCAATCGATGTTATTCTATCGCCTTTGGGAGTAATCTCTCGTATGAACTTGGGTCAATTACTTGAAACTCATTTAGGTTTGGCGGCTCAGGCAGGTGATTATAAAGTAGCTACTCCTCCGCTTGATGGTATCCCGGAACATATTATTAGAGCTGAACTTAAAAAATACGGTTACCCGGAAGATGGAAAATTAACTTTATATGACGGCCGAACAGGCGATAGATTTGATGACAAAACAGTTGTTGGCTATAAATATATGTTAAAGCTTAACCATATGGTTGAGGATAAAATTCACCAACGTTCAATTGGTCCTTACTCGCTTATTACTCAACAACCTCTTGGTGGTAAAGCTCAGTTTGGTGGACAAAGATTTGGTGAAATGGAAGTTTGGGCGCTTGAAGGCTATGGCGCTGCTCATATCTTACAGGAGATGCTTACCATTAAGTCAGACGATGTTCCCGGTAGAAGCAAAGCTTACGAGTCAATAATTAAAGGTGAAGAAATACAAAAAGTAAATATCCCTGAGTCTTTTAATGTTTTAGTCAGAGAGTTCAAAGGACTTGGGCTTGATGTTGAGCTTTTAAAAGAAGGAAGAGATATTAAAGGTTCTTCCAAAGATAAGGAAAATAAATAATTTAGTTAAAAAATAAAATAATATACTAATTTTATGCAAAACTTAATTAGGTCAATGGATTTTGACGCTATTAGACTACGGCTTGCTTCTCCGGAGGTAATAAAAGGGTGGTCTCATGGAGAGATTTTACGACCGGAAACAATTAACTATCGTACTCAAAAACCGGAAAAAGATGGTCTTTTTTGCGAAAAGATTTTCGGCCCCTCTAAAGATTGGGAGTGTTATTGCGGAAAGTATAAAAAAATTCGCTATAAAGGCATAGTTTGTGATAAGTGTGGAGTAGAGGTAACCAGAACCATTGTTCGTCGAGAACGAATGGGGCATATTGATTTAGCCTCTCCGGTTACACATATTTGGTTTCTCAGAAGTGTACCTTCCAGAATAGGAACATTACTTGGGGTAGCTCCTCAGTCCTTGGAAAAAGTTATTTATTTTGCAAATTTTATTATTATTAGTGTTCAACACGATCTAAAAATAGGCATACTTGAAGAATTAAAAGAAGAATTTAAAAATAAAAAGAAAAAGATTAATAAGGAATACCAAGCAAGAAGCAAAGAAGTCAAAGAATCTGATAATAAAAAAGTGGAAAAAGAACTTGTTGCTTTAGCTAAAGAAAAAGAAGAAGAAATGAGCGAGTTAGAGGAAAACTTTAGCGCTTCAGAAAAAGACTTAAAAGATTTAAAAGAGTTGAAAATTATATCTGAGGCAGAATATCAAGATTTATCTTTAAAGTATGGACATATTTTTGAAGCAGGAATTGGAGCAGAAGCAATCAGAAAATTACTTGAAAAAATAGACCCGGAAAAAGAAATAGAAATAGTCTCCAAAGAAATAAAAAACTACAAAGGAATTAAAAAAGAAAAAGCTGTAAAAAGATTAAAGCTTTTGAGAAATTTAAAACACAACGAAGTACGACCTGAATGGACAGTTATGACTGTTATTCCTGTAATTCCGCCTGACTTGCGTCCAATGGTAGCTCTTGATGGTGGACGATTTGCCACCTCTGATCTTAATGATTTGTATCGCAGAGTTATTAATCGAAACAACAGGTTAAAACAACTTAAAAAATTAAATGCTCCTGAAGTTATCTCCAGAAATGAAAAAAGAATGTTACAGGAGGCAGTTGACGCCTTAATCGATAACAACGCCAGACACGGAAAAACAGTAGTATCTTCAACCGGACAAAAAAGAATGTTAAAATCAATCTCTGATATTTTGAAAGGGAAACAAGGTCGGTTTAGACAAAATCTTTTGGGAAAAAGAGTTGATTACTCAGGCAGAAGCGTGATTGTGATTGGTCCTCATCTAAAGATCAATGAGTGCGGTTTGCCGAAAAAAATGGCTTTGGAACTTTTTAAGCCTTTTGTGATCAGCAAACTTATTCGCGATGAAGTTATCCATAATGTAAGAAGCGCTATTCGTTTTATTAACGAAGGGCGAGTGGAAGTTTGGGATATTTTAGAAGAAGTTATTGCGGATGCTTATGTGCTTTTAAACCGTGCTCCAACCTTGCATAGACTCGGAATTCAAGCGTTTAAACCAATCCTGATAGAAGGAAAAGCTATCCAAATTCATCCAATGGTTTGTAGCGCTTTTAACGCTGACTTTGACGGAGACCAAATGGCTGTTCATGTTCCTTTAACAAAGGAAGCCCAAAAAGAAGCCAAAGAGTTAATGCAATCAAGTAAAAATCTATTAAAACCGGCAACAGGCGACCCGGTGGTTAGCCCAAGTCAAGATATTGTTTGGGGATGTTATTATTTAACCTCCTCTTCTCAAGAAAAAGTTGACGATAAAAAAATAAAAGTTTTTGCTAACGAAAATCAGGCAATCTTGGCCTACGACTTAAAGAACATTAAGCTTAAAAACTTTATTAAAGTTAGGATTGGGAAAAAAATAGTCACAACAACTATTGGTAGAGTTTTGTTTAACAAGATATTACCAAGAGATATGGAGTACCTTAATGAGAAAATGGACGCTGGTTCATTAAAAGGCTTAGTTAAATCAATTTTAAGCAACTATGGACTGGAACGAGCCGGGCAATTTGTAGATGATTTAAAAAGAACAGGGTTTAAATATTTAACTATCTCCGGACTTTCTTGGGGAATGGGAGACTTGCCTTTTATTGATGAACGACAAGGAATATTGGAAGTAACTGAAAAACAAGTTCAAGAAATTAAACAACAATACGATGCCGGTCTTTTAACCGATGCGGAACGTCACAGCAAAATAATTGAAACTTGGACCTTTGCTAAAGAAAAAATCGTTGCCTTAGCGAAAGAATCACTAGATACTAAAGGCTCTGTTTTCTCTATTATTGATTCTAAGGCTAAAGGACATTGGGGGCAGTTAACTCAGGTGATTGGAATGAAAGGTTTGGTAAGCAGTCCTTCCGGAGATATTATTGAACTTCCGGCAAAGGGTAACTTTAAAGAAGGGTTTGATGTGCTGGAGTTTTTCATTTCTACTCATGGATCCAGAAAAGGTTTGTCTGATACAGCTTTACGAACAGCTAATGCCGGTTATTTAACCAGACGTTTAGTTGATGTTGTTCAAGATATGTTTGTGCAAGAAGAAGACTGTAAAACAAGGGAAGGTATACAACTGACAAAAGAAAATAGCGAAAGACTAAGCAGCAACTTAGCCGACAGAGTTTTAGGAAGAGTGTCGTTTGAAGAAGTAAAAGATCCTAAAACAAAAGAAATTGTCCTTAAAAAAGGTCAGATTATTACAGAAGCGGAAAGAGATAAGTTAAAAGAACTGGATCTTGAGAATTTAAAAATTCGCTCTGTTCTTACCTGCAAATCACAAAAAGGTGTTTGCCAAAAATGCTATGGTTGGGATTTGGGGTACAACAAACTTGTTAAAAAAGGAGCAACCGTTGGGGTGGTGGCCGCTCAATCAATCGGTGAACCAGGAACTCAGCTTACTATGAGAACCTTTCATACCGGTGGTGTAGCTGGAGACGACATTACCCAAGGTCTGCCAAGAGTTGAAGAACTTTTTGAAGCCAGAAACCCGAAGAGAAGAGCTGTTTTAGCTGAAGAAGATGGGGTTGTTAAAATAGCGCAATTAGAAAGAACTATTAAAGATGCGACTGGAAAAATTGTTCTAGAAAATGTTCCCGGGCAAAAAGTTTTAAAGTTGGAATATATCGGCGAAGATGAAGACAAATATGATTTTAGAACTGCTACTAAAAAGAAAATTGACGACTCAAAGAAAGAAGGTGAACTTGAAATAAAAGTAAAAGAAGGGGACAAGGTTGAAAAAGGAGATCTTTTATTCATAAGAAGCAACGGCACTAAAGTTAAAGCAAAAGAGTTTGGTGAAGCCAGAGTGCTTTCAACCAAAGTGGCTGTTTTTAGAACAGTAAATAAAATAAAAGAGTTTTCAGTTGCTAAGGGCTTTGACATCTGGGTTAAAAACGGAGAAAAAGTTCAAAAAGGTCAGCAACTAACAGAAGGAAGTCTTAACTTACAACAACTTCATACGTTAGCAGGCCGAACTAAAACTCAAAGATATATTATCAATGAGATTCAATACCTTTATTCTTCTCAGGGTCAGCCATTAAACGATAAGCATGTTGAGGTAATCGCCAGACAAATGTTTTCTAAGGTGAATATCACGTCCGATGGAGACACTAATTTTTTGCCAGGCACTGTTATCGATAGACGAGATTTTGAAGATGAAAATAAAAAAATGGAAAAAGCAGGCAAAACAAAAGCTAAAGGAGAGGAGCTATTGTTGGGAATAACAAAAAACTCTCTTTCCACAAAAAGCTTTTTATCAGCCGCCTCCTTCCAAGAAACCTCAAAGATCCTAATCGAAGCTTCACTCAGCGGAAAAATCGACCCGCTCGATGGATTAAAAGAAAACGTAATCATCGGTAGATTAATCCCCGCAGGAACAGGGTTTAAAAAGAAATAGAGTTTAGCAAAAAATATATAAAAAAACCCGGCTTAATTGCCGGGTTTTTTTGTTGCTTAAAATAAACTCTTGTCTTTATTTGTTGGTTTGGTATAATAATGTTATAGACAACTTTAAAATTGTTAAGTTTTTATGTTTATGAGAAAACGAAAAAAGTATAGTTATAATAAAAAAGATAAATTTTCAATCAGTAGTGAGGCGAAAAAAGGGATTATAATTGTGGTTTTAATTGCTTTTATTGTTCTTTCTTTTTTAAGTTTATTTCATTTGGCTGGAAGATTTGGTTTGTGGTTGGAAGAGGTTTTGAAACAGTTTTTCGGAATTGGTTATATTATTTTTCCTTTTTTACTTTCAGCTGTTACCTACTTTATTGTAAGTGCTCGAAAAAAAGTTTTAACAAGTTTACATTATGTCGGACTTGTTTTTTTTGTTTTAAGTTTTTATGGAATTTTTCATTTAACTCAAGATTTAAATCAAAGTTTCACGGGCAGTTTAAAGCAGGTGTCCTTTGGTGAAGGCGGAGGTTATATTGGTCTTATTTTAGGTTACCCAGCTGGATACTTTTTAGGGTTTTGGGGAAGCTTGGTGATATTTGTTTCTGCTTTTATTGGATCAATTCTTCTTATTTTTAACGTTTCTCTAGATAACCTGTTGAGCGGGCTTAATATTTTAAAGATAATTTTTTCTAAAGGGTTAAAAGTTGCAATTCAATCTAAAGACAAATTCCACAACTATAGACAGCAAAAAAAGTTTGGTAAAGAGCACGAAAATGAAGAGGAAGAGGAATTTATTGAAGAGGACGATAACGATAAAGAGGTTGATTTTGTAAAAACAGAGATATCCGGCAACGAAGAAGATTTAGAGGGGGAGCAAGAGGAAATTAAATTTAATCATAAACCTAAGAAAAAGAAAATAGACCTACCGCTTGATCTTCTCCATAACGGCGGAGACAAGCCAACTAGCGGAGACATTAACGCGAATATGGAGACTATCAGAAAAACTTTGGAGAATTTTAACATAGAAGTAGAGATGGGGAAAGTAAGCGTTGGGCCAACTGTTACCCAGCACACTCTACGACCAGCTGAAGGAGTTAAGCTGTCTCAGATAATTACACTAAGTAACGATCTAGCTCTTGCCTTGGCAGCTCACCCGATAAGAATTGAAGCACCTATCCCGGGCAAGTCTTTAGTAGGAGTAGAAGTGCCGAATAAACAAGCCGCAAAGGTTCGCTTGAAAGATATTATTACCTCCGACGAATTCAAAAACAGACCGTCTGATTTAATGATTACCTTAGGCAAAGACGTCTCCGGAAAAACTTGGATGACCGATCTTACAAGAAATCCGCATCTTTTAATTGCCGGTTCGACTGGTTCAGGAAAAACAATTTGTATTAACACTATTATTTTAAGTTTAATGTATCAAAATTCTCCTGATGATTTGAAGTTTATAATGATCGACCCGAAAAGAGTTGAGCTTCCGATTTATGGCAAAACTCCTTATCTTTTAACACCAGTCATTACAAAAGTTAAAGAAACGGTTAATGCGCTAAAGTGGGCAGTCTCTGAGATGGAACGTCGGTTTGAAGTTTTATCTGATGCAAAAAATCGCGATATTTTTTCTTACCGAGCCGCCGGCAATACAATGCCAAGTGTTATCATAATTATCGATGAGTTGGCGGATTTAATGGCCTCAGCCGGTCCGGAAATTGAAGCTTTGATTATTCGCTTGGCACAAATGTCACGAGCGGTTGGAATATATTTAATTTTGGCTACTCAGCGTCCATCGGTTAATGTTATTACCGGGCTTATTAAAGCTAATATTACTTCACGAATTGCTTTTAGTGTTGCTTCTCTGGTAGATTCACGAACAATTTTAGACAGTAGTGGAGCGGAAAAATTGTTAGGTCGCGGAGACATGCTTTTTGTTTCTGCTGAGACCTCAAAACCAAAAAGATTACAAGGAGCGTTTGTCTCTGAAAGTGAAATTAAAAAAATTACCAGCTATATAAAACTTAATTACGATTCAGTTGAGTACGATGAAACAGTTGTTGAACGCCAAGGAGGGGTTAGTATTTCAGGGAAAAACGATGATTTTGGCGAAGATGAAGAGTTAATTGAAATGGCCAAAGAAATTGTTGTTAGGGGCAGAAAAGCCTCAGCATCACTACTACAAAGAAGGATGAGAATCGGCTATAATAAAGCTGCCAGACTTATTGAGGCCTTGGAAGAACTCGGGATAATCGGTCCGGCCGACGGAGCCAAATCAAGAGAGGTTTTGGTTTCGCAGGAAAGTTTGGACGAAGAAAAAGAGAATAATAACGAAGAAGAAAATTAATTTTACCATATACTATGAAATTTAGCGTTACACCAAAAATTTTAAAAAATCTTTTTATTGCTATAATATTTTTGTTGTGTTTTACTTATTTAGGCGTGGAGGCTCAAGAAATTTTTAATCCGCCAAACTTGGAAATTTTTGAACCAAATAATAATTTTACAACCAACGAAAAATCAATAACTATTAAAGGGAGCTCTTGTAAAGAAGCAAAAATTTATATTAACGACAAAGGCATTTTAGCAGAAAGTAACGGAGATTTTACAGAAACCATTGGCTTACAAATGGGAGTTAATATTATAAAAATAGAAGCCAGTAAAAAATATAGCCAGACAAATACTGTTTATAGAAAGGTACTGGTAGTGGAAAGTATTTAATTATTAATCATTTAAACAAAATTTTATGACCGATAAAAACAAAAAAGATGAGGGGCAGGAAAAATTAAAGGCAGCGGAAGAGGCTGTAGCTCAAATTAAAGAACGGTTTGGGGATGGTTCTATTATGAAGCTGGGGGAAGCTAAGAAAGCAAAGGTTTCGGCTGTTTCAACAGGTTGTCTTTCTCTTGATATTGCTCTTGGCGTAGGTGGAGTGCCGCGCGGGAGAATTATAGAAATTTACGGCCCGGAGGCTTCCGGAAAAACAACTTTAGCGCAACATATTGTAGCTGAAGTGCAAAAACAAGGGGGCGTAGCAGCGTTTGTGGATGCTGAACACGCGCTTGATCCGGAGTATGCTAAAAAAATTGGCGTGAATGTAAAAGAGTTGTTAATTTCTCAACCAGATAATGGTGAACAAGCCCTTGAGATTACCGAAACGTTGGTTCGCTCTAACGCCGTTGACGTTATCGTGGTTGATTCAGTTGCCGCGCTTGTACCAAAGTCAGAAATTGAAGGAGAAATGGGTGACAGGCAAATGGGAACTCAAGCCAGGCTAATGAGCCAAGCGCTTCGAAAATTAACCGGCGTAATTAACAAAAGCAACACTGTTTTAATTTTTATCAATCAAATCCGTTTAAAAATTGGTGTGTTCTTCGGCAACCCGGAAACAACTACCGGCGGAATGGCTTTAAAGTTTTATTCATCGGTTAGAATTGAAGTTAGAAGAAGCGCCCAAATTAAAAAAGGCGACCAAATTATCGGCAACCAAGTAAAAGCTAAGGTAGTAAAAAATAAAGTAGCTGCTCCGTTTAAAAATACTGTTTTTGAAATCATGTACAACGAAGGAATCTCAATCTCCGGAGACGTCCTAGATAAAGGAGTAGAATTTAACATAATAAAAAAATCAGGCAACTCCTATACCTACGGTGAGGAAAAGTTAGGAGTCGGTAGAGAAAACGCCAAAAGAACTCTGCGAGAAAATCCAAAATTCATCAAAGAAATAAAGAAAAAAGTCTGGGAAACGGTAAGAGAGAAAGAGAAAGAGGATGCTAAGTAATTTATTATTTTTTTAACATATAAAATATATGACAGAAAAACTTGATCAAATAAACATAAACAAAAAAGAGTCAGATAACAACAGAGAAAAGTTTATTTTATCTAGAAGTACTACTATTGCAGAGTTAGTTCAACAGGGCATGCTAACAAAAGAACAACAAGATGTTTTAGAATTAGGAGATGAGATTACTTTATGGGAGTATATAGCTTATGAGCCAGCAGAAGGTAAAATGACAGAAGATACTGAAAAAATAGAGAGGTTAGTCAAAATGTCACCGGAAAAATTACTAGAAGACCTAATAAAGGATACTGATATTTGCATTGAATTTAATAGCAAGTCAGACGAAGAACTACAGAAAGATCTTGAGAAAGCTGGCGTTAAGCTTCCGGAATGGAAAGATATTGAAAATAGATTAAAAATAAGTGAGGCTAAAAAAGAAGGGCGTATTACTCCGGAAAAAAAAGATTAGCTTGGCTTCAGAGGTTTAAAATAATTAATAAAATAACATTAATATCAACTTTATGAAATTTGAAACTTTAGCGACAGGAGAGGAATTAAAACAAGGCACCAATAAATTAGAAAAACTTAATCAAGAAATCGAGAGCTCAGATCTCTCTGTAGAAGAAAAAGAAGCAAAGCTGGAAGAAGCTACGCGAATAGAGGGGCAACTTGATTATTTTGAACAAGAATTAGGAATTGACCCAGAAGAAGTTTTAAAAATTTATGAGAGTTTAACCCCGGAAACCGCTCAAGAAGAAATAAAGGAAATTGACCCTAATCTGCTAGAGTCTATTAAAAATGATTCAAAAGAATTTATGACAAAACTTGGTGAAATGGCAAAAAATAAATGCACGAGAGTGGTAGCGGCTATACTTGCCGCCGGGATAATAAGTGTTGGAAATTATACTCCTGAATTTGGCGTTACGGTTAATGAAGCATCTGCGATCGAACAAGTAGATAAAAAATTTACTAAAAAACAACAAGAAAATGTAAAATTATTTAAAGGGTGGGCAGCAGAAATGAGCGCAGAAGGCGTGTTTACAGATAAAGAACTGGCAAATATGTCTGTCTATGGAGGAAGATATGATAAAGCCTATGAATTATTTGAGAAAAAAATTCGTTTTCGGTTGCTTCAAGACAAAACAAGAGAGCAATCTAAGCAACAAGGAACATACAAACAATTTACTGACGAAAAAGGTAAAGTGTACGAAGAAATGTCGGCTGAAGAAGTTGATTTAAATCAAGGTATTTCTAAAAAAGCAGAACAAGAAAAAGGAGAATTGATTGTATCGAAATATTTTACTTCTGACGGCAAAGAGCAATTTATTAAAGCGATGAAAACAAAAGCCGGCGAACAAGCAGAGGAAGCCTATAAATATAATATGGTGACCGTAATAAAGCCTGAATTTAACGCGTATTTTAGTGGTTCTATAACAGAAACAGAGTTTTTAGGGTGGGTAGAAAAGTTTAATGCCGCGTTGAAAAAATTAGGAGCTACATCCGATGTAATCGATGTTCAAAAAATACCAAAATTAAAACAAGGAAAAGTTATTCAGGGTCAGGCAGCCGATCTTGACGCTCTGTAATTTAAAAATTTAACTAAAACCCGGCCATAAAACAAGGTCGGGTTTTAGTTTGGCCGAATTTAAAGTGATATGAATAAGTCTATTTACACTTTAGATTTTAAAAATAAATATTAATAAAAATATTTAGTTGACAGTTGACAATTTATTGTCAACTATTTACAAGGTAGATGTATAAAAGAAAAAACATCTGATAAAAATTGCCAATTTATACAAAAAAACTGCTTAATCAAGCGGTTTTTTTCTTGGCTGCTATTGACTTTTAATTGATTTTATGGTATATTTTTATATTAAAAAAGGAGGCTCTTTTTATTAAAAAATATAAGAGGGAGAGAAATAAAAAAAGAAATAAGATATACGTGCACTAACTGCGGCCATACAACTGTAACTAGCTTCAATGAAGTTGAAATAAAGCAGAGCGGTAAGGGCTTTTGTTGTCCGTCTTGTAACGTAGTTTTATGGGTTGAATTAAGCAGTACAACAATCCACTACAATAAATGTCTTGAAAAGGCTCTAAAAGGAGAAGAAAATGAATAAAGAAAAAAAATACGGAAAATTTTTATTTTTTTTAGTAGCTTTTTCAGTAATTTCTACCCTCGTCTGTTCCTTGGAGATGCTTCCAGGGACTAACGAACCTATTGAAATAATTCGCGTCCCATTGTGGGCCACGATCCCTCTGTTTGCGATTATTTTTTTTCCTCTTTTTAAAAGGAGAAGAAACCGATGGCGATAACTCCGGCTCTTGAAGTGAATTTTGTATAAACAATTCACTTCAAGGGCTTTTTTTCTTTTTAGGAGTTGTTATAATGAAAAATATGAACTTCCTCCACTCCTATCATCCCGATCCAATTATATTTTCTATCGGTCCACTTCAATTTTATTGGTATGGTTTTTTTGTTAGCTTGGCAATAGTGCTTGGGATTGTTGTTGCGCAGAAATTAGGGAAGAAATATGAAATTCCTAAACAACAAATTCTTGATTTGGCTGTTTATGTAATTGTTTTTGGATTTATTGGCGCTAGAATTTATGATGTTTTTTTAGAGTTTCCATATTACTTAAAACATCCTTTGGATATCTTTAAAGTTTGGAAGGGCGGTCTGGCAATTCACGGAGGGCTAATCGGTGGGGCATTAGCTGGGTATTACTTCGTTAAAAAAAATAAATTAAACTTCTGGCTTACAGCCGATATTGTGGCTGTGGCTATTGCTTTAGGACAAGCTATCGGGCGCTGGGGGAATTATTTTAATCAAGAACTTTACGGCTTGCCAACAAACTTACCTTGGGGAATTCCAATAGATTTTTTACACAGACCTTTATACTTATATCAAAATGCAAATTATTTTCACCCCACCTTTCTATACGAATCAATTTTAAACTTCTGCAATTTTTTATTTCTATTGTTTTTACATAAAAAAAGATTGCTTAAAAAGCAATCTAAAGTACTAGCTCTTGGTAACATCTTTCTTGTTTATTTAGCAAACTACGCTTTGATTCGTTTTGTATTAGAATTCATAAAAATAGACACAACTCCTATTCTTTTCGGGATGAGGTTTCCTCAACTTTTCAGCCTCTTGCTTTTTATTTTTGTTGTGTTAGGGTTAAGATATAAAATCACAAAAGCAAAAAACTAAATTTTTTTATATATTTCCATGCTTGTCGTGTTTAGTAGACAGTTTAATAATTTCCTCCATATTATCGTTTGGGGAAATTTTATTTAACATTTCTTTTCCGCATTTTTGACAATAGTGTTTTATCGATATTTTTTCTCTTTTACCTGTGATAACTTTAATTGGCTTCATTAAGCCTAAACAGGTTGATTTTCGGTCTCCCGGAATATCCTCGTCAACATGCTTACTCCACAAACAATGCGGACAATGGTTAACATAACCACCGCCAGTAAACTCTTCTTTACAGTTTCCACAAATAGTTTTCTCTGATTTTAATTTAATAAAATGCTTTGGCATAAAATTTTACACCTTCTAAAAAGAAGGTTTTTTTAATAGACTTGTTGCATAATAAGCTATGTAGCGAAATTTCCAGATTTTGAGGAAATTTCTTTTAAAAATTTTTTGCTTATACCTGCGTATAGGCCAAAAATTTTTAAAAGAAATTTACCAAAATATGGGGATTGCAGTAATAGCTTATTATGTAATAAGTCTAATAGACAATTATCACAAAATACTATATCATTAAAGCAGTTTTAAATCAATTTAAAAGCTAGCGAAACTAAAAGCTATAAGCTAAATTTATGCCTATCCCTCAACTTAATAATAAAAATAGAGTTATTGTTCCTCGCAAAGTAGGAGAAACACGGAAACAAAAACACGGAAACAAAAAAACACAAAAACAAAGTAAAAGCTTCTTAAGGCGATTTTTTTTCTGGGGAATAATTTTATTTTTCATTACGATTATTTTAGGTGGCCTTGTTATTGGTAGCACTATTTTATGGTTCTCTCGCGACTTACCAGCGCCAAATAAATTAATAGAGAGAGCAATGCCCTTAACTACGAAAATCTTTGACAGAACAGGGGAAAATATTTTATATGAAATTCATGGCGATCAAAAAAGAACTTTTGTGCCAATTACAGAGATTCCGGATTACGCTGTTAAAGCAACGATTGCTATGGAAGATAAAAACTTTTTTACGCACAAAGGATTTTCCTTGTGGGGTATTTTTAGGGGAGTAGTTATAGCTAAGCTCCAAGGAAAAAGAATGCAGGGCGGATCAACTATAACTCAGCAACTTATTAAAAACGCTATTTTAAGCAACGAAAGAACAGTGGAGAGAAAAATAAAAGAACTTATTTTAGCTTGGCGAATTGAAAAAAAATTCAGCAAAGAAGAAATCTTACAGCTATATTTTAATGAAATTCCCTATGGTTCAACTGCTTACGGCATAGAAGCAGCTGCAAATCTTTACTTTGATAAATCAGCTAAAAATATAACCCTGGCTGAAAGCGCTATTTTAGCGGCTCTTCCACAAGCACCAACTTATTATTCTCCGTACGGCTCTCATAAAGACAAACTTATTAGCAGACAGCAATATATTTTAGAGTTAATGTTAAACCAAGGTTATAT
>JABIDK010000009.1 GCA_018651725.1 Candidatus Falkowiibacteriota bacterium | reverse complement strand
TTTATTTATGCGGAGAGGACAGGATTCCCTCTGCGCTTCGCTTCAAGGATAAACTTCTCATCCCTTTTTTATTTATGCGGAGAGGACAGGATTCGAACCTGCGAAACATTGCTGTTTACACGCTTTCCAAGCGTGCGCCTTCAACCACTCGGCCACCTCTCCATTTTAATCATTTATTTTTTTATATAATAATAAAATTACAAAATAAAAGCAAGCACTTGTATATTGACATAAACATCAAATTATGCTATAAAAATATTAATTCAAAAGCACTTTAATAATCACAACTCCAAGGAGGGGCACATGAAAAAAATATTCACTTTAACAATGATAGACCTCTATTCAATGTTTATCGGATCATCGTGGAAAAGGATTAGAGCAAAACCCACAAAACAATTTATTTTGTTGGTATTACGCTTTATCCCCGCCATGATTTACAGCGTCTTGTATTTGTTCGCAATCTTACCGCTAAACATATTTACCCTCTATAAAACAGGCTATGCCTGCCCGATAATAGTCAAAGAAAAGCATAAAGAAAAGTACTGCGAAAAATACTGCGAAAAAGAATGTACCTTATGACGACAAAACAAAATAAAAACGGTATATGAAGATATTTTCATATACCGTTTTCTTTTTTTCTAAACTTTCTTTTAATAGTTATCTTATTCCTCTTCCGGTAGATCGATTACTTCTTGCTCGTCAGTTGGTTCGTCCGGGTATTCATACTGATTATCATCTATACCTTCGTCGGTCTCCTCTTCACCTTCATTGTCTTCTTCCTCTTCAACAACATTACCTTCTTCATCCACTTCTTCTTCAGTGTTTGTAGTAGTATCAGGTGTTAACGAATCACTTGTATTATCAGTCACAATTTCGCTAACAACCTCATTTATATCATCAATCTCTGCTTCTAAATCTTCTTCAATTTCAGGCAACGAACTAACTACCACAACAGTTTCAGCAACTACTCTTGGTGGATGACTTAAATGCAAACCACGTCCTCTAATTTTATCGCCAACTTGAAGATCAGCTAAGGTACCGTTTACATTTGTACCGATTACGATTTTTGTATCATCAGTCACTTCTACTCTTATCTTTCTTGCAGGCAACCGCTTAATTAAATCACCAACTTTTACATTAGAATGCTGAATTCTGTTAATTGTTACTCTTTTATTTATTATGCTTCGTACCATTGAACCAACTTTAGTTGGGGTATATTTTTTAATCCGATCGATTAATCTCGCGCGTAATGTCGGTTTGTTAGCACCTGTATTAGTACTAATCAATTGTGGCGTTGCTATAGTTTGAGCTATAACTGTTCCGCTAGCTTCATTTAATTTCCTTTTTAACTGTTTTTTAGTTACATGTTTAATCGGAGTCCAGTTAAGCATAAAATAACTTTCTGCAACATTAACCTCAGTTACAACTCCAGCCGCGCCGATTGTTGATGTTTTCCAAATGCTGTTATTTTTTACTATTTTAGCGTCAACCGTATCGTCGTTATTAACCCGACCGACAATTTGTAATTTATCACCAATGGAAAATTCCCCCAAAGTTGTTCTGCCAAAAAACTTTCGTACTATTTTAGTGTTTTCAGTAATGTTAACTGTTACCAATCTTCCTTCTGTACCAATCAAGTTGTTAACATCTCCTTCTCGCAATCCAGGAGTTTTGTCAATTCTAACTTGAATTGTAGTTGGAACAATCGTTGAATCCATTCTAACCAAGGTTGCATTTGGCTTGAATGTTCTGATTTTCATGAATAAATCAGAACCTCGACGAAGAACGATTACGATTTTAGCAAGAGGATCTGCGCCTACTCTGTGCAGTAAACGTCCTCTCACACGATCACCCTTTTTTAAATCACCGGCACTGGCTGGATTTTTAAGCCCAACAACAAAACGAGTGTCATCGTCATAAGAAATTGTATGCTCTTTATTCGCCCATTGATAGGTAATAGTTCCGGCGTCTTCATCAACGGCTGTAACCCAGCCGTTGGCGCCAAGGTGAGTTGTGACTTTAATGGCAAGATTAACTAAAATTGTTGCCTCCACAGTATCGGTATTTTCATTTTTCTTCCCAATTACTCTAATCTGATCCCCGGGAATCCAGTCGGATAATTTTGTGTACTGATCTCTTCTTTGCCCCAACACAGTATCACTGGTAACACTAACTGTAAAATCTTTATTAGTGCCGTTTTCGCGAATAACAAGAGTTGTTGGAATATCGGTTGAGCCTACCTCAAGAAGCATTCCGGCAAAATTAATATCGCTTGTTTCCTCTTCAGCGCTATCGGGATCTGTAATCTCATGACACTCACCTTCATAGGAAACATCAACTTCGTTTGCTTCTGCCGTACAACTATTAGAATAAGTTGTGTTATCCGTCCCGCAAACAGGCGTATACTCCTGTGTGCACACAACCTGCTCACTACTTGTATCTTCTTCTGCTAGGGCCGGTAATGCAAAAGACGACATCATCATCGCCAAAAGCAAAAAAGAAGACAATACTTTTTTAAACATAGTTTTATCATAATTACAAAATAGATAAATTACTTAAAGTAATTTAAAACCTACTAATAATTATGATGGTTAATTTGTTTGTTTATATTGTTATTATACAAAATTTTATAATTCTTTACAACTCTTTTGCTTTTTCTATTCTAATTTTTCCGTTACCCTCTAAAATTACTGTGTCTCTTCTCCCTATTTTACCTTTTAACAGATAATTTGCCAAATAATCGCTTACTTTTTCTTGAATTACTCTTCGAAGCGGTCTAGCTCCGTACTCCGGGCTAAAGCCTTGTTCTGCAAGATCCGTGATTGCCTCATCGGTTGCTTGTAGATTTATACCTTTTCTTTCTAGCCTACCTGCTACTTGCTTTAACATAATTCTGGTAATTGCGATAACCTCTTTTATTTCTAAAGGCTTAAATACAATTACTCCGTCGAAACGGTTGATAAACTCCGGGGCAAAATGCTGTTTAATCTCATCTTCCATTAACTGATTTTTTATCTGCTCTACATTCCAATTTTCTTTTATTTTCTCCTGAATAAAGCTTGTACCGGCGTTAGAGGTAGCAATCAAAATCACATTAGTGAAATCAATTGTCCTCCCCAGTCCGTCGGTTAAACGACCGTCATCCATTAACTGTAGGAAAATATTTAAAATATCATGATGAGCTTTTTCAATTTCATCAAGCAAAAGCATTGTGAAAGGATTTTTACGAACAGCCTCAGTCAAATACCCTCCGGAACCGATACCACCGCGCCCAGGCGGAGAGCCAATTAAGCGATAAATACTGGATTGCTCTTGATATTCACTCATATCCAACCTAACCATGTCATCTTCTGAGCCAAAGTAGACTTCAGCCACTGTTTTGGATAGCTCTGTTTTCCCTACACCGGTTGGTCCAAGAAAAAGAAAATTAGCAATCGGCTTGTTTGTATTTCGCAACTCTGCTCTAGCTCTTCGAAGAGCTGCGGAAACCATTTTAACTGCTTCGTGTTGTCCGACAATTCGCTCGTGAATTTTAACTTCCAAGCGCAGTAATTTTTCTCCCTCCTCCTCTGTAACAGATGTTAAAGGAATATTAGTTTTTTCTGAGATTAATTTAGCCACATCTTTCCCCATAACAACTGCCTTTGGTCCTTTATTTTTATGTACGAAAACAGCTGCTTGCTCGATTATTTTTATTGCTTTTTCCGGCAAAAACCGGTCGTGAATATATCTGTCCGATAGTTTAACCGCTTGTTCAATAGCACCATAAGAAAAATAAACATTGTTTTTATATTCAATCCGCGCGGTTTTAGCCTCTAGAATTTGAATTGCTTCATTTGTTTTTGGCTCTAAAATTTTAATTTTTTGCATGACCTGGCCTAAAGAGCTATTTTCAATGTAACGAGTATAGTCAACTGAAGTTGCAGTAGCAAAAGCAAAAAACGCGTTATTAGAAATCTGTGAAATCAAAACCTCTGCTAAATCCAAACTCTCTTCTGACCCAGATGTAATTCCCATCATATCCTGAATGTCAGAGATAAAAAGAACAATATTTCCTGATCTCTTGATTTCATCCATAATATTCATTAACCTTCCCTCGGCTTCAGATGGATCAACACCACTAACAAGTCGCGCTACACTAAGGCTCACCAGTCTCTTATCTTTTATTATCGCAGGAACGTCTTCGGTCACCATTAAACGGGCTATTCCCCCAATAATTGTTATTTTCCCCACTCCGGGGTCTCCTGTTAAAAGAACGCTCTCCCCACTTGCTTCCATGGCTCTAAAAATCTCTTCTATTTCTTTATCCCTACCAACACACGGCTCTAAATAACCGAATTTTGCCAGAAGTGTTAAATCTTGAGAAAAATGGTCTAACGTTGGTGTAGCTGCGGCAGTCATAGCCCTATCTAAACCACCCTTTGGTTTAAACATAGCAGATTTTCGAAAATTTTTACTACGCTTAAAAAGCAGATCATTAATCCGAACCCATTTAACAACATTTTGAACCTTATCTATTTCAGCTCCCAGGTCATACAATAACTCTTTAGCCTTACTATCACTCTTAGCAACAGCTAAAAGCAAATCAACCACATTAACTTGCTTCTCACGGGCAATATAAGCTTCCAGATAGGCTTTAAATAAAATCTCCTGTGTTTTATTGCCCAGCAATCTATCATCGGTTTTTTGAAACTCTAAAAATTCCTGATGATTAAGCAAACGATTAACTTTTTTAGCTAAATCCTCCATATTTATTCCCAAGCGAGCAAAGACCAAATCAACTTTAGAAAAAAACAGTAAAGAAGCCAGAACATGTGCTGGACGCACCTCCGGATGATTGAATTTACCGGCCAACTTCCAGGCGTCTTCAATTGACTTTATAGCTTGAGGGGTAAAAGAACGAGAGATATCAACTTTAACATTTTTTGACATTTTTTTAATTTCATCCCAGGGGTCATCTGTTAAAAAAACATTAACAGTTTCACTGTATTTTTTCTTTTTTACTTTTTGGACTAAGGTCGATTCTTTATCGATTCGATAAAGCAAATACATTCCAAAAATAACACTAATCCAAAAAACAAGCATTTCTAATGTTTGCCCAAGCCAAAAACTCTCTGTAATAAGTGTTTCAACTCCACCCTTAATATAAATATAATGAACAAAAAACAAAAAACCAATTATACAAAAGAGGAATAAACTTCCATTAACAAACTTTCGTCCTAAACCTTCTACTTTTCGTTCTAAAATACTAAGAGTGGTAATTTTCTTACCCCAATAAAAAAGAGATTCGTCAAACCAAAAAATCTGCCCCTTGCCATCGCAGTTGGGACAATTTTTATCGTCTAATTTTCCACTACCACTGCAATATTTACAAACGATAGTCTGAAAAGCAAAACGATCTTTTTGATTTTCTTTTTTGGAATCTTTGAGCATAAAATACAATACTAATCACTCAAACACTATTAACAAAAATTATCGCGATCTGAAAAACTACAAAAATAGGTAAAATTAACCAAATAATCGGGATAAATAAAATTAAAACAAAAAATAAGCCAAAAAATATTGACCTGAAAATAAGCTGAGCAAAGCGCATAAAAAAACTAATGATCCTTCCTTGCCAATCGCGCTGAGCGTACATTGGCTTAAACAAACTATTCGCCCAAAGCCTAACCGCAAACATATTCTCCGTATCCTTAACTTTTTCCACAGTAAAAACAACGCACTTTTTAAAGCCCTTAGTATACCACCACATCGGGAAATACAAAAAATCCCCAGCCAAATCAACCACAACATATTTTACAAAAAGCAAAAACGAATTTTGAGGCATAGATATTTAAAATATTATTATAATTATTATACCATAATTTAAAAAAATAAAAAACCAAGTTTTAAAAATTTTCAAAACTTGGATGAAACATGTAACAATTAATTCTTTTTAATAATTAATCCTTAAGCAAGAAAAAGACATCTGACCACTTTTTTACTTCTTTTATAATAAATATTAAAAGCCAATACATAATAATCTTAAACCGCTTCCATTACAACGATTACTAACACTACCTCGTCCGAGCCCACTAGTTTTGATTGTTGCGCCATAAGGATCAGTATACGAATCATCCCACCCCCCTCTCGGCAGACTTAGTACTGTGCTATTCGTCCACGAGTGACAGCTCGCGGCATCTTGGATATGACCTGTTGTTGAGTAAATCGCACCTGAATTATTACTACCAGTAACGTATTTAGTTGTTAAAATTAGCTCGTCATTCAATCCTGCTTCAAAAGTCACCTCCCCATCAAGTAAATCTGCCCAATTATTTCCAACTTGAGTATAAATTGATGACTTCCAGACACTAACCGGTCTGTTGGTTGGTATACTATATTTAGTAGGCATATCACGTATTTCATCACTAGAGTTAACAGTGATAAAAGCATGGATATTATTAGAATTATACCCGCTTGGAGCTCCTCCTGCTCGACATTTTGTATCAGCGCCAGATCGGCCGCCCAGGTTGCCGTTATAGCTCCCACTTGCATAAAAAAGGACTAGTGGATATGAACAAACTGCATTACAGTAGCTAGTGCAACATTCACTATTTGAACTGCATGCTTCCCCGACTGATTTGCCTGTTGAAGTATTACAAGTATTATCGCGGCAATCACATATGTCTGTTTCACATTCATTATCTGCCGAGCATCTTGCATCATTTGGTTTTAATAATTTTATAGAATTACTAACAACCAATAAACTAGCGTCTTTGCTGGTATAAGAATTAAAATCCGCATCTGTAGTTTCGTTCCAGCTGTCATTTTCTAATGATATAGCTATTGTTTCCCCAGCCTCTATGTTGGTTTTAGCAGAATATTTTATCCAACCTGATCCGTCTCCATTAGAGTGGTGGGCAACATCAGAGCTTAAGGTGGTCCAGGATTCTTGGACTAGATTGTAGCCGGCGGCAACTATTTTTTCGGTTGGACCCATTAGGAAGTTTGTTATCATTGTGCTGAAGGATAACATTAGTATCATAGTAGCTAATCCTGCATAAGAAAATACCTTGGCGTGTCTTTGGGCTTTTTTAAATTGTGAATATGGGACTGGGCAGGATACTGCTTGGTGTTGGTTGTATAAAACATTAAAAGCATTTGCTGGGTCGCCGAAAACTACGAAAATATGTTTGCTGATTGTTAGAGCAATAGAAACAACAAAAGACAAAAGTCCTAAATAAAGAATTTTTAGTTTAATCAAATTTACCTTAATACTGGAAACAAGTGCCCCTAAAAATCTAAGGTGTTTTCCTTCGCCTAAGTTACCACCCTCCTCAATATTTTCCAGCTTTTCTCTTTCCAGTTCTTTTTTGATTTTATTGTCCAGTTTTAAAGAAACTGTTTTGATTTTTTTGTACATTGAATTTAGAATATTTTATATTCCAATTATACCATAAATATCAAAATTATAAAGGCTAAAATAAATCTATACATTGCGAAGATGTTTAGAGAGTGGTTTTTGGTAAATTTTATGAAGTATTTAATTGCTAAAAAGGCCGAAAGAAACGAAAATGCAAAGGCAATTAACAAGATATAAATTTCTTGTTTTTGTAGGCTGTTAAATTCAAGCTCGGGTATTTTTACTAAAGAAGCACCTAAAATTATTGGAATTGACATCAGAAAAGAAAATCTAACAGCTGTTTCTCTTTTTAGCCCTATTCCCAGACCGGCGGTAATTGTAATTCCTGATCTACTTGTTCCGGGAACAAGCGCCAGAGCTTGAGCAAAACCGACAACTAAAACATTTTTCCAGTTTAACTTGTCTGTGTTATATGTTTTTTTGCCGATTTTTTCAAAAATTAAAAATAATACTCCACCGAAAAATAAAGTAAAAGCAATAACCAAAGGAGATCGAAGAGAAGACTCTATAAAATCTTTTAAAAAAAATCCAATTAAACCTGCAGGAATAGTGGAAAGAAGTATAAGAAGAAGAAATTTAGTATTATTAATCAACCCTAAAATCTCTTTTTTAAAAAATAAAATCACCGCCAGAAGCGATGCAAAATGCAAAATAACATCAAAAGCTAATTCATTTTGAATCGGCAGATCAATTATTCTATGCAAAATAACTAAATGTCCGGAGCTAGAAATCGGCACAAACTCGGTTATACCTTGCACAACTCCAAAAATTATAGCATTAAAATAATCCATAAAATATAATCTAAATACTCCGAAAACTACAAATCCAAGTAATTTGGGCTATCTTTTCGGGGCATGTGGATAACTTTTGTGGTTTCGGATTATGCTTACTCAAACATTTTCCCTTCCATCTCCTCCCAATCTTCGCTAGATTCATCCCATTTGTAGGCTTTGAATTTGGAGGCTTCTTCTGTGTCTGAATAAATATACTTTACATCCCCTACTGCTCCGATTCGACGGGAAACATTTGTTTTTTTATCAAGCACAATCGGGCGAGTAACAAGCTCGAGTTTTATTCTGCCAAGAGGACCATTAAATTCAATACTCTCTATTTTTTCAAAAACAGTTTCTTTATTAACATCTTCTCCAAGCTCTTCTTTTTCTTTCACTTCATCTAAAACTTCAAATTTATCTTTAATTGTCCCGACAATGTCTTGCCATTTTTCGTAACGCATAAAAATTATTTTTCTAAATTAGAACCAATTTTAAGAATTGTTTTCTCATCAAAATGCTTTCCGATAATCTGAACTCCAACCGGTAAGTTATCAATTTTTCCGTACGGCACCGACAAGGCTGGTACACCGGCCAAGTTTACTGGGGCTGTAAAAATATCTTCCAAATACATCTGCAAAGGGTCGTTGATGTTTTCTCCAATTTTAAAGGCCGGCCCGGGTGTTACTGGCGCGATTAAAGCATCGACGCTCTCAAAAACCTTGTCAAAATCTTGTTTTATTAAGGTTCGTACTTGCATAGCTTTTTTATAGTAAGCGTCATAATAACCGGCTGAAAGAGCGTAGGTGCCAAGCATTATTCTTCGTTTTACCTCATCGCCAAAACCTTTAGCTCGGCTTTTGGTATAAATTTCCATTAAGTCTTTTGCTTCTTCTCGCTCAGAATATCCGTATTTAATGCCATCGTAGCGTGCCATATTGGAGCTGATTTCAGAGGGAACGATAATATAATAAACAGCGATAGCATACTTTGTGTGAGGCAGACTGACTTCTTTAATCTTACAACCTAAATCTTTTAATTTTTGAATCGCTTTTTCTGTAATTTTTCTTATTTCAGGGCTTAAATCACTATCAAAATATTCTTTTGGAACCCCAATTTTCAAACCTTTAATATCTTCTTTTAAATTTTTTAGATAATTATCTACTTTTATTTTTGGCGTAGTTGAATCATTTTTATCGTGCCCGGCAATTGCTTCCAAAATAATAGCCACATCTTCCACACTTTTTCCAATCGGACCAATAGTATCAAGCGAAGAAGCCATACTCATTACTCCATAACGAGAAACTCTACCATAAGTCACTTTAAGCCCTGTTACCCCACAAAAAGCGGCCGGTTGCCTGATTGACCCGCCGGTATCGGTTGCCAGCGAATACATCGCCATTTGAGACGCTACAGAGGCAGCTGAACCACCGGATGATCCTCCGGAGACTCTTTTCAGATCATGAGAATTTTTAGTCACACCAAAAGCCGAAGTTTCAGTTGACGCCCCCATGGTAAATTCGTCAGTATTAACTTTGCCTAAAATTATAGCGCCCTGCTCTTTAATTTTTCTAACACTGGTGGCATCAAACGGCGGAACGTAACCTTTCAAAATATTTGACGAAGCAGTTGATTCTATTCCCTTAGTGCAAAAACAATCTTTAATTGAAACCGGAATTCCTTCCAGCAAATTTATTTTCTCTCCTTTTTTAATTTTACTATCAACCTTTTTAGCCTGTTCTCTAGCTAAATCAAAAGTAGTCAAAACAAAAGCGTTTATATCTTTATCTTTTTCTTGAATAACCTTAATATGAGAATTCACCAGTTCCTCAGCGGAAAATTCCTTGTTTTTAAGACCCTTATGAGCTTGTTTTATTGTTAAATTTGTTAGCATACTAAAATACATTTTTTACCTTAAATAAATTTTCTTCTTTCTCCGGCGCGTTAGTTAAAATATCTTTTACTTTTTCGCTTGAAGTTTCTTCTACAACATCTTTTCTGACTGAATTTATTAATCCTGTTACCTGTGAAGTTATCTCTACTCCGTCAGTATTTACTTCTTGCAACTTATCCACATAACCCAAAATAGAAGAAAGTTCATCAACCAACTTTTCTTCTTCTTTTTTAGTTAGCTCAAGCCGAGCCAACTTAGCGATATGTTGTACTTCTTTTATAGTTAACATAAATCTAAAAAAGAAAAAATTAGGATTGGGCGGGAGTTGGGCTTCTCCCGCTTAGGTTACCTTTTTTCCTTATTAAAAAGGCGTCCTTGTTGTTTTAGCTCCTCAAGATCTGCCGCCGGCGCATCTGGCGACATAATTTTACCGTCACATTTTAAAATAATATCGTTTACAGCATCATCTATTCTAGTTCGTTCCTTATGAATATATACAAGCATATCATCATATTCCATCAGCATTACCTCTTTTATTTGCTAAGCCCAATTCTAATTTTTTATTTTTTAATTTATTTTTCTTTAATTAATTCTAAAAATTCCTTCTCATCAACAATTTCTACCCCTAAGCTCTTAGCTTTTTCTAACTTACTTCCCGCTTTTTCACCCGCTACCAGATAATCTGTTTTTTTACTAATTGAAGACGATATGTTTCCGTTTAGTAATCTTATCTTATCTTTTGCCTGTTCTCTTGTCAAACTTTTCATAGTTCCTGTTAAAACAAAAATTTTGCCTTGTAGTTTTGATTTTTCTTGAGATATTTTTTTTACTATAAACTTAATTCCTAGTTCATCTAATTTTTCTAACTGTTCCAAGCTTTTCTCGTTATGAAAATATTCATATAAACTCTCAGCAACTTTTTCCCCAATACCTTCAATTTCTCGAAAATCTTCCTGAGACATGCCAGAAAAATGTTTTATTGTTTGAAGAATTGTTATTTGAGATTTGTTCAGGATTTGCTGCGACAATAACACGGCTGTTTCCTCCCCAACATACCTAATCCCTAAAGCAAATAAAAACTTAGCCAAATCTATATTTTTTGACTCTTCAATGGCTTGAATTAAATTATCAGCTGATTTTTCCGCAAACCGCTCTAACAACTTAAGATCGCCTTTTTTTAGCTCAAAAATATCGGAAAAATCTTGAATCAAACCTTCTTCCAGCAACTGCTCTACTATTTTCTTACCAAAACCATCGATATTCAACCCTTTCTTAGAAACAAAATGAATTAATTTTTGTTTGTCCTGAGCATAACAATTTTTATTGGAGCAATATGTAGCTGCCTCGCCATCTTTTCTAAAAGTTGCAGACGAACAAACCGGGCAAATCTTAGGCATTTGAAATTTTTTTTCTTTACCTGATCTTAAATTTTTAATCGGCTCTACAACCTCAGGAATTACATCCCCGGCTTTTTGAATTATAACTGTATCCCCTATCCTAACATCTTTCTTTTTAACTTCATCTTCGTTGTGTAATGTTGCTCTGGAAATTACTGAACCAGCCACTTTTATTGGCTGTAAATGCGCTACCGGGGTTAAAGCTCCGGTTCGCCCTACTTGAACAACAATATCTTCAACTTGGGTAATTGCTTGTTCGGCTGGAAATTTAAAGGCAATGGCGGATCGCGGAGCCTTACCGGTGTGACCTAAAATCTTTTGATATTCACAGTTATTTAATTTGATCACAACACCGTCTATCCAATAATTTTCTTTGTCTTTATGATCTTTCCAATACTTCCAAAATTTAATTATCTCCTCTGCACTCTGACATAATTTATGATGATTATTAACTTTAAAACCAATTTTTCTTAAAAACTCCAACTCTTCAAACTGATTCTTTGGCTTTTGCAAAGACTCGGTTTCTATAATTTTAGATAAATCATACAGATAACAATCAAGTTCCCGAGAGGCTGTAACCTTAGAATCAAGTTGGCGGATAGACCCGGCGGCGGCGTTACGCGGATTGGCAAATTCAGCTTCTTTATTTTTTATCCGTTTTTTATTTAACTTTTTAAAAGCCTTGTCACTCATCCAAATTTCACCCTCAACTACCACGCTCACATCTTTTCGCAAATGAAGAGGGATACTTTTAATGGTTTTTATATTTTGAGTAACATCTTCGCCTACTTTTCCATCCCCCCTTGTTAAAGCTCTAACCAAAATGCCTTTTTCGTAAATCAAAACTATATGCACTCCGTCTATTTTTAGTTCGCAAGTATACTTTGAATCATCTTTTATTCCTTTTTTTTCAAGCATCTTTTTAACTCGCGCTAAAAAATCATCGAGTTCTTTTCTCTCAAAAATATCCTGAAACGACCATTGCCTGACAACATGCTCAACTTTTTCAAATTTCGGCAAAGGCTTGCCTCCTACTCTCTGCGTTGGCGAATCAGATGTAATAAACTCAGGAAATTTTTGCTCCAAATCAAAAAGCTCCTTTTTCAAGGAGTCCCAAATAGCGTCTGATATTTTAGGTTCATCCAAAACATGATAAAAATAAGAGTGATAGTTAATCTCCTTTTTAAGTTTTTCTATTCTATTTTTAACCTCACTTTTAGTCATAAAATTACTTTTCCCCCACTTCTCCGCTATCAAACAACTTTAAAATCTCTATTTCATTGGAGTCGTTCTTTCTATAAATATAATCTCCGATTAACTTACCCATCCCGTTGGTATATTCTTTTTTGATATAAGGGTTAGTAGAGTCAGACACATCAACAATAAAAGACGATTCAAAATCTCGGCATGCATTCACAAATGGCTCGCTCCCAATTAAATCCCTATCAATTAAAGCATTACCTCTAAGTATTTGCAAATTATAGCTATAAGTTGGATCAGCAAATCCGGGGCTATTTGTATTTACTGCGCCATTCCCAATATCTGTAATATCGTAAACTTTAAAATCATCTCCAGTTGTGTATAAAAAATCATTTTCTACATACATACTGCCCGGATTTATATCTGAGTAAATTATTGGGCTTGTTGGATTCGACAGATCTGAAATATCATAAACAATCAAATCTTTATCAGCTGTTCCCTCTCCGGGCCATATTTCTTGATATAAATAATCATCTTGAGTCGTTAAATAATGACTATAGTTAGAAGGATAATCAATAGAACCAAGGGATTCATTTAGGCTACCGGGAAGAGTGGATAAATCGTAAACATTTAATCCTCCATGTATGCCGCCTATATTATCATACCCGAGTGAAGCATACAAGTAATCATCACGAACCATTAAAAATGTTACAATATCATCCGACCAACTTAATACTTGGCCTGGAGACCCTGGATTAGATATATCTA
The DNA here is from genome assembly GCA_018651725.1 of Candidatus Falkowiibacteriota bacterium. Lineage (GTDB taxonomy): Bacteria > Patescibacteriota > Patescibacteriia > JAACEG01 > JAACEG01 > JABIDK01. Next base: position 2,963 of record JABIDK010000009.1, on the reverse strand, counting down.
TTATTCTATGCCAACCATTATCTCCTGCAGTATTCAAGCCAAAAATTATTAAATAATCTTGATATAAAACAACATCAACTACTTCAGACATATCAAGGCTTGGGCCTAGATAACCACCTGGCACCAAAGATAAATCGCTTGTGTCATATATCTCCACAGCGGAATTATCGTAAACAACATATGCATAATTTTGACTTCCTTCTATTTTACAAATTGAACCTTCACTGGAGCTACCTGCTATTTGGTTTATTTTTATGCTTGGCGTAATTGAGATTTCTTTGATCGCCTCGGTGGTGCCGTCAGCAAAAACTAAAATATATCCATTATCCAACTCCACTGACTCCCCTTTATTAAACATTCCATAATAATCATGGCTATAATCAATATCTAAAAATTTAACTTTTTGTGCTTTTCCGCTTTGTGGTAAGTAGGCTAAATCATTATCTTTAACAGCAAACATTCCACTTTCGTTAATTTGCTTTGGCAAATTCCAATCCTTACTCATAATATTCGGATCACTTATATCTGTTATTGTAAAATAATCAATATTACTGCTAACAGAACTACCAAGCAACAATAAATTAGAAGAGGCTATTTCCGCTTGCTTTGGTCTATTAAATTCATTATAAATGATATCATCTAAAATAGATGGGCTTAATGGATTACTAATGTTATATGAATGTAATTTAACTCCATTAACATCATTGGAAAAAGCAAAGTAAAGTTCACTATTATCAGCTTTTACAACAGCCTTATCATCTATACAAATATTTTGACAAAAATTATCACCGTCATCCCAAGCCATAATTCCAAGTATCGGGTCACTTTTATCACTAATATCAACTACATCCAAGCCCCCTTTTTTATCTCCTAAATCAGAAAAATATCTTATTTCTATTTTATTTAGCTGAGGTGTTTCAGTCTGATCGCCACTACTTGTAAAGTTAGCTTCATACCGAATATATCGATCTCCGTCTGCGACGCACGAACTATCTGTTAAATAACTATTGTTAGTAATATCACAACCCGTAAAGTCCCACCCGCCTTTATCCGAACAATCCGAATTCATGCAAGACTTTACCTTGATAGCAAGAGAACTATCAGACGGAACTGTCTCGTCCCAAGTAATTATATAATAGCCTTTATTATCTACTGTGTCATGAATGTCGGAGGTGAAAGTGCCGGCATTATAATAATTATAAGTAGAAACAGTTGTACTGATTTCATCAAGAGATGGTGTTGCACTTTGGTTACTAGAAGTATATAAAGTAGCTTCATACCATAAATATCTATCTACCGATGAAACGCAATCACTTAAATCAGAGATACTACCATTAATTGTTTGATCTAAAGCATCGCAAGTATTACTAGAAAAATCAATATTATCACTATTAGAATCATTAGAACTTTTCACCTTAAAAGATATTTTAGTATCACTTGGAAATAACCCCTCCCAATCAAAAGACGTCCAATCATAAATTGCTGCCTCTCCTGCATCGATATAAGCAGTATAAACTCCATAATCGTAATAAGCTAATTTAGAGTAATTAATAAATAATTTAGGGGCAACTATTGAGTCGCGGTCACGAGAGTAGGTTATAAGCATTGCAGTTCCATACGGATTGTAACCTTCGCTGAAAATAACCAAACTATTATCTGTTGACCATCCTGGTCTATCAACTATTTCTTGAATTATATTTGAAATATCAGGTGAATTAAACCATACATCTTCTTCGTAATATCCATTAAAAAAATAATTGGCTTCCGTCGATGTTCTAATTCTTGATTCAAAATCAGTATAATTACTAAATTGTGAAGCATTATCAATATCTTCACCTTGGAATTTTATATAAGCATTAATTGTTCTATCACTATAAGGTCGAAATTGAATATATGAAGAATTTATAGTACTTCCTTGAGGAACATCAATAAGGTTAAACCTTAAACCTGCTTCATTTAAATAAGCTCCTGATTGTCCTGAAGCTAACCACGAATAATTTGAATAAAATTGTCCATCATCCCTTACATAGACATCATCAATACTAAAATTAATTTGTCCATTAAATGTAGCTACTATAGAATCACTCATCAAAATAACACTTGCTCCGTCTCCACTGCCAATTTGTTCTGTCTGTAAAAAATCTCCGTACATCCACCCTCCTTGTTGTCCTGCGCTTGCAACATTAGCAGTACTATCTGTTTGAATTATTACATCAGTAGATAATAGATATTTCTCCAACTCTACACTCCCCGGTGTTTGGGTAGTGCTGGTTTGATTATTATTATAAACTCCTGATTCAAAATCTACTTGGTCGTCTTGAACCCAATTATCTATTATATCGTTTGCTGTAGCGTTATATTCTATGTTTGCCAAATAAGCGTAATCTCCACCTATGTCAAATCCTTGAAAATCTCCGGCTGCTTCCTGTGAAAAAGAACCAACAAACTGAGGATCGTCTTCATTGCCTGCGCTAATATCATAAATAAACATCTTCCCGGAATTTAAACCATAAAGATAATTACCGTCTATTTTTAATTCTTCAAATTTTGGGTAATATTCTATGCTCAAAGAATCCAAAGAAACAGCGCTTACTGTCTGAAAACAAGTAGAGCTAATAAAAACTATAATTAATAATAATTTTAATATTTTATTTAGCATGTATAGTTATTTAAACTAATTACTATATTATAATTATCTATCTTTAGCCCTTCTATCTGAGTATTGATTAAACTTATCTTGTAGTGTTGGAGTTTCTTGGGCGATAACTATGGTGAAGCTGAGAATGCCAAGGATGGTTAATAGGGAGAGGATAAATAGATTAGTTGATGTTTTTTTCATGGAGTTTTTGTTTTGTTATGTGAATTTTATTTTTAAAAATATTTATCTTAGCGAATACCTACTCCTATGCGATCACTAATTCCACACGACCCACACTCAGGTGCAAGTTTAACATACCATATCC
>JABIDK010000003.1 GCA_018651725.1 Candidatus Falkowiibacteriota bacterium | reverse complement strand
GGCGGCTGGAAAGCAGTTCAAAATTTAGCTGGCGATATTTTAACCCCTTCTTCTGTTATAAGGGGAGAAGCTAACAGGCCACTCGAAGAATCATCAAGTTATGCAGAGGTTACTACCGGGAATATTGTGGCTGATGCTTTAGGGACTTTTGCCGATACACTGATGGGTAAATTGATTGATAAATGGATGACAAAAGGTATGGCTAATTTAAGCGGAAGTGACGATGAAAATAGTTATAGTTGGGGTGGATTTGATAACGGAACTTCAGCTACTCGCGCACAAGATAATAAAAATCCTATTAAAAAAGCTAAAGAAAAATATTTAGACGTTTTTCAAACAGAGTTTGACCAAGGAAGTGCTTACAGTGTTTTAAGCAAGTTAATGATGTGTCCTGATCCACAAAATTCCGGGCCTGAGGAGTGTGTTATCGATGAAAATTTTTCTACTGCTGTTCAAGAAAAATTAACCGTTCAAGAGGCAATTGACGGTGGATATATAAATACAGAGGTTCCGTTTGGTTTTATTACAAATGGACTTGAGCCTGAATATAATCAAGGTTACCCTTACCGTAGTTTAATAATTTTACGAAAATATAGAGTAATTCCTGTTGGCTGGGAACTTGCTGCCGGCTATATCGCCGGTCAAGGTACTAAAACTTACAACATTCAGGAGTTAATAGATGAATTTGATAATCAAAGCTCTCCATTTTATAAGTTGATCGATCCAGACTGGGTTCTTAAAGCGCCTGAGCTTTTTTGTTCTGCTGAAGGATATGGAGAAAAGTTAGTTGATGAGCAAATTACAGATGGTCAGGACTTTAATGACGACGGAGACTATGTAGATACTATCGACGAAACAAGAGAAGTTAAACCACGAGTTATAGTGTCTAGAAATAAGTATTGTGCTGATGAGAGGTCCTGTATTAAAGAAGATGACAATGGAAATTGTCTTTTTTATGGTTATTGCTCTGAGGAAAAAAGAGAATGGAACTTTAACGGTGAAACTTGTGAGCCACACTTTAATAGTTGTCAAAGATTTGTTGATCCAAGCGGAGGGGAGTCTTATTATGTTAAACAGACGCTAGAGTATAACGGATGCACAGAAGAAAACGCTGGTTGTCAGTGGTACTGTGTTTCCGGTGATTTAGCCGGAGAAGGTTGGATGTGTACCGAACCGGAAGTTAACAGGGTTGTCTCAGGAGGTAGTGGTTTTGGAGGTCTTTGTACCGATCCCGATGGATGTGAACTTGTTGATACAGCTGATTTTGATAAAGACGGAGATATTTTAGAGTCTTGTATAGTTCCTTTTAGGGGAATTAGCTGTGAACTGGGCGGTTCAAAAGCTACATTATTTACAATAGACAGTTTTACGCAGAATAACACAGCGCCAAATGGAAATAATGATATTTATCTTGATAGTGACACAAAAGAATGTTCCAACAGAGATGAAGGATGTCACGAGTATATCAGAACAAAACCTAATCTAGGCACTAATTTGATTAAAAATCCTAGCTTTGAAGGATTTGATGTAAATGAAGATGGTGAGATAGATTGGGGTGAAGAACGCGTATTCTGGTCATTTAATGGCGCTATAAATAATGACAATTCTTATCTTGGCAATAACTCTTTTAATGATCTTGGAGGATATGGCTTGGCTTATCAGGAAGGCATTGATACCGGCTATGGTTTAGCTAATAGAAAGTTTATACTTTCATTTTATGCTAATGGTACTTGTGATACTTCACTTGTTAGGTTTTTCGGTTCTGGTGCCGGTGTGGGGAGTGATGAAATTGCGTTGGAAGATAGTGGTAATTGGCAAAGATACAGTGTTGCCCTTGCCTTTCCTTATAATGTACCTTCTAATATAACAAATTTAGATGTTAATATCGGTTTTTACCCTAATCTCCCTTCACTGGTTGGTGGCATAGCCCCAGGCTGTGTTGTTGATGCAGTTAAACTAGAGGAGGTTAGTGGCTTGGAAAATAGTCCAAGTAATTATACAGGCTATCAAGAGAATAATTTATTGTATTTAAAAAAGTCCCCTGATTATTATGAGTGCGAGAAATATGTCAGTTTAGAGACAGCTTATTCCGACAAAGAAAGTTGCGAAGTTGATGACGGCAGTTTTAGATTATGGAGGAACGATATAGATCGTTGTGTAACAGGTGGTTCTCCAAAATGCGAAGATTTTGCTTTTGAGTGTAGTAACGACGATATTGGTTGTGATTTATACACTCCGGCAAACGGCGATCCCCCGGTCCCGGCTGTAGTAGCTTCCAATGATTTTTGTCCGGAGGAGTGTAATGGATATGACACCTACAAACAAGAAAATACATTTTTTGAAAGCGAAAAATTTCCTGAGTTTTTAATTCCGGATAACGAGAAAAAATGTTCAGCCCAATACGCCGGGTGTACTGAATTTACAAATCTTGACCAACTGGAGCAAGGAGGAGAGGCTATTGAGCACTATACATATTTACGCCCTTGCCAAGAAATAGATGATACTTGCAATACATTTTATACTTGGGTTGGCTCAGAGGTAAGTGGTTTTCAATTGAGAGCGTTTTTGTTAAGGGACGATGATGGAACACCTGGGCCCGATAGTATTTTTAACCCGGCCATCTTTGATGTAACAGAACTTTTTGGAGATTGTGTTGACTTTGAAGACGCCATTTCCAATCCGGAGTGTTATGAATTTTACACTGAATTAGGAGAGATTTATTATCATCACTATAAAGATACCATGGCTTGTTCGGACGACTGCCATCCTTTCAGAAAAACCGAATCAACTCAAACAGATTGTGAAAATAGCTGGGGACTTTGGAGAGGCGATGACGGTGAAAATCCGAGTGTTGATCCTTATTTCTGTATTTACGATGGTTTACCGGAAGAGAGTATTAGTTGCCCAGCTTCGCAAAACAATTGTTATGAATATAAAGGCAACGCCAGCAACGACATTAGAAAAGTCATTGACGATGACTTTGAGCAAGCAGAAAATCTTTGGGGAACAGGAATTCTTAGTGGTGAGTCATTAATTAGAGGTGGACATAGCTTGCAGATTAATAATGGTAATACTATGTCTTATGATTTGAAACTCCGATGTAATTTAGGTCCTCCTTGCGCCGATGAAAACGGCTGTGAATGTCAAATTGACGGAAAAACTGTTTGTTATTTAAATAATGGCGAGCAAACTTGTATTTACAGAGATTTGATTAGACAAGGAAAAGCTTATTTGTTATTTTTTTGGGCAAAAGGAAGCGGTAGTATATCCGCTCAATTTTCAAGCGCCGCACCAGGCGATGAATTTGCTACAGGCGATATTTCCCTAAGCCAAGAATGGGCACAGTATTCTTTAGGGCCAGTATTTATACACGACGATTGGGATATGTCAAGTGATGATCCTGGTATTGGCGGAGCAGGCAGTGAACTCTTAGAAGCCCTTCAAATCTCTGGTTTTGGTGGAATAAGTTATATCGATAACATTATTTTAAAAGAAGTCAGTGATTATATGTTCTTAATTAGACCTGATATTTGGAATATTCCATTAGCTTGTGATCAGGATTATAACGGTGCCCAAGCGCCTCAATATATGCTTGGTTGTAAAGAGTATAAGAGTCAAATTGACAAAGCAACTGTTTACTTAAAATCTTTTGATCATCTTTGCTCTGAAGATGTGGTTGGCTGTGAAGCGTTGATTGACACACACAATTTTAATCTTCCAATGGGAAGAGTGTTTAATCCTGGAGATATTTCGGAAATTACTATCTCGGAGGATAGTATAGTGTCTTTGGTTAACAATGAGAGAAAAACTTGCAATTCGCAAGATAAAGGATGTACCGCTCTTGGCGAAGCATTTTACAGGTACGATATAAAAGACACCCCGGAAGATAGAAGTGATGACACCGACGATCTGTATCAATACGAAACAAGATATATTATAAATGATCCTAATAAATATGACGAAACACTTTGTCAAGGAGCTGAAACAGGATGCAATGAGTTTGATTCTCTTTTGGGTAAATATCATTTTAAAGATCCGTTGTCGGGCAGAATAAAATCAAGCCCTAAAACGTGTCAGTATAAAACAGGAGAAGAACAAGTAAGTGCTGGCTGGTATATTAATGGAACAACCTCAGGTGCGCCAAATTGCCCCACAAATTTTTCTGATATTGGTGTTACCTATGCCTATGGATCATGTTCAAGCGGATCTCGAAGAGGAAGGGTTTGCGCAGATGATGATGAATGCCCGGGCGGAAAATGTCTTAACTGGACCGGAGAGTGTCCTAGCTCAGAAGATACATGTACAGAGTATATTGATCCTTTAAGTACGATTTCTAGTAACATGGTTTTTAACGGAGATTTTTCACAAGATGTTGACGAGAATAGTATTCCGGACGGTTGGGGGCAAGTTGCTAGTTATTACTCTCTTGATGAGCCTATTTTTCTTGAGTATGATACTTTGTATACAATTATGGGAGATGTTGGTGATAATACTGGTACTTATGAGATAGAATTAACAAATTGTACGCCGGATTTTGACTCTTCTGATGCTCTAACTTCTCCCGATGATTCACTTACTATTTCTAATATTGCCGGAGGAACTGCATTGTTGTCGTTAACTAACGGAGATGGTCAATTTAGTGGTCGGTTTTATGCATCCGTTGATACATCGTGTAGATTGGTTGTTAATGATAATTTAGCGGACAACGGTTCAGTAGCGATTTACGAAACAGGAGTTTATTATAACTTGGACAATTCAATTAATAAAACAGCCTGTAACGGACTTATAGATTATGGTAATGGTTGCGTGTTGTTTAACAGTCGAGAAATTCAAAACAATGGAATTTTAAATGATATTATTTACGATGCTGATTTAGATAGTGAAACTCCACTTGGTACAGATACTACTGAAGTTCCTCCAAGATACGACGACTCTAATCTACTTGTTAAAGTTCGTCCTGACAGAGATTGTGGAGAGTGGTTGTACTGTGAAAGTTTGGTAAAAACAGAAGACAGCAGTGGCAACGAAAGAAGTCTATGCTTGGAAGTTGGTTTGTGCGATTCTTTAGATGAAAACGGTTTATGCAACGGGTTTCCGGTAACAGAAAAGGTAAATCAAACTTTAAACACAAATGAACTTAAAAATAAAAGTGGTTTTGCGAAAATTGGTAGAGACTGGGGCGGAGGCGAAATTATCCCCGGTTATTATCCTTTTGAAACAATGAATCAAAGTGGTGGTAAAGTAATAGTTCCGAATGGAGGATTTGAAACTATTAGTAGTAACGGTATAGATCCGGGAGAAGATCGACCGGTTGGTTGGAATTATGAACGCGGTACATACGCTTCTCATTATTTTTCTCTTATTACCGACCCAATTACAAGTCAAAGAGCAGGTGTCGGAGTTCGCGCTCCCGAGGGTAATAGTTTTTTAAAGATTGATGCTGACGGTAGTGCGGTTTCTGAAAAAATTGACATTAATTTTTTTGACGAGGATCAAAGTCTGACCACTTATTTCCTTGGTGCTCAAATTAATACCAATTATCTTTTTGATGGTGAGGCTTTTGTTAATATTAGATCTTACGGATCAGACGGATTAATTATCGCTGAGCAAACTGTGATCAGACAAAGTTACGGGATAGATTGGCAATATTTAACTGATTATTTTATGCTTTCAAATAGTGCCAATCGAATTGATATTGAAATCACCGGTAGTGATGGTGCAGAAGGAGCTTTCTATATAGATGACATAACTATTAGGCCGGCATTGAATGTAAATAGCCCAAGTGCTTTTGTGGATACTGGTATATCAGTCGATAGTTGGACGTTACAAGAATCTATTGACCCTGTTTTGGGTAATTGTGGTAATGAAGGAACCAGAAACGATATAACTATTGCTGTTGGCAATTGGGATATCCCACCATCAGCAGGAACTGCCTATGGATTTGGTAGTAATAAAGACACTTTGAATGGAACAGGCGGAGCTTACGATGGAATGCTTGTTTCTAATACTATTACCTTGCCGGACGATGCTTCTACTTTACATTTATGGCGTAATGTTAAGATAATGGATTTTGATTATCATGGCGGCAATGCAGACTCTTATAATTTGGAAATCAGAGACCCTAGTCTTAATAGTGTTTTACTTGAACTTGAATCTTGGGAAGCCAGTGAAGATGGTGGAGGTGATATTCCAGTTACCGGTTGGACATTAGAAGAATCTATTGACCCTGATCTTGGTCTTTGTGGTGAACCTCCTGGGTCAGGAGCTGAGGGAACCAGAAACGATATAACTCTTGCAGCGTTTGATTGGGATGTGCCACCGTCCGGGGGAACGGCCTATGGATTTGGCAGTGATAAAGATACCTTGAATGGAATGGGCGGAGCCTACGATGGAATGCTTGTTTCTAATACTATTACCTTACCCGATGATCCCTCCACTTTACATTTATGGCGTAATGTTAAAATGAGAAGCTTTGATGAGCATACTAATACCCCGGACTCTTATTATTTGGAAATCAGAGATCCTAACGATATTGAAGGTGCTGCTTTAAGAATTATTGAGATGTGGGAATCAGATGATGATGATCTGGATAGGGATTTCCTAAGCAATGAAATTAGTTATGCTATACCAAGTGATTTATTTGGCCAAGAGGTTGTTATTACTATGCAATTAGTTGGTCATGCGAACCCAAGTGATTGTGAAGATGGTGGTGGTGACGATGCTTTAGCTCAAATTGGTAATGTTTATATCACCTATGATAGCCCTCCAGTAGGTGAACATGATATGGAAAGAAGCGGTAACCTAGGTTATGATATTTCTGCTTTGGCAGGTCAAGATGTTCGTATAGCTATGCAACTAGTAGGACACAGCGGTGTTAGTAATTGTACCGACGGCATCGACGAAGATGCTTTGGCTCAAATAGGAGATGTGTCAATTATGTCCAGAGATTTGTCTGAAAAGTATGTTAACCAGTCTTGTCGAGCTTATCCTAAATCAGATTCTTTGTCTTGTGATTATTTTGATGACAAAGGAATTAAAAATATCGGTTGGAAAGGATATTGTTTAGAATACGATCGTGCCCCTGGGAACCCCGACCAATGCTTGATGTGGTGGCCGGTTGATTTATTGCTTGGTGAGGGTAGTAACGAAGAAGAAATCGGTTATAGAGGAAAATACCCTGTTTATTATGGAGCAGGCTCTCAAGTAATGTCAGCAACAGTTAATAATATACCCATGTTTTATGTTATTCGCGGTCAACATGGTAATACTATAAATGTTCCTCTGGCTGATTTTAATTTAGACGGTGTTCCTTGGTACGAACAAGATTATTTTTTTACTAGAGACAAGATTACTCAGATAGTACTTGACACTTCGCATGGGGTTATAACGTTAAATAACGCTAATGATTGGTGGGGTTTTGTGTCTAACTGCGGTGATCGTGAGGCATTAGCCAGGGAATGTCAGGAAAGTCCTCATTACACTCAAGTTTGTTCGCATGGTAGAGTTCTAATCGGTGAAGTAACTTGGGATGGCGACAGTTTTAGTAATCTGGAAGTTGCTGCCTGTGACTGGAGTGGTAGTAGCAGTGGTGGTGGAACAGCGTATGTTAATTCAGTGACGGTATATCTTACTATACCTTATATCTCGGAGTTGGTTCAAGTTGTTACACCTTTTGGTAATAATAAATATTGGGCCGACAGAGTTTATACAGAAAGTGATTATGTTGTGCCTACTGCCGGATATATCTACGATGATTACTCAGAACCTTTTGGCTCTTTTGACAACCTTTTTCCTGATAACGATCCTGAACAATGGAGCCTTAGTTATATCGATCTTGCTCTGACTGGTAATGATTTTTTACTCGGTAAGAGTTGGGCTGGAATGGCCGGAGATAACAGCCATCTTTCTCGTATTTTTGCCCAAAGTTATGGTCATTGGGGATGGAACGGTTTAACTTTTGAAGAAACTAGCGGTAATAGCTGGGATCCCCCTGACAATATTTGTAATGGAAATCCTCCGAATAGACCGGAGTATAACCCTACTTTAATGTCATGTAACGGTGGTGATTGTTTCAGCGGCTGTAATAGCAGTCCAACAGGATCACATTGTGATTGGTGTGGGGTTCCGCCTGTGATTGAGAATGTGAAATTAAATAATCAATCAAGTGGTAATTATGTGATAAATAATAGCGGAACAGTTAATTTTACCTTTAATAGCATCGTTGATATTAATCAATCCCCACTGGTAATGTATGTTGTTAACTGGGGTGACGGAACACCAAGTAATCCAAACATTGTTTTAGGTAGCGGAATCAGTATCAATAATAAACCTAACGAAAACAATCCGCACTCTTTCTATCATCTTTATGGCTACTGGGATATGCTTCGAAAAGATTATGAAAGCAACTCTATAGAATGTGGCAGCGACGGAGAGCTCTTGCCAAACAGTAATGTTACATGCCAAGGTTCAGCGTGTTGCGTTACCTCAATAGGAGTTAAGATAAAAGATAACTGGGGTTGGTGTAGCTTAGGTACGAGCAGAAACGATTGCGATGAAGCCGAAGAATATAATGGTTACGTGGTTGTAAATCAATATAGTAATTAGTATTTTCCACTCGTATAAAGAGGGATTTTACAGCAAAATAAAACCAGGCCTTTAAGCCTGGTTTTATTTTGTTCTGTATCAAGACAGGAAGATAAATCAATCTCTGCCGAGCCGTCTCTGTGTCCAATGTAACGCTGCAATAACTGCAGTCAGGAGGGGGGCGATAATCTATTTATTCTTTTGTAAAAGTTGATGATTGTGTTTAATCTTAATCTGTGTTTATCGTATCCGTTAAATAGTCTGACAGTTTTTCCGGTGTAGCATAAATACCCAAAAAAGTATGTTTTTTATCAATATATAGTCTATCATATAACAAGTTAATTCTATAGGCTAGTACAGTTACTTCAAAACAACTAAGATTGTCATAGCATATCCCTATAAAATTAGTTTCATTGGCAAAACTATTTAGAAAATCAATAATTTTTTCATTTCCTAGTTCAAGGAACGGAGCGTTTAATGATGATATTAAGTGCCCTTGTTGATACTTTTTAGGATTTCTAGGGTCTAGGAGAATAGCCCCATTTTTTATGTGTTTTTTTGCTTCTTTTGTTGTTAGCAGCTTCACTTGTGTGAAGTTAAAATAATCCCCCTCCCAAAAGCTTTCTAGGTTCATCGTCAGTTCATTAACGTAAAAAGCATTAACACCTTTTTCTCTTAATATATTTGTTAAATAACCGCTTCTTTGCCCATCATAACAATATAAAATAATTTTGTCATAATTTTTATTTTCTTCTATAATTTGATCTAGTTTTTCTAAATTATAGCTTTTTAAAAAAACAGCACCTGTTATATGTCCCGCATTGTATTCTTCTATAAGCCTTACATCATATATTTTTATTTTTTCATTATGTATTAATATATTTTCAAAATCTTTTAAGGTAATACCATATTTTTTGTTTACAGGATAGTAATTAGGGTCGGGAAGTTTAGTTAATACTTCCTGCGCTTTAATTATTTCTTCTTTGGTAATATTAAAATTTAAAAAAATACTGAATAAAGATGTTGAAAATATAATGGATATAAAAATATAAAATTTCCATTTAAATATTTTTTTAAAGAATTTTTTCAAAAGAACCCAGCCAATAAGAATAAAGGAAAGAAAAAAAGCCACTCCTTGAACTAAAATTGGAGCAAAATTATTAATAATTTCCGGTGGCGGGATAGCCTTGGCAGAGAAAGGGAGTAACAGTAAAAAAACAGAAAATTTTAATATTTTTTTCTTCATAAAATTATTTATTATTTTAATAATATCATACCTTTCTATGCATGACAATATGATGAGTAAATAATAAAATCAGGCTTTTAAGCCTGATTTTATTATGCTCTTATGTCGGGGTGCCGGGATTCGAACCCGGGATCTCACGGTCCCAAACCGTGCGCCTTAGCCAGCTAGGCCACACCCCGATGGTTAGTCGAAAGTCTATAAAGTCCATAAAGTCGAAAGTTGTAATACCGTGATTTTATAGGCTTTTGACTTTATGGACTTTAGACTGTGTTGTTGGTGCCGGGGGAGAGAATCGAACTCTCGACACAAGGATTTTCAGTCCTTTGCTCTACCACTGAGCTACCCCGGCAGGTAGTCATTTTAATTTTAATTCGCCAACCAACGAATTCATGTGCGCCCAGCAGGATTCGAACCTGCGACATTCTGCTTAAAAGGCAGCTACTCTACCAACTGAGTTATGAGCGCATATTATATAAATTTATAACAAAAAAACAGAGGCCTTTAGCCTTGATGATTGTATTGTATCAAAATAAATATAAAAGTCAATACCTTGTAGCCATTGACAAAAAGGCTGTTTTATGCTATATTAATATATTAAAAAATAACACTAATTTTTATGGAAAAATATATTAAAATAGCTTTATTTTCTCTTGGTTTGCTTATTTTCAGTTTGCCTGTTTTGGCTAGCGATCCTTTTAGTAATCCGGCGGAGATTGATGTTAGAGTAAGAGATCATAGCGGTAATCTTTTGAAAGATGTTAGCTTCATTGTTTATCATCAGGTTAAAGATGCTGATGGTAAAAAAATGATTGGCAAAAAAGTAGCCAGTGGAAATACGGGTAATTTAGGAAAAAAAGTTATTAAAGTTAATGTAAAATCTTTCATAGAAAGAGGCGAGGGGGATCGTTTTGTTTTTAGAATTTATACTAAAGAAAGTAAAAACAAGCCGTTTTACTTTTGGGATTATGTTATAACAAACAACACTCATCCCACTAAAACATTCCGTTTAAGTTCTGTAAAGGTTACGCTTAACAGCTCCGGCAGCAATATTTTAGAAAATACTAAGTTTAGTCTTTTTATTCAGTATATAGATACAGAGTGCCACTGTGCTCAGAAAAAAATTATTCATTCTTCAACTTTATCAAAGGGATGCAAAGAGTTGTTCTTGCCGGAGGGTGATTATATTTTAGAGGTTCCAATTGGAAGGGGATTAATATCTAAAAGAGAATTTCATATTTTTCCAAACAAAAGAACAAATCTTGATTATAAAATCAGTAGCCTTCAAGTTTCTATAAGAAATTACAACAATAAACTTTTACCAAAAGCAAAATTTGAAATTTATAAGCAGTCTTACGATATCGATAACAATGTAATTTTTGGTAAGAAAATCGGTTCTTATGACACTGGCACAACCGGGACAAAAAATGTTCTTTTACCAGGTGGGGTTTATATCGTTAGGTTTTTTGGAGATGGAAAACAAGTCTATGATTTATACGACCAAGAGTTAACAACATCCGGATATAGAACAATTGACTATAAATTAAGTTCTCTTAAAGTTAATTTTTACAATAAAAGTGGAAACAAAAAATCAAACACAGTCAAAGGCTCAATCTATCAGCAAAAGCTTGACGAGTTAGGTAATCCGTTTGCTTACAAAAAATTAGTTAATTTTAAAATAAATACCAATAGATCTCAAAGTTTTAATTTGCCTTACGGAAGATATGTTATTGCAGTTGGTAAAGATACAAACTTTAATATAGAAATTTTAGAAAATAAAACCAGTGAATTTGTTGTTACCAGAAATGTTGAAAAATTTTCTTATAAATTTTTAAGTCCTCAGAAACAAAAATCACCTGTTATCCAATTTATCTATGGCAAGAAAAGGCTTGGCAGTCTAGTTGAAGAGCAAAGGCAAGCAATAATTTTAAAGCAAGAGTTGGAAGCAATTTTAGGAAGAGGTAGAATTGGAGTTCCAAAACAGCATTGGCATATTTTAGTTAACTCCTATATTTATGGAGAATACTCGCCAGCTGAGATCGCCGATACAATAACAAGTGGTCCTCAGGCAGTCCATCCAAGTATTGTAGCTCCAAGCTGGAGAAAATCAAATGACTATAAAAAATATTTGAAAAGAGTTAAGTAATTTTCTGCCTACGTTTCCAAATTAAGTTGCCAAGGATTATTATTATTCCTAAAATAGTTATATACAAATACTTGGAATACCCTTCTTCTTTTACAGAAGGGGGGTGTTTATTTTTTTCACTAGCTTGGGCTGTTGCTCCTAAGATTTTCCCTAACTTTATGTCACTTGCATAGCGAGGAAAGAGACGAAAACCGTTTTCTGTCCTTTTTATTATCCCGGTAATTTTGGCAAATTGACCTTCACTAACTTTATCTAATTTTATATCGGTATATTTATGAACATAAACATTAAGTTCGTTACTGCCGTCGTCTAGCCATAAGATGTTACTTTTCTGCTCTACAATTTCTCCGTTTATTGTTACAAGACACCCCTCAAATTCTTCGCTTGCTTCGTTGATATTTATCTCCGGAATTTCAAGGTTTGTATTTTTTTCCAAAACCATAATATCTTCTTTGTTTTTTATTTTTATTCTTTTTTCTCCTCTTGATTCGCCGAGTTCGCCGATCACTTTTATTTGATCACCTGTCTCAAGTTCAGGAAAATCTTTTTTATACATATAAATTTGTATTCCGTTTAAATAAAAAATTTGTTTTCCCAAAATTCCCGGTTCTACTATCACAACCCCGGTTATTTCCACTGTTTCACCCAAAGGCAGATTATCAATTTCTTCTAGGCTAATATTTAAAGGGAAGTTTTCAAAGCTGGAAAAGTCCGGCGAAGCATAAGAGTCAAATTTATAAAACTCTGTAATTTGATTTTCCTCTTCCGGAGTTATTTCATAGCTCCAACTCCATTCATTTTTATCAATATCCAAAGAATAACTTATTTCTTCTTCCGCATTTTCATAGGAAACTTGAGAAATGATTTTACCAACAGGATCTATCAGTTTTAAAGAGTCGTAGTTATTGTTTAGAGTTAATTTTGTTTCTTCTTTATAAAATACTAAATAACTTTTAGCTTCTATTATAGTGTTACTTGGAATTTTCCATGCTTTTTTAGTGTTATCTTCTATCTCCCAATTGCTAAGATTTACTCCCTCATTATTTGGATTAAAAATTTCAATAAATTCATTTTCATCACGTCCGGCTTCGTTCGCAAAAACTTCTGTAATTAAAATACTTGGAAATTTGGTTTCTAGGTGGGTAGCTGTAGTCATATCTCCTAAAATATTTATAGAAAAATAAGCAGTACTGGAGGCGTTGCGACTATCAAAAATAAGAAGAGAGATTTCGTATTCTCCTGGGGCTTCGTAATAGTGAACCGGGTTTATAAGTGTGCTGGAGTTATTATCACCAAAATTCCAAATGAAAAATAACTCATCACCGTCCGGGTCGTAAGAGTCAGACCCATCAAAGTAAATTTTTTCATTAACTTTAGCCTCTGGAGCAGAGTCGATAACTCCGACTGGATTTTCGTTTTTCTCCAGAATTATATTTTCTTTCCCCGGAGTAGGGGTCGGTGACCAAGACCAATTGTTATTTTCATCGCGCGCATAACTTTTTTCTTCCCCGGCTTTTTCATTATAAGATAGCTTATCTATTAATTTACCTGCTTTATTGTATAACTTAACTTCATCTCCTCCGGAATTATTTAAAGCAATTTTACTTTTATTTCGATAAATAACAAAAAACTGATTAGGACGAATAAAAGTTTGGGTAAAATATTTTTCTTTAATAATATAAGTCCTCGCGCTATTGTCGTTTAATTTCCAGTTCTCTAAATTGATAGTTGTCTTACCGATATTTTTTAGTTCAATAAATTCTTTTTCATTGTCAGCCCCTTCAGGATTAGGTAGAATTTCATTGATAATAATAAAATTTTCTGTACTAACATCAGTAGAGGATGAATCATCTGTTTGATTGTCAGATGATTCATCTGAGCTTGATGTAGAATTATCATCTTGACTAGCTTCACTATTTTCTTGCCAATTTGCAGAGGTATAATCAGCTAAAGAAAAATTAATTCTCTTTAAAGCACCCTCACCGCAAGGAAGATAAGTAAAATCTTCAACAATATCTCCGTCACTGTCTAGTAGCCGTAGTTTTTCCCCGGACTCATGAAGAGATCCCCAAGAGCTGTCTAAAATTAGTCCGCTAAAACTTTCTTCCTCCAAAAATTTGATTGGACCCTGGCAAATTACAGCTTCATTTTGAGAAGGCAAGATAAAACCATTATTATATTCTTTTAAAGAATGTTTAGTCCCATCAGGTTTAGAATCAGAAAAACCCTCTACAAATTTCCAGTCCTCCAAATTTATATCTTCTCCGGTATTGTTATAAATTTTAACATACTCGTACCCGCTCTTTTTATACGCCCCAATTTCAATTATCGTTATATCAAGCGAACCAGCTGCCAAGCAATTTTGCCCTAAAATAAAAAAAGCCAAACTTAATAAAATAAGAAAAGCAAGCTTAGAAGAGAAATATTTCATAGTAGTAGTCCCTCCTAATTAATAGTTAAGCAGGTGAATAATGAAAAGTTTTTACTTTTGTTTTAAGCTCAAGTGACAAGTGTAAAGATTGTTTTTTAAGTTCGTATTGCGATTGCAGATTAAGCCAAAATTGAGGCGAGATATTAAAATATTTTCCAAAACGAAGAGCAGTATCAGCGGTAATGGATCTAGTACCATGAACTATTTCATTTATGCGTCTCGGGGCAACAGAAATATCTTTCGCCAAGCGATACTGGCTTATTTCAAGGGGTTTTAAAAATTCTTCCATAAGAATCTCCCCTGGATGAATAAGTTGTATTTTTTTATTAGTCATATTATTAATGATAATCTATTATTTCGATATTATAAGCATCGTTATTTTTCCAGTCAAAGCACACTCGCCATTGTTTATTGATCCGAACGCTATATTTTTTTCCGGCACCATGTAATATTTTTAAATTATTTGATGGTGGGATACGCAGGTCTTGTATTTGTGTAGACGCATCGATCATGAGTAATTTTCGCATAGCCACTCGTTGTATTGAATGTGGTATTTTTTTGGAAAATTCGCAGTTAAAGATTTTTTTAGTTTCTTTGCAGGAAAAACTTTTTATCATAATTATCTATATAATAACGCATTACAATAATATTGTCAAGCGTTATGTTTTTTTTAAATGCTATAAGTAAATAAGCTAATTAGCCCAGTGATAATGGCCGCCACTAATATTACCCAGCTTAGGATAATAAGGAAAGGCAGCTTAGTTAAAAGAAAAATAAATATAAATCCAACGCCAGCAACCTGAAGAATCATTTTAGTCTTCCCCCAGTTGTTAGCTTCAACAATGCCGCCGTTAATTTTTTGTCGACCACCATTAACTATCAGCAGTATCTCAATGGAGATTATCGCAAGCGCTAAATAAAAATTCAAGTATTTGCTAATAAGTAAAAACGCTGCTGAGCCAATCAAAAGTTTGTCTGCCACCGGATCGTAAATTTTACCCCACTCAGTGATTTGTTTTCTGGTTCTGGCCATAGCTCCATCGATAGCATCGGTTGAGGCAGTAAACAAAAAAAGAAAAAAACCAAAAAAGTTTTTTTCTTCTATTATAGCCCAAACAACCAAAGGAGTAAGCAAAAACCGCAAAATAGTAACATGGTTTGGAGTTACTTTTTTTGGAATTAACCGCAAAATTGTTTTTTCCAAAATTTTATCCTGCGGATAAAGTTCAATATTTTCATTGTTCATAAGGTAAATAAGGT
Source organism: Candidatus Falkowiibacteriota bacterium (assembly GCA_018651725.1). Taxonomy (GTDB): domain Bacteria; phylum Patescibacteriota; class Patescibacteriia; order JAACEG01; family JAACEG01; genus JABIDK01. The sequence continues at coordinate 45,243 of JABIDK010000003.1, read as the reverse complement.
ATTGATTGGAGGTCTGGGGGGGATTCGAACCCCCGAATAAGGGTTTTGCAGACCCTTGCCTTACCACTTGGCCACCAGACCCAATGGCTTTATATTATCAAAAAAGGATTTAAAAGTAAAGAGTTCTTAAAATTTGTTGATTTTTTATTTTTATGGTATTATAAAATCGTATTTAACAAATAAATTTGATAAAAAGGTCAGCTCATTAAATACAAAAAAAAGAAAAAAAAGAAGCCCCGCAGATAACTGTTATCCAGTTTCGTTGGGGCTAGGGTGGAGAGGAGGAGGTTGGTGGTTAGGGGCTAAAATAATTTGTAGCCCAGATTTTATCTTCGAGGTTGGGATATTTCTTGTAGGCATTTCTTTCGTTTCCCAGGTATACTATTTGCTTTTTTTGTGTGTTGTATCTTACAACGATAATCATTGGGATTATTCGTACTGATTTCATTTGTGGAATTTCCCAATATACTTTTATCCGATAAATCGCAATCCCAGGTTTATAGCAAATAGTCTTTTTACTATAATGAACTATTCTTACTATACTTCCGCTTATACTGCCCCATTTATGGCCAACTTGATTCTTTACTTGTTTTTTAAAACTGTCAGTTACAGGCAAACATTGGTCTGTTTTAGTCGCCATAACCGGTGCACTGAAAATAAATAAAAAAATAGTTAGTAAGACTAAAATAGTTTTGTTCATTTTATGCCTCCCTTGGAGTTTAAATTTGTATTGTATTGTGCAGTTTATATATAAATTATATATTAAAAAATGAATTTTGTCAAAAAAATATATAGAGATAAAAGAAGTAGCTATTTAATAGTGGTTGTATTTTTATTTTCTTTTTTATTTGGTTTTTCAGCAAATGCTCAAGCTTGGTTTCAGGGTCAAGCATTAGACATTTTAGCAACTTTTATTTATACAGTTGTAGCTATTGTTGGAAAATTAATAGGTGTAGTTGTAAGTATAATGAAAGATGTGGCTAATTATAATGGCTTTATAAATTCTGAGCCAGTCACAGTTGGTTGGGAGATTATTCGCGATTTATGCAATATGGGCTTTGTAATTGTTCTTTTAATAATTGCTATTGCTTCAATCCTGCGGATAGAAAGTTATAGCTATCGGACATGGTTGCCAAAGTTAGTTATAATGGCAATCTTGATAAATTTTTCTAAAATGATCGCTGGAGTACTAATCGATGCTTCACAGATTGTAATGCTTACTTTTGTTAGCGGAATTTCTACAATTGGGGAAGGGAATATTTTAGATATTCTTAGTGTTAATCAATATTTAAATTTTGGAAGTGACTTTAGTGATGCATTTGTTAAGATGCAAGCAGCTGGTGACGGTAATGAAATTAATGCAATGGGGATCGCCGGTACTATCATTTTAGCACTTGTTGTTGCTCTTATAGCCTTAGTTGTTGTGACAGCTATTACCATTGTTTTAATAATTAGAATTGTGGCTTTGTGGATTTTAATTATTTTATCTCCTTTTGCATATCTTTTTTCCGCTTCTCCTGCCGGACATAAGTACGCCAGCCAGTGGTGGCAAAAATTTACTCAATGGGTAACAACCGGCCCGGTAATGATGTTTTTTATCTGGCTTTCACTCGCTACAATGAAAAGCACTTTAACTAATGTTTTTGACGGAGTTACTACTGAAGACCCTGCAGCTGGTCTCGCCGCCATTGGAACGCCTGCGGTTATGGGTGCTTTTCTTTTGGGATCTATTATGCTTATGGCCTCCCTCGTCGTCGCCCAACAACTAGGCGGAATGGCATCACGTGTTGCTGGTGGGGCATATAATATGATTACTAGTAGAGGAGATAGAATGGTTAGAGGGACAGCAAATTTAGGGTTAAGGACGGCCGGAAGAGCAGCAAGAGCAATTCCTGATGCAGCTCTTAGTAGCTTGGCAAGAAGTGAGGGGGTACGAAATAGTTTAGATCGTATATCTGGTAGTAGTAATCGGTTTATTAGATTTTCAGGAATTGGAGCTACGGCAAGGGCAGGACTTGGTTCTTTGAGATATAGCGAAAGAGCAGAAGAAGAACAGGCAAGAAGGTATGCTTCAAGATTCTCTGAGAACCCTCATACTATGGCAAGATTAGCAAATGGATCTGCAGTTGGAGCGCGGGCAAATATGGTAAAAAGAGTTGCACAAGAAATGATGCCGGATAGTGAAATTTTTGAAACAGAGAGAGACAGGGGACCAGGAACAGCAACAGTTCAAATGAGACAAGATGCATTAAACAACCTTAATGATTTAAGCAGACAACAACTTAATAATCTGAGCCCTGATGCATGGTACAGAATGTCAAGTAACGGTGTATTTAACCAGCAAGATTTAGATCCTAATAATAATACTGTAAATTCAAGGGTTAGAGGTGTTTTATCTACTAATAGTGAAACTGCGAGGGCAAATAGAGGGTCGATATTAGAGGGTCTTCGAGAGCATTATGGTGTTGTAGGTCCTAATAATAATATCACAGACCTTTCTGTAGCAGAGAGAGGATCAGGCAATGTGGCCGGTAATGGACAGACATTATGGACTTCAGCTGATAATGCTGCTATTTATGATGATAACGCTACCGCTTATACCCGTCTTATGGCCGATACTGATCCCGGAACAAAAGGAAAAACATCAAAAGACAATAAAATTACAGGAGTTAATAAATTATTACGAGGAGCAGAAGGAGATAATGTTCGACTGGCTGTTGATTTCGATCAAATTGACTTGAAGGGGGCTGGAGCAAGTATGAGAGGAAAAGATAAAAAAGAAATGACGAAAAAATTATCAGGTTTGCTCAAAAGTCAAGGATATGATGAAAATGAATTAAAAACAATAATGGAAAAAATGGATTCTTCCGGAAGTTTGCAGTTGATAAATAAAAATAGGAAAGGACGGAGTGGAAGGTCTGTAATTGCTCATGAAGCCATGCATGATCAACTGGAGAATGTTAATCAAGGAGAGTTAAGAAGAGTCTGGAATGGAATTGATGAAGATAAAAGAAAATCTATTAATAGCGAGATAAGAAGCACTTGGCATAATGGAGATTCTATGTCAGAAGCTGATGTTATGCATGAATATTTTGCCGATTCAATGGCAAATACCAAGAAAACTTGGGCAAGAGAAGACGGGCATCAATTAGATGATAAAACTAAAAACGAATTGCAAGACATTGGTTTGCGTCCGGGAAGTTTAAAAGAGATAACCCCTGAAAGCGCATCAGTAATTCAAGAGAAAAGAGAAGAGCGTGAATATAAAGAAGGCAAGGACAAAGGATTCACTATTAAAGATACAAAAGGACAAATTTCTAGGTCGGGTCCAGCGACAATTATCGAAAAACCAAGGGCTGATAGCTATGAGAAACAAACTGGCACTCAAGAGCTTGATACTAGTAGTTTAGAAAGAGTAGTAGAAAAAATAGGAGAAAGTTTTGAAAAAACAGGAAAGCAAATAAGTGATAGTGTGGGTAAGGTTGGAAAATCTGGCAAAAATTTTGATTATGCAAAACAATTAAAAGAAGAAGGAGCCGCTAAAAGGCTACAAGATGCGCAAAAGAAAACAGATTTAGATAGGGCTGTAAAAAAACCTCACGAAGAAACCAACACCACACAAGAAAAACAACCGCAAAAAGAAAAAGAAAAAGAAGGAAACACTATAAACATAGAAACAAAAACAGAGATAGAAAAAATAGTTAAAGAAGTCATTAAAGATAAGTCAGTTGAAGATAAGAATTCAGAAAGTAATGATAATGATTTAGAAAAATAAATTTATAATTTTATATGAATCAATATTACTATCAACAATTTAAAAAATTGCCATGGGAGATAAAAAGCGTTATAGATAATAATGAGACTAAAGAAGAAATTAAAAAGCTTGAAGAAAAGTATGATCTTGATTTTTTATCAATTATTTTCATGATAGTTGTTAAAGATTTATTATTGGATGATTTGCAAGATTACTTTGTAGATAAATATAATAAAAATAACCAGGAAGCGTTGAATATCAAAAATGATTTAGAAAAATATATTTTTGAACCGATTTTAGATTATTTATATGAAAACGATCTTGATAAAGATAAAGAAATAAAAAAAATAAGATTAGTGTTTAAAGAAAATTTATTTGAAATTATTGATTTGTATACTGATAAGCAACTAAAAAGATTAAACGCAAAAATTATTTCTTTATTATGGGGTTCTGATAATTTTCAAGATAATTTACTAAGAGATTTATTGGACAATGAGGAAAAAATAACTTCTCAAAAGATTACAATTAATAACAAAACAGAAGCACCAGCCATTGGTAACTGGTTAGGTAATTTTATTAAAGAAATGGGTTCTTCTAAGGCTGATAGTTTAACTATTTCTAAATATTTAACACATTCTGATAATGCTGGAAAAATTTCAGAAGCAGAAAAAGAAAAATTGAAACAATTATTATCTATTTATAGTAATTTAAAATTTTTTCCAATTAATATGAACGACGTACCGGTTGAAAATTGGGAAATTATTCCAATAAAAAAAGAAGAGAAAATGAAAAAAGCAAGACTAGCAGAAGATAAAACAACAAAAATCACCCCTCAAGAAAGGCAACAATACAAACAAGAAAAAGTCGAAAAATTGAAGACGGAGTTTAGCGATGAGTTGGAGAAAAAAGCCATTGAAGAGGAGATTTTGGGTAATGTTCAAGATGAGAATATCCAAATAAGAAAAAAAGAACTGCAAGAAATGATGAAACAGTATAAAATTGGAAGCTTAGAAAGAAGAGCAGTGGAAGAGGAGGTTGAAAAACTGTAGGATTTTTAGAATATTTAAAAAAATGGTATAATATCATTGAATATAGAATTTAATATCTTATTTTATATTCTACATTCTAAATTTATGTTAAAAAATACTTTAAAACAATTTGAACTTTTGTCGGCTTCGAAGAAGCGGTTTTTATCTTCACCGGTTGTACTTTCGACTGTGGAAAGGGTTGAGAAAAAGTATGGGGTTAAGTTGGCTTTGATTTTAATGGAAGTCGCGATTGATGATAGTAAGATTGATAATCTTGATTCTTTTTTGGAACAAAAATTAAGTATTGAAAAATCAATTGCCAGTCAAATTGGTTCTGAATTAAATGTAGGCGTTTTTCAGGAATTTTTAAATATTGGAAAAGAACAAGCACCTAAAATACCTAAAGTACCAAAAGCACCTAAAATAGTTGCTCCTAACTTTAAAGTTAATACTAATCAAGAAGCTCAGCCAAAGCAAAATTTTACAAAACCAGTAAAAAATGATACTATGAACAATGGTGAGCAAGTAGTTTCTGAAAATTTACCGCAAACTATCCCCAGCAATTTGCCTGTTGTTAAAAAGGAAGAGACTCAACAATCAACGATTGTAAAAAAACCTATTATAAAAAGCAAAGATAAAATTTCTGAAACTTCTTTTATTAAACCATCTGACAATTCGCCTGATGATAGCGAGCTTATTTTTAATAAAAGTGATGAGGAAGAGTTAAAAACTTTTGAAAATAAAACAAAAGAATTAAAATTTTCAGCAGGTGAAATGATTGATTGGGAAAAAAAGGCAGAAAATATTATGCTTGAACTTAATATTGATTTATCAAGCGATCTATTAAAAAACAGATTTAAAAATATTTTAATTAGCGTTTTAAAAGGAGTAAGAAATTTTATTGACCTGAAAGATGTTCTAGAAAAAAGAGTTGAAGAAGGAGGGATGGGATTTAAGGGTGATTTAGCGGAAAAAATAATTGAAGCAGTTAGAGCTGATCATAAAAATAAGCCTATCAAAGACGAACCAGTCTCAGGCAGGGAAATAAGCCCACCAAAAGTGGATCTTCCCGAGACGAGAGAGCAAAGAATAAAGCCTATTGAAAACGAAGCTAGTAAAACTAACAAAGCTGATATGGATAAAGTTTCCTCAGCATTTGGATTACCGGAAAAAGGAGAGAATCACGAAAACACAAAAACACAAAAACACAAAAACATAGGTTTATTTGGAAAGGATACCGGAAATCAAATAATGAAGCCAATTAAAAGAGAAGTTAAAGTTAACAAAATTAATGAAGCTAGAAATGAAGCTAGAGAAATTAACGAATCTATTCCAACTAAGCCGGGAATTTTAAAAAAGCTATTTTCAAATAAAAAAAAGGAGCAGACTCCTAAATTAGGAAAACCAAAAATAGAAGATATTAAAAAAGTAAAAATTAAGGAAGAACCAAGACTAGTTGGGCCAATAGAGGAAATTGAGGCTTTAACGATAGATGATTTTAGAGATTGGTCTGATGATCCCTTGAAGTCTGCTGAGAACATTAAAATAAAAATAAATGTTTTAGCTGAAGAATCTCTTGAAAAAGGATCCCTTGGCATAAAAGCTTGGAAGAAAAGTGAAATTAGTAAACTTTATCTGAATATATTAAATAGCGCCATGATAAAACATCTTCCAGTTTCGCAGATTATTAAAAATTTAGAAGAAGAGAGAAAAATTACTCTAACTGAAAAAGAATTTGAAGCCATAGCAAAATTAAATCAAAATCTGAGATTTTAAAATGAAACAATTTGTCGTTCCACAATTCATTAGTGTTGAGAGTAAAATTTTAGGACCGATTACGGTTCGGCAGTTTGTTTTACTTATGGGAGCTCTTCTCTTGTCTATTTTATTTTATAAATTTGCTGATTTTACTTTATTTTTATTCTTAACAACGGTTAACTTTGGAATCGCCGGTATGTTTTCTTTTGGGAAAGTTAATGGTCGTCCAATCCACTATTTTTTATTAAATTTTGTTCAAACAACTTTTTTACCTAGAAAAAGAGTTTGGTGTAAAGATTTTAGCGTAGCTGAGATAAAAAATAGAATTGAAGCCAAGAAAAATATAGACGATGAAATTATTTACTCCAAACCAAAATTGCTTGAAAAATCTCGTTTATCAGAGCTATCTTTGGTAGTCGACACTGGTGGAAGATATCAAGGAGGAGTTTAGAATTATAATTTATAATTTAATTATTATGTCTAAAAAAATTATTCGAAAAACAACTCAGGAGTATTTGAGTATAGCTGAGATTAAAGATGATTGTGTAATTTTAAAAGACGGTTCTCTAACCGCTGTTTTAATGGTTTCCAGTATTAATTTTTCTTTAAAATCTGCTGAAGAACAAGACGCTATCATTGGTTCTTATGTGAATTTTTTAAATTCTTTTGATTTTCCTTTGCAGATTGTTATTCAATCTAGAAAATTAAATATCGATCCTTATTTACAAAAATTATTAAATATAGAAAAAGAGCAAACTAATGATTTACTTAGAATGCAGATAGTGGAGTATCGGGATTATATTTCCGAGCTGGTTAAAATCGGACAAATTATGACCAAGAAATTTTACATAGCCATTACTTATACCACAGCCGTTGACCATCGAAAAAGTCTTTTAACAAAGCTCGGAGAAGTTTTCTCACCAGCCAAGATTGTTAGATTGAAAAGGGAGGTTTTTTTAAGAAGGCATAAAGAGTTGATGCGAAGAGTGGATAATGTTTCTTCAGGGTTGAATAGCATGAGTTTAAATACAGTTCTTCTGGACACTCAAAGTTTAATAGAACTTTATTATAATTCTTATAACCCATCTATTTTTAAATCTCAACCATTACCCGATTTAGAAAAAATGCAAATAGAGAACTAAATTTTATGTTTAAACCTAGCGACATTAAACAACAAGAGAAGGAATTAGCTAAAGCCAAGGCCGAAAAAGAGCGACTTGGGTTTATTGAAAAAGAAAAAGTAGAAACAGAAAAAACTAAACAAGAGAAAATTTTACTTGAAGAAGAAAAAGCTTATCGCAAAGGGATTGTCACTGTAAAAGATATTATTGCTCCATCAGCGCTTGAAGTAAAGCCGGCTTATTTGCGATTGGGCGATACTTATACCCGGACTTTGTTTGTCGTAGATTACCCTCGTTATATTTCTGTTGGGTGGTTTTCGCCTATTATCAATTTTAGCGCGACTCTTGATATTAGTATGTTTTTTGTTCCAGTTGATTCCGGTATTGTTTTGAAACAGCTTCGTGATAAATCCGGTAACTTGGAGGCTCAGCTGGTAGAGGATGCTGAAAAAGGAGCTCCGCGTGATCCATTAAGAGAAACTGCGCTTCGAGACATAGAAAAATTAAGAGATGATTTGACCCAGGGGATAGAACATTTTTTTCAATTTTCACTTTATGTGACAATTTATGCTTCTTCGCCAAAAAAACTAGAAGAACTAACAGAGGAAATAGAGGGAATATTCGGGGCTAAATTGGTTTTAAGTAAAAGAGTTTTATATCAGGCTGAACAGGGGTTTAACTCTTCTGTTCCTTTGGGAGAAGATCAGTTACAAATTCCGTTTAACATGAACTCTTCCCCTGCGGCATCTTCTTTTCCTTTTATGTCTTCAGAGCTTACCTCTGACAGTGGAATTTTATATGGTGTTAATCGACATAATAATAGTTTGATTTTGTTTGATAGGTTTACTTTGCAAAATGCTAATATGGCCGTGTTTGCTACCTCTGGGGCCGGTAAAAGTTATGCTGTTAAGCTGGAGGTTTTGCGAAGCATGATGTTTGGTACTGATGTTATGATTATTGATCCGGAAAGAGAGTATGAACATTTGTCTGAAGCTGTTGGAGGAACATATATTAATATTTCCCTTAACTCTCAGATTAAAATTAATCCTTTTGATTTACCCCGGTCTGTTTCTGAGGAAACCAAAACAGGTGATATTATAAGAAGTGCTGTTATTACTTTAAAGGGTATGATGCGTCTTATGCTTGGTGATTTAACCCATCAAGAAGATTCGTTAATTGATAGAGCTCTTATTGAAACTTACGCCAAAAAAGATATTACCCCGGAAAGTGATTTAAGAGAAGCAGAAATACCGCTGATGCAAGATTTTCAAGAAGTTCTAGAAGGGATGGAGGGTACCGACGACTTAGTACTTAGAGTTAAAAAATATACTGAAGGTACTTTTTCAGGTTTGCTTAATAACTATACTAATGTTAATATGGAAAATCAGTTGGTGATTTTTTCTGTTAGAGATTTGGAAGACGAACTTAAACCAGTTGCGATTTATATGATTATTAATTATATTTGGAACGTAGTTAGGTCAGAAATGAAAAGAAGAATGCTTGTTATTGACGAGGCTTGGTGGTTAATGCAAAGAGAAGATTCAGCTAAATTTATTTTTGCCCTGGTAAAACGTTGTCGAAAATATTATTTAGGAATTACAACAATCACACAGGACGTTAATGACTTTTTAATTTCTCCTTACGGCCAAGCTATTGTAAGTAATAGCGCGCTTCAACTGCTTTTAAAACAATCAACTTCTTCAATTGATGTTATTCAGAAAACTTTTATGTTAACAGAAGGAGAAAGATATTTACTTTTGGAAAGTGGGGTAGGAGAAGGAATATTTTTTGCCGGTAACAAGCACGCAGCTATTAAAATAGTAGCTTCTTACTCCGAAGATCAACTGATAACATCCGACCCAAGACAGCTACTTGAAATAGAAGAGGCGAAAAAAGAGTTTAAGGAAAAAAGCAAAGAAGACTTAGGTGTTGATGAGTCATTATAGTTTTGTGTTTTACAAGATAATGAAGCTAGTAAAGCTAAGAAAATGTTTTTATCAAAAAAATTACTTATAAAATTAGCCTTTGGTTTAATCATATTGGTTTTTTTGATGTTTATTTTTTTGTGGGGCTATTATAAAACTATTTCTAGCTATAATGAAGATTCAAGTGAGAATATTAATACGAACTCTAGAAATAACAACAATCAAGGTTTTCCTGAAGAAGAAAAAATAAACAGTTTGATTAATGATAATACCGATATTAATAAAAATACAGAGATTGTTTCCCCTCAAGAAATGCAGCTTAAAAGTATTATTGTTTTATTCGCCGAAAGACTTGGAAGTTACTCAACAGATACTTATAATTTTTCCAACTTAACAGAGGTTAGATATTTAACGACCAATAGGATGCAGAATGAAATTGATGGCTTAATGAAAAATTCGTTATTAAAAAAAGATGTAGAATATTATGGGGTTACTACAAGGGCTATATCTGTTAAAATATTAGACTTAGAAGATGATAGCAGTATAATTCAGGCAATTGTTTCTTGTCAAAAAGAGGAAACAAAAGGCGATCAAAAGCCAACCACTAAAATAAAATATCAAAATTTAAAAATAAAGTTGATAAAATCAGGCGATAAATGGTTGATAGATGAGGCGATATGGGAGTAATTAGTATTATCGCAGAGTGGTTGTTTCCGGTAGAGTGTGTTATTTGCAAAAAATCTGACAAATGGTTATGTAAAGAGTGTTATAAAGATATTGAATTTTTGCCTTTGAATAAATGCCCTTTTTGTAAATCTTTTTCTTTTTTAAGTAAAACTTGTAAAAAATGTGTAGCCATTGAACAGAATAAATTAGACGGAGTGTTTAGCTACAGTTCTTATAAAAATTTAAAGTTAAAGAAAGTTATTCATTCTTATAAATATAGTTATATCACAGATTTAAAATATCCTCTTTTCAGACTATTAGAGCATATTTTAAAAAATATAGAAAAAGGACAAGCTATTGGAAATTTATCTAAGATAATAGATGAAAAAACTTTATTTTTTTATGTTCCTCTTCATAACATAAAGCTAAGAACACGTGGCTTTAATCAAGCTGAGTTATTACTTGAAGAATTAGTTAAAAATAAAATAGTTACAGAAAAGCAGGCTGAGTATAAAGATTTTTTAAAAAGAATTAAAAATACTTTGCCTCAAGCAAAATTAAAAAAAGAAGAAAAAACTAAAAATTTAAAAGACGCTTTTTCTTACAAAGGGCCGTTATTAAAAAATAAAAATGTTATTTTAATAGACGATGTAGCCACAACCGGGTCCACCTTAAACGAATGTGCTAAAATTTTAAAATCCGTTGGAGCTAAGAAAGTTTACGGGATGGTTATTGCGAGATAGATATTATATAGATTGACAAACAAGAAAATTGTTATACAATACTATTATTATATAACAACTTGAAGTTGAGGTGGAGGGATGGCAGAGCGGTTGAATGCGACAGTCTTGAAAACTGTTGAGCCTTAACGGGTTCCCAGGGTTCGAATCCCTGTCCCTCCGCTTTGATTTTAAGTGTAATGTTTATATAGGAGAGGTGGCTGAGCGGTTGAAAGCGCATCCCTGCTAAGGATGTAGAGGTTAACGCTTCTCGAGGGTTCGAATCCCTCCCTCTCCGCAGGATTAAATGAAAAAGGGATGAGAAGTTTATGCCCGGATGGGTAAATCCCTCCCTCTCCGCAGGATTAAATGAAAAAGGGATGAGAAGTTTATTGTAAATAAAACCATATGTCAGAACAAACGCAACAGCAAGGTGAAAAAATAAAAAGTTGGACTTTTCCGGAGTATATTAAGCACAATAGAACAACCGCTTGGTATGTTGGTGCTTTTTTAATGATTGGTTTGTTACTTTTGTATTCTGCAAGAACAGATAATTTTTTGTTTGCGATTGTTATGATTATGATATTTGTTGTTGTAATCCATTCTCACAAACAAGATCCATTGAAAATGAAATTCTCAATATATGAGAATGGTATTTTATTAAACGAAAAGTTTTATGGTTTTAAAGGTTTAAATAATTTTTGGATTGCCTACGATCCACCAGAGGTAAAAAAACTTTATTTTGAAGTTGATAATATTTTTAAAAGTATCTTAATAATACCAATAGAAAAAAACTCCCCTTTAGAGCTTAGAGATATTTTAACAAAATATTTAGAAGAAGATTTAGAAAAAGAAGGCGAATCAACATCCGAGGCCTTAGGGAGAATGATGAAGTTGTAAATTATGTAATAATACATAGGGCGACTTTTAGTCGCTTTTAATTTTGTTATTTTTTAATAGGTTTATTAAGGCTCCCATAGTTTAATGGATAGAACGCAAGATTGCGGATCTTGTGATCCAGGTTCGACTCCTGGTGGGAGCACATTATGCTTACTTTAGATTCAAAAGTTTTGGAGGTCTCTCCGATCGCTAAAAGATTATCAGCTCGTCTTAAAAAAATGGGGATTATTACTATTTTGGATCTTTTGAATTATTTTCCTTTTCGTTACGATGATTTTAGCAAGCTAAAAAAAATCAAAGATTTAATTCCCGGAGACATCATAACTATCAAGGGTAGAGTTGATTTGATAGAGACCAGGAGAAGTCCTGTACAAAGAAGAATTTTAACCGAAGCGGTTATTTCTGATGAGTCAGGTACTATAAAAGTTGTCTGGTTCAACCAGCCTTTTTTAATTAAGAATATTAGACAGGGGGAAAATATATATTTGTCAGGCAAAGTTGAGGCAAGTTATAAAACACTGCAGATGACTTCTCCTGAATATGAAAAAGTAAAAAAAATTACCTCTACTGCCGGGAGATTTGCGCCGGTTTATCCACTGGTGGCTGGAGTAACAAATAAACATTTAAGATTTTTTATAAGTTCAATTTTATCTCTTCGAAAAAATATTAAGGACTGGTTGTCAAGTGAAAGTAAGCAAAGATTAAATTTTTTGGATCTGCAAGAAGCATTAAAGCAAATTCATTTTCCGGACAATAAAGAGATGTTAATAAAAGCTCAAACTCGTTTAAAGTTTAACGAGCTTTTTTTAATTCAACTGCAGAGTCAAATTATTAAAAAGAAATTAAAAGATTCCTCTTCTTCAAAAATAACATTTGAAGAAGAGAAGATTAAGAAATTTGTTCAAAGTTTGCCTTTCAAATTGACTAACGATCAAAGGAAGTCGAGTTGGGCGATTTTATTGGATATGCAAAAAGATTATCCAATGAACAGATTGCTTGAAGGTGATGTTGGATCAGGCAAAACAATTGTATCGGTTATTGCTATGTTAAACGTTGCTTATAATAAACAGCAGTCAGCTTATATGGCGCCAACAGAAATTTTAGCTAAACAGCAATTTAACTCTCTTTGTAAGTTATACAAAAATGAAAAAGTTAAAATAGGACTTTTAACTCGTACTGAACAAAAAATGTGTTCAATGGACGAAAATATAAAAAAGAAAGATTTTTTAAATAAAATATCAGCAGGGGAAATAGATATAATCGTCGGAACACATGCTTTAATACAGAAAAGCATTGAGTTTAAAAATTTAGCATTAGTTGTTATCGACGAGCAACATAGATTTGGAGTAGAGCAGAGGAAGGAATTGAGTGAAAAATCTGAGACTCAAACCATACCCCACTTTTTGTCTATGACTGCAACACCGATACCTAGGTCTTTGCATTTGGCTCTTTTTGGAGATTTAGATTTAAGTATAATTGCAGAGATGCCTAAAGGAAGAAAAAAGATAATAACTAAAATTATTGAGCCAGTGGAAAGACAGGAAACTTATAACTTTATTTTAAATCAAATAAAAGAGGGAAAACAAGTTTTTGTGATTTGTCCTTTAATTAATGAAAGCGATAAGCTAGGGGTAAAGTCAGTTACGGCTGAATATGAAAAGTTAGATAAAAAGATATTTCCTAAAATTAAAATAGCCGCGCTTCATGGAAAAATGAAAACTGAAGAAAAGGAAGAAATAATGCAAGATTTTTTAGAAAATAAGACAAAAATTTTAGTGGCGACTTCGGTCGTGGAGGTTGGGGTTGATATTCCTAACGCAACTGTTATGATGATTGAAGGATCAGAGCGTTTTGGCTTGTCTCAACTGCATCAATTTAGAGGAAGGGTTGGCAGAAGCGAATATCAATCATATTGTTTTTTATTTAACGATAGCGCAAGTGAGAAAGTTGAAGAAAGGCTCCAAGCCTTAGTTGATTCAGATGACGGTTTTCAAATCGCCAAACGTGATTTAGAGCTTAGAGGCCCGGGAGAAGTTTACGGTAAAAGCCAATCCGGTTTTCCTGAATTTAAAATCGCCAGTTTTTTTGATCATGAACTAATAGAAAAAGCAAACAGCGAAGCAAGTAGGGTTTTAAGCAGTGATATGGATTTAGAGAATCATCCTGAACTAAAAAATAAAATAGAAGAATTAAAAGAAGCAATGCATTTAGAATAATTTCATATAAACATATTAGCATTTAAATAAATCGTGTTATTATTAAGATGTTAAAATGTTTATATGTTTAAATGACGTGTATGTTTTCTGGAATTGTTGAAAAAACAGGACAAATTAAAAAAATAGAAAATCTGAAAGATAAGGTTTATTTTACTATTGAAGCAGATAATTTTTTGGATGATATTAAAATTGGAGCCAGTATTTCTTGCGATGGTGTATGTTTAACAGTAGTTAAAAAAACCAGTAATGATTTTATAGCTGAGCTAATGCCGGAGACTTTAAGATTAACTAAATTTCAAGACTCTAAAAAAGGAGATTTAATAAATTTAGAAAAATCTTTAAAAGTAGGTGGTAGATTAGACGGACATTTTGTAATGGGTCATGTTGATGGGGTTGGCGAAGTTAAAAAAATTGAACAAGACAAAGAATATATTAATTTAATTATTAATACACCAACTGAGTTAATTAAATTTTTAGCTTATAAGGGGTCAGTTAGCATTAACGGAGTAAGCTTAACGATCTCTGGGGTAGGTAAAGATTGGTTCAAGGTAAGCCTTATTACTCATACACTAGAAATTACAAATTTGTCAGAATTTAAAAAAGGAGATAAAATTAATTTAGAAGTTGATATGATAGCGAGATACTTGTATCAATTCAAAAATTTTTAAATAATGTTTTATGGAAATAAATACTTTTAAAAAATTAAACGGGGAAGGAAAAAAAATAGCGATTGTTCAGGCTCATTTTAATGAAGGCATTACAAATAAAATGAGAGACGGAGCGATTAAAGCATTAAAAGAATCAGGGGTTAACGATAAAGATATTGAGGTATTTGTTGTGCCGGGATCTGTTGAGATTCCGATAGTTTGTCAAAAGGTGGCCAGGAAAAAAAAGTTTGACGGTATTATTACTATTGGCACTATAATAAAAGGAGAAACCGCTCATTTTGACTATGTAGCCAAGGCAATAACAGATGGATTTATGAGAGTTAGCTTAGATGAAGGCCTACCAATAACTTTTGGAGTTATAACTACTTATAATTTAGAGCAAGCCCAAGCACGGGCAAAAGACGATGAAAATAATAAAGGATATGAAGCAGGAATGGCTTTGGTGGAGGTGTTAAGTTTATCGGTTTAGTCGAAACATATGTCATTAATAGATCAATTAATTGATGATGGTTATCTTAAAAGCTCGGTAATTATAGAGGCGTTTAGAGAGGTGAAACGGGAGGATTTTGTTTTGGATGAATTTAAAGATGAGGCTGAAGGTAATTATCCGTTACCAATAGGATATGAGCAAACTATTTCTCAGCCCTTAACGGTTGCTTTTATGTTAGAGTTATTGCAACCAAAAAAAGGAGATAAGATTTTGGATGTTGGAACCGGTTCTGGATGGACTACCGCACTTCTGGCTAGTATTGTTGGGGAAGAAGGAAAAGTTTACGGAATAGAATATATTCCAGAACTAAAAGAATTCGGTGAAAATAATATTAAAAAATATAATCATATAGAAAAAAATATAGTGCAGATGTTTTGCAAAGACGGAACGAAAGGTTTAAAAGAAAAGGCTCCTTTTGATAAAATTTTAGTTTCCGCTATGGCCGATAAAGTACCACAAGCTTTAAAAGACCAGCTAAAAATCAAAGGACGATTATTAATACCGGTTGAAGATGGGGTTAGTTTATTTATTAAAAAGTCAGACAATACTTTTGACGAAACAAGATACCCGGGGTTTACTTTTGTGCCCTTAGTTAATTAATATGATAAAAAAAATAATTTTAAAAACATTGATCGCAATAATTTTAATATCAATTATATCCGTTTTTTATTTTTTGAACGCTATTAGCAAGCCTTGTGGAGAGGGTAGTAAAAGTTTATTGATTAAACCGGGTTTGGGTGTAAATGAAATAAGCATTAAATTAAATGAAGCCGGCGTTGTTTGTGATAAATTGTCTTTTGAAACATATTTATGGCTATTTAAAAATGAAGGAAAGATTAAGGCTGGAGAATATTTTTTTAGTAAGCCAATAAATATTAAAGAATTAACAAAAGTTTTAATTAAAGGTCAAAAAAGCGGGGAAGAGGTTGAGATAAAATTAATCGAGGGTTGGAACGCAGTGGAGATGGCAGAATATTTGGAAAAAGAAAATATCGCAGAGAAGAAGTTTTTTTTAGAAGCAGTAGAAGATGTTAAAAGTTTTAAAGAAGATTTTCAGTTTTTATCATCTATCCCTAGCGACAAAAATTTAGAAGGATTTTTATTTCCCGATACCTATCGAATTTATAACAACTCAGAGGTTGAAGACATTATTAGAAAAATGCTTAAAAATTTTGATAAAAAATTAACCCAAGAATTACGAGATGAAATTCAAAAACAAGAAAAAGATCTTTACGAAATACTTACTATGGCAAGCGTTATTCAAAAAGAAGTAAGAAGCACTAAAGACATGAAAGTAGTCTCCGGAATTTTTTGGGATCGGATCAAGTACGGCCAACCACTTGAGTCGTGCGCAACCATTGGTTATATTTTAGGTGAAAGTAAAATCAGGTACTCTTTTGAAGACACAAAAATTGATTCACCTTATAATACTTATACTAATAAAGGTCTTCCTCCAGGTCCAATTGCCAATCCGGGACTTCAAGCAATTGAGGCCGCAGTTTACCCGGAATTTACAGATTATGTATATTTTCTCTCCAAACCAAACGGCGAAACCGTTTTTTCTATAACCTATGAAGAACATTTAAGTAATTCAAATAAATATTTAAAATAATAATATGGACAATTGTAATTTTTGTTTAGATAATAAAACGTTAAAAGGAGAAATATTATTAGAAAATGATTGTTGTTATTTTGTTAATTCATTAGACCATGTTCCGGAATATGCTGGGATGATAATAACCAAAAGACATATTGAAAATCCTTTTGATATTGATAATGAAGAGTGGTTGGCTATTAAAGAAATGTTATTAGAAGTTAAAGAGCTGATGGATAAATATAATCCAGATGGATATAATATTGGCTGGAATGTTGGTGAGGTTGGTGGACAGGTTGTCCCGCATTCTCATCTTCATGTAGCACTTCGTTTTAAAGATGAGCCCCTTGCCGGAAAGGGGATAAGGTATTTCTTTAAGCAAGAGACTAATTTAAGGAATAATCCTTAGAATATTTTTTAATTACATATTAAATTAATTACATAATTTAATTTATTTATATTTTTTACCAAACAATCATTAATAATATGAAAACAATTTTAGTAGATGCAATTAGAACTTTTGTAATTAAAGGAGAGGGTATTTTTGCAGATATGTATAAAACGCTTGAGCAATATTCTAATAAAAAAATTATTTTAACTAGTGCTAATGATGAACAGGCTGAAAAATTTGAATTACATAATATGCCTTATGAAGTATTTACATTAAAACATGATCCCGAAAAAGAAGACCCTAAATATTATAAAACAATGCTTGATCATTTTAATTTAGAGGCTAAAGACGTGATTTATTTTGAGCACAAAGAATCTGCGGTAAAAAGTGCTCAATCTGTAGGTATAAATACGTTTCATTATGATAAAGATAAAAAAGATTTAATCGCATTAAAGAAATTTATTGATGAAAATTTATAGAATATTTTTATTAAAAAATTTTTATTCTATAGTTAACCTTTTTCAATGTTTACAAGCCAATTTATGGGCAGGATAAATTTAATAAAAATTATCAAAGATAAGGATAAATTTCAAGAAACTATAATCGGATATATTTTTTTAGGAGTCACAATTTTTTTAATAGGTTCTGCTATTTGGTCTTTTTTTTCTCCAGCTAAGAGTGGTAAAACAGTTAATAATAATATTGAGAATAGCGTGAAAGGTAATAGTCTTGATAATTCAGAAATTATATATGGCAATAATATAGGAGGAGATATTGTTGGGGGTGATAAAATTATGACCTCTATAACAAATTCGTATAAAGAGCATGTGTTTATTAATAATTTATGCGCAATAACAGCTATAACCGATGAAGACGGCAAGGTGTTCGTATATTCTGTTACTACATTGTCTGGTGATTTTATACCTGAAATAACACTCAATAATATAAATTTAGTTTTTAAGTTAGGAGTAACAACTTTTAAGGAAATCGAAAATAGCCTCTCTAAGCCCTATATCGATGGCATTATTGGAGTTAATTGGTTTAATTATTATGAAGAATATTATTTAGGTAGACCTGGTAATTATCAAGTATATATTTTTAGTATTAATGAAAATGGATTTTTTAGTGAATATATGTATGACCATCTTCCGCTGTTTATTGATAATGAATATTCAATAAGCGAGGAAAAATATAATTTTAGAAAGAATGTTTCACCTAATACGGTTATTGTAACGGCGCCATTTTTTAAGTTTAATCCTGTTTCTGAAGAGTTTATTTATGGCCCATCGCAAACTCAAATGAGATTATTATCTGGTAGATTGGATAAAATTAATGAACAGTATTTGGTGGAAAGTATAGAAAAATTGTATCCCGAGTCTAATATTGAATTATTCATTGATATTTTTGGAGAACCAGATTTTATTAACTTAATCGAAAATGAATAATTATTTTATTTAATTTCTTGACATATTTTAAAAGGATGATATTATAAGTACAAATCAAATATAACCGTAGACAATGGGTGGTCGAAAGATCTTAAATATCCCATCGAGGTAAAACTAAGACAACTTTATTGTTTTGTAATACTTCTGCGGTTAAGCGCAGATTTTTTATTTTTAAATAATAACTAATTAATTAACTAATATGCCTAAAACTAAACAGCAGAAAAAAGAAATGCTTGAGTCTTTAATCAAGAAGCTTGAGGATTCTAAAGCAGCTGTGTTTGCTGGTTTCCAAGGGTTGACTGTAAATGAAACTGAAACTCTTAGAAAGACTTGCAGGGAAAATAACCTGGAATATCTTGTTGCCAAAAAAACACTCTTAAAAATTGCTTTAGAAAAATCCGGTTTAAAGGCTGAAGATAAAGAAATTTTTTCCAATGAAGTGGCGGTTGTGTTATCTTATGCTGATGAAGTTACAGCAGCAAAAATTGTAGCTAAATTTGCTAAAGATCATGAAGTGGTTACTTTAAAGGGTGGAATTTTAGAAAGCAAAATTATTGACCTTAACATGGTTAAAAAGTTAGTAAGTATTCCTAGCAAAGAAGAATTACTTGCTAAACTTGTTGGATCAATTAATGCCCCTGTTAGCGGATTTGTAACCGTTTTAAAAGGAAATTTAAGAGGATTGGTTCAAACATTAAACGCTATAAAAGAACAAAAAAATTAATTAATATCTTGAATTGCGAAATAACGTCTAAAAGTAATTCCGTAATTTAAAGTAAATAAGAAAAAAATATGAGTGAAGAAAAAAAAGATCAAGCAGTAGAAGCTTCTGCTGAAGAAAAAAAGGACGTTGAAGTTCCTAAAAAATTCAAAAGCTTAGTAGAGGAAATCGAAAAAATGAGTGTTCTAGATTTAGCTGAATTAGTTTCAATTCTAGAAGACAAATTTGGTGTTAGTGCCGCTGCTCCTATCCAGGTAGCTGGTGGTGCTCCAGCAGCTGGTGGAGAAGCTGAAGCAGCTGAGGAAAAATCTTCCTTTGATGTTGAGATCACTGAAGCTGGCGGAAGTAAAATCTCTGTTATTAAAGCCGTAAGAGAGCTAACTGAGGTAGGCCTTAAAGACGCTAAAGATTTAGTTGATGCCGCTCCAAAGGTAATTAAAGAGGGAGTATCAAAAGAAGAAGCAGAAGAAGCCAAAAAGAAACTAGAAGAAGCCGGCGCAACCGTAACTTTGAAATAAAATTTTAAGAAATAGAAGTTAATTTTAAAAGTCCGCTTTACAAAAGCGGACTTTTTTGTGATTATTTTAATAAACAAAAATGTTGACAAATCTCGCGACCGCGAATTTTGTCAACATTTTTGTTGGACTTATTTTAACGGAAATGTTAAGCTTAATTCATAATTCATAATTCGATTTTTATGATTAACAAAAAATTATTTAGTCATTTAAAAGAAAAGCATAGTGATTTTGTAAGATCTAGAAGAATGCTTATTAAAGAAACTAGTGATATTTTATCTGCCTCTAAGCAGGCGATTTTTGCCTATCATAGAAGTGATAAAAAAGAGGGAGATAAATTGGTAGCTTATGCAGAAAAAGGATTAAAAAGTATTGATACTAGATTTATAAAAAAAGATAAAACTCTTTTACAGCAAGGTTCGTTAAAGGCCGCCCAAGAAGAATTTATTGAGGCTAATTTTTTTGGGCTTATACTGGAAAATAAAAAATTAGACCTAGTTAAAGGCATTGAGATCAACTACGAAAGTTATTTTGGCGGACTTTGTGATTTAACCGGCGAGCTTGTTAGGAAAAGTGTTAATTTAGTTTCATCCGGAAAAATGAAAGAAATTAAAAGATTTAGAAAAATTACCGAAGAAATTATTAAAGAACTTATTAAATTTGATTTAGTGGGTCAACTTCGGGTAAAATATGATCAAGCAAAAAATAATCTTCGAAAAATGGAAGATATCGCTTACGATATAAAAATAAAAAGAAATAAATAAATTTATGGAAGGAGAAAAAAACTTTGAGAATCAAAATGAAGGAGACACTGAAATGAAAAATGAAAAAGCAATAGAACTTTTAAAATTACTTAAAAAAGAAAAAAATGAAAAAAATTCTTTAAATCTAGCACAAGAATTAGCCCCGGAAGTTTTGCAGGAAATGATTGGAAGGAAAAAGAGTAAAGATAAATACGGACCTTATTTTAATTCTTCTAAAGTTTTTGACAGGTATGAAATTGCTCTTAATCTTAGGCATGACTTGATGATGCAAGTGGCAAGGATATTAAAAGATAGTGATTATATAAAAGAAGCTGGCAATGATAATTACAAATTGACCAATGAAGCCACTAATAATATCGCCGATTCAATAAAAAAAAGAGAATTAAATTTTTATTGGGCTAATGAGAAAAAGAGATCGGGGCTTGACGATAAAGCGTTTAAAAAATTTCAAGAGGGGTAATAACACAACAAAAAAAAGACGCCAAAGCGTCTTTTTTAACTTTTATAAATTAATCAAGGTGCGTTACTTCTATTTCAAATACTTTATTATTAGCCAGTAAATAGATTTTTTTGTTATTTTCATCGATTGTAAAGTCTTTGATATCTGTAAAATCTTCGCTGTAATATTGAATAATTAACTCTCCTTTTTTATCAATAACCGCAACCTTTTTCCCGGCTACATCTAAAATATAAAGATAATCTGACTCACTGTTAGTCCATATTTTTTCCGGTCCCGTTAATAAAGAGCTTTGATTGCTAAAATTGAAGCTTCTTTTTTTGCCTTTAAATAAATTTATTATGGTTCCATCTATGTTCAAGATATAGATCGATCCGTCGATAGCCATTGAAGATGATTTTTTAAGATCAACATCTTCGTTTAACCAAGATTTTCCAACTGAAAAATTTTCTCCTGATGGAAGATGTTTGTATATTTGGTTGTTAGCTTTATCAAGAGTATATAGCTTATCTCCGTACATAGTAACCGCGGCCAAAGATACTTCCCCTTCTCTAAATTTAATATCCAGCGGAAAAAATTTATTATCTTTTTTGTTGAATTTCGAGAGATTATTATTTTCATGAAGAACTACGAAAGTGTCTTTGTTGCTGGCAATTGAAATTGGCAAAGGCAAATTAATATCAGCACGATCTATTTTATTTATAGATAGGTCGCTTAAATTTAACTTTGAAAAAATATTGTTTTGATTTAAAGAATATATAAAATCCTCACTTTGAACAATATTTGAAATTTGAGAACCGTTTATTTTTGAATAGTCAGCCAGCTCTCTGGGAGAGATTATTTCTTCTATTAGTTTAGTTTTAAAAGATAATTTTTTAATTTGTTCTTTTATCTCTTTTAATTTTGTTTTTTGTTCTTCAGAGTCTTGCGGTAACTTATTAATTAAATTTTCCAGACTAAGTAAAATAGCGCTTGATTTGCTTGGATCACTGTAAATCAAGCTTGATTCCAGCTCTATTTTTTTCTCGTCAATTTGAGTAAGCAATGTTTGGTAGAGCTTAAAATTTTCTTGTTTTATTTTTTCATTTTTAACCTGAACAATGCTACCAATAAAAAATATTACTAAAACAATAGAGCAAACTAAAAGTGTTTTTCTAAGCCAAGGCAGGCTTTTGTAATTTTTTGGCAAAGCAATAATTTTTTTTAGTATATTTTTAATTATTTCCTTGGTTTTTTTAAAAATTTTCCCGCTCAAAATAAACTTTATTATCTGTAATAACCTTACAAGAAAAAATTTCATTATTTTTACAGTTTTAGTCAAAAAACGCAGTTTACTTTTTTGTTGAGTAGCTTTTTCTTTTTTATCAGCATACTGAAATACAGTAATATTTTCTTCTTTCTTCTTCTGCTCTTTTTTCTCCCCCTTTTCTTCAACTATATTTGTTGATGGAAGTACTTTAATAATTACTCCTCCAAAAATTTGTTCATCATTTGTTTCCAGAAGTAAGCTTTCCGTTTGTTTCGCAGCCTTACTTACATTTAATTTTCCAACTACTTCTTTTAATTTATCCAGGTTTAAATAATCCAAAACATTTTCAGTACAAAATACAAGAGAGCTGTTAACTTTGATTTTTCCGTTGATTATGTTGGAAAAGATTTTTGTAGGTTTTATTTTTCCGTCTTCGTCGGTTGAGTCTTTGATTTGGGCTATATTGTCTTTATTGTTTTTAGTTTGATATATTAAGACAGATTCCAGTGCTCCTATTTGAGAAAAATATAAGTGATATTTTAAGCCGGAGTTATCAAGAGACATAACCCCGATGCTTAGATTTATTTCTTCAAGATTTATCGATATTTGTTTTTCTTCTAATAAGTTTTGAAAATTATAGTTAAGATTATACAAAAAACCCTCAAAAGATTTTTCTGTTTCTCTACTGTTTAATTTCAGGAAGATAGAGTTGTAGTATTTGTTTATTTGTTGATCCAGAAAATTAATAAGCTCATTATTTTCGTTATTTTTCTTGCAGTTAATCACAGCAAAAATTTTTCCTTTCAAAGTATTTACTTCGTTTTCGCTTTGAGGAATGATGATTTTGCAAATATTTTCTTCTTTTGGATAAGTTACAAGGAATTTTTTTGTTTTAATCATAAAAAACAGACTTGTTATATATTGCTATTATATAAAAGTATTGCGTTTAAGTATTTTTTATATTATAATTATACTATAAAAAATATAAAATTCAAAATTTTATTCATGATTCATGATTTTATTTTATGCTTGAGCAATTATTCGGTTCAAAAATTAGGGTAAAGCTTTTACGGTTATTTTTAGCTAACCCGGAGAAAAGTTATTATATTCGGGAGCTTACCAGGCTGCTTGATTCCCAGATTAACTCTATTAGAAGAGAGATTGATAATTTGGCTTCTTTTGGTATTTTAGAAAAAGCTGAAAAAAAATCAAATAAAAAATATTTTCAAGCGAACACAAATTTTGTTCTTTATCCCGAAGTTCGATCTTTAATTTTAAAATCGCACTTACTTATTAAAAAAGGACTTGTTAAAAAAATTGTAAAGTCAGGAAATATTTGTTATTTAGTGCTAACCGGAATTTTTGTTAACTGTCCAAATTCACCGGTAGATATATTAATTATTGGAAAAATTAATAAAAGCAAAATACAAAAAATTATAGAAAATTTCGAAAAAGAATTAAATAGAAATATTAACTATACTCTAATGCCTAAAACAGAATTTTTATATCGCAAAGATGTTACAGACAAGTTTTTATACGAAATTTTAGATAACCAAAAAATTGTTTTAGTTGATACTTTATGATTTATTTTTTTCAAAAATTAGTTTGGATACCTCTTGTTATTTTGTTTAAGATTTTTCTTAAATTCGAAGTTAAGGGTCAAGAGAATTTTAAGCTTATTAAAAATAAGCAGTATTTTATTGTTGCCAATCATCTTGGGTATTTGGATGCTTTTTTAGTTTCCGGTTCAATACCGTTTTTTCGTTTTTTAAAAGTGAATTTGCGTTATATGATTACGCCGAAGTGGTTTAAACGTTATCCTTTTGTAAAATTTTTAGGAGCTTACCCGGTTTATAGAAAACAAGAGTCTTTAGAAAAAACTTTAGTCAAAACAGAAGAACTTATCAAGAAGGGAAAACATATGTTGATTTTTCCTGAGGGAACTTTTAGAAAGAGCGAAGAAGGTCCAAAACCAAGACAGGGGATTGCATATTTATCCAAGAAATATAATCTGCCGATCATACCAATAGCGTTAAGAGGAAGTGACGGTACTAACGGTGATAATAGGTTTGATATAAAAAGGTTTTTTTCTAGCAAATCCCAAGTAAAAGTAAAAATAGGAGAACCTTTTTATTACCAAGATGTGGCTGAAGAAGGAATGGATAATTTTATGGTTGCGGAAAAAATAATGCAGAGGGTAAGAGAGATGTTATAAGCGTGTAGTTCCATAAAATTGACTAAAGTAAATAAATTTTGTATTGTGCTTTAATACAATCAAAAAATAAAATGAAAAATAATTCACTGATTCAACAATTGAATAAAATAGAAGAAGACGCTGCGAAAAGTATTGAGAGCGTAAATTCCTTAGAAGAATTAAAGCAATTTAAGGTGAAATTTTTGGCACGCAAATCAGAGTTTACAGCTATACTTAGGTCGCTAAAAGATTTGTCAAAAGACGATAGAAAAGAGGTCGGCCAGAAAACCAATGAAATTAAACAGAAAATAAACGAGTCTGTTAAATTACTGGAAAAAAATATTAAAAGTAACAGCCTTGGTGATGAAATAGATATAACGGCTCCGGGAGTTAAGATTGAAGAAGGTCATCTTCATTTGACAACACAAGCTATTCGAGAGATTAAGCGTATTTTTGAGCGGATTGGTTTTTATACTGTTAAATATCCGGAGGTAGAGTGGGATTGGTATGCTTTTGGCGCTTTAAATTTTCCATCAGATCATCCGGCTAGAGATGAATGGGAGACGTTTTTTATTGACAAAGAAGATGTTGATCCAAAATACAAAAAAAGAATTTTAACACCCCATACCTCAGCTGGGCAAGTAAGAGAAATGGAAACAGGAAGAATGCCGATCAGAATGATGAATATTTCAAAGTGTCCAAGAAGGCAACTTGATGTTTCTCATGTTCTTATTCATTATCAATTTGAAGGTTTAGTGATCGACAAAGATATCACGATTGTTCACTTGAAAGGGGTTCTTGATTATTTTGTAAAAGAGTTTTTTGGTCCAAAAAGAAAAGTTAGGATCAGACCTTATCATTTTAGGTTTACAGAGCCGAGCTTTGAGATTGATGTTTCGTGCGGATCGTGTAATGGAAAAGGATGTCGATTATGCAAAGAGGGTTGGTTAGAGATTGGCGGAGCTGGAATGGTTCATCCGAAAGTTTTGGAAAATGGCGGGATTGATCCTGAAGTATATTCCGGTTTTGCTTTTGGCTGGGGGGTGGAAAGAAATAAAATTATGCAAGAAGGTATTAATATTAAAGACATTAGAATTATCTATCAAAACGATATCCGTTTTTTAAAGCAGTTTTAATATATGAATGTATCATTACCATACAATTGGATAAAAGAATATGTAAAAACGAATTTAAGCGCGGAAGAATTCGCTAAAAAGGTTTCTTTATCAGGATCTTCCATAGAACGATGGAACTATAATAAGAAATTGGACGATTATTTATTGGATGTGGAAATTACACCCAATAGACCGGACACAGCTTCAATTCTCGGCACAGCTCGAGAAGCAAGTGCAATATTAAATAAAGAATTTCTTTACAAGGAAGCAAAGATAAGCCAAAAAATTAAAAAGGAAATGTCTTTAAAATTAAAAGTTGAAGATAAAACTCTTTGCCCCAGATATCAGGCCATAGTGATCGATAACGTTAAGATTAAAGAATCTCCAGATTGGCTTAAAAAAAGAATTGAAGCCAGTGGAATGAACTCAATTAATAATGTTGTTGATGCTACTAACTATGTATTACTGGAATATGGTCAACCAACGCATGTTTTTGATTACGATAAAATTGAAGGAAAAATAATTATAATTAGAAAAGCAAAAAACAAAGAGGAAATAACCACTCTTGGGGGGGGTAAATATAAACTAGCACACAGTAATCTAGTAATCGCTGATGCAAAAAATCCTATCGCCATTGCCGGAGTAAAAGGAGGAATCAAGGCAGAGGTAACTAAAAAAACAAAAACAATAGTTATAGAATCAGCAAACTTTGAACCGTATTCAATTCGAAAAACCGCTCGTTTTTTGGATCTTCGGACAGATGCCTCGGCTTTATTTGAAAAAGGATTGAATATTTATTCTACTAACCCGGCCTTGTTAAGAGTAGCACAACTTATTCAAGAGTTGGCTAAAGGAGAAGTTTCTTCAACTGTTTTTGATACTTTGGAAAAAGAAGTTAAATTAAATAAAATAAAATTTAATACAAAATTAATAGAAAAAAAACTGGGAGTTACTATCTCGGATAACGATATTGTGGAAATTTTAGAAAAGCTTGAATTTGTTTGCGAAAAAAAACCCGGTTATATTTCAGTGACAGTCCCTTATTTTAGAACAGAGGATGTTAAAGAAGACTATGATTTAGTGGAAGAGGTGGCCAGGATTTATGGATATCATAAAATCCCAAGCGAACTGCCGAGTGGTGAGATTCCGACTGTAAAACCTTTGGAAAATCTTGTTTGGGAGGATAAAATAAAAGATATTTTAGTTGGAGTGGGCTTTACGGAGACTTTTTCCTATTCAATGATTTCCGATAAGCAACTTGAAATAGCCGGAGTTAGGCCGGAAGATACAATCGAGCTTTTAAATCCGTTAACAGATGATTTTAAATACATGAAAACAGAGATGGCTTCAACAATGATCGATATAGCTTCAAAAAATGAAACATTAACTCCTAAATTAAGATTATTTGAATTAAATAAAGTATATATTCCAACAGGAGAAAAATCATTACCAATAGAGCAAAGCAATTTAGCTCTTCTGGTTAATGGGGATAAAAAAGAAGATGTATTTTATGAGTTAAAAGGTGTTTGGGAATATTTATTAGCAAAAACAAAAATCAACAAAGACGATATTCAATATAAAAAGGATAATATTAAGGATCCTTACCAGGTAGGCTCTTCAACGATAATTTCTTATAAAGAAGAAAAAATCGCCACCTTAGGATTAGTATCAAATAAAGCCAAAGAGCTGGCAGGTATAAAAAAAGAAACCGCTGCTTTAGAGATAAACTTTGACGCTTTATACAAGATAATTAAAAAAGTAGTAGTATCTTATAGTGGTATTCCAAAGTACCCGTCGGTAACAAGAGATTTTGCCTTTGTAGTTGAAAAAAATCAGGAGTGGGCGCAAATAGAAAGTAGAGTTAAAGAAATTTCCAAAGATTTATTTAAAGAATGTGAACTGTTTGATGTTTACAAAGGAAAGGGGATGGCTAGCAACAAAAAAAGTATAGCTTTTCATTTGGTTTTACAATCAAAGAAAAAAACCTTGCTAGATAAAGAAATAAATTTAATAACCGATAAAATAGTAACTAAAATTTCAAAAGAGTTTAATGCTCAACTAAGAGGGTAAATTGAAATAATTTTTTTATGTTAAGAACACACACTTGTGGGGAGTTAAATAAAAAAAATGTTAAAAAGAAAGTAATTTTAACCGGCTGGGTGCACAGGCGCCGTGATCATGGTGGTATTATTTTTATTGATTTGCGTGATAAGTACGGTTTGACACAACTTACTTTTGATCCGGAAGCAAACAAACAAGCTTGGGAAAAAGCTGACAAGCTTAGAAGTGAGTGGGTTATTAAAGTTGAAGGAGAAGTTGTGGCAAGGCCAAAAGATATGATCAATAAGAAAATGAGCACTGGGGAAATTGAGATAGAGTGTTTTGAAATTGAATATTTAAATAAATCCAAAACCCCGCCGTTTGAACTGGATGAAGATAAAGCTCAAGAAGCTAGTGAGCATATTAGATTAAAGTATCGATTTATAGATTTACGTCGCCCGAAAATTCAAGAAATGTTAACAACTAAAGATGCTTTCATGAGTTGTATTAGAAATTATTTTCATAAAAAAGATTTTACAGAGGTTCAAACCCCAATTCTTGCTAACTCTTCTCCGGAAGGGGCTAGAGATTTTTTGGTTCCAAGCAGATATTATCCCGGTAAATTTTATGCTCTTCCGCAAGCGCCGCAGCAGTTTAAACAGCTTTTAATGGTTGGTGGAGTTGATAAGTATTTTCAAATTGCTCCATGTTTTCGGGATGAAGATCCCAGAGTAGACAGGCATTATGGAGAGTTTTATCAATTGGATATGGAGATGAGTTTTGTGGAACAAGAAGATGTCTTTAAAATTATGGAGCCGTTAATGATAGAGCTGACAGATAAATTTAGTAAAAAGAAAATAATAAATTTGGATAAAAATAAACGATTCGTACAGATTCCTTGGCGCGAAGCAATGGAGGTGTATGGATCAGATAAGCCTGATTTACGATTTGATTTAAAGATAAAAAGTGTTACCGGATTAGTAAAAGACTGCGGATTTGGTGTTTTCTCCGGGGCAGTAAAAAATGGTGGAGTAGTCAGAGCTCTTAAGGTGGATGGCGGAGCTAAGTTCAGTAGAAAAGAAATCGATGAATTAACTGAACTCGCTCAAGCTAAAGGAGCTAAAGGTCTTGCTTATATCATTGTAAAAGAAAATAACAAATTACAGTCTCCGATAGTTAAATTTTTAGGCGATGATTTAGCCGAGCAAATTGTCAAAGAAGTAGAGGCGAAAGAAGGAGATATAATTTTCTTTGGAGCAGATAAATGGAGAGTGGTGTGTGAAGCTCTTGGCGTTGTTCGTGATGAATGTGGGAAAAGATTAGGCTTGAAAGATAATAAAAAAGCAGCCTGGGCCTGGGTAGTTGATTTTCCAATGTATGATTATTCAGAGATAGAACAAGGTAGAATTGATTTTTCTCATAATCCATTTTCAATGCCGCAAGGAGGATTAAAAGCCTTAAAAGAACAAGAACCACTTGAGATTTTAGGTTATCAATACGATTTAATTTTAAACGGCTTTGAAGTTTCCTCCGGGGCAATTCGAAATCACAGCCCGGAGATTATGTACGAAGCTTTCAGAATAGCCGGTTACTCTAAAGAAGAAGTGGACGCTGAGTTCGGAGCAATGCTTCGAGCCTTTGAATACGGCGCTCCACCACACGGCGGAAACGCCCCGGGCATCGATAGGATTTTAATGGTCTTAAAAGACTGGCACTCAATCCGCGATATCTACGCCTTCCCAAAAGACGGCCAAGGTCGAGATGTAATGATGGACAGCCCAAGCAAAGTTCATGACAAACAATTAAAAGAGGTAAATATTAAAGTAATGGAGGATTAATTGTGTATGTTAAAAAAAGATAGTCAAAAAAAGCCAGTAAACGCATTCTCTAAAATGGAAGAGGATGTTTTGGCTTTTTGGGAGAAAAATAAAATATTTGAAAAAAGTGTTGAAAGAGAGGCGCCGAAGGGGGATTATGTTTTTTACGATGGACCTCCATTTGCTACCGGTACCCCACATTATGGACATATCGTCGGATCAGTTATGAAAGATGTAATTCCGCGGTATTGGACGATGCAAGGAAAACGAGTAGAAAGAAAATGGGGTTGGGACTGCCATGGTCTGCCGATTGAAAATATTGTGGAAAAAGAATTGGGCTCAAAAAGTAAAAAAGATATTGAAAAAGCAGGAGTCACTAAATTTAACGAACTTTGTAGGTCAAAGGTTTTAAGTTATGTTGATGAATGGGAGAAAGTGATTAAGCGCCTTGGTCGTTGGGCGGATATGGACAATGCTTATAGCACAATGGATTTGGATTATATGGAGTCTATCTGGTGGGTGTTTAAACAACTTTGGGACAAAGACTTAATTTACGAAGGCTATCGTTCAATGCATGTTTGCCCGCGATGTGAAACAACTCTTTCACAGTCAGAGGTAACCGAAGGCTATGCAGATATTAAGGATCTATCAGCAACTGCAAAATTTGAATTACTCGATGAACCCGGAACATATATTTTAGCCTGGACAACTACGCCTTGGACGCTTATCGGAAATGTAGCGTTGGCAGTTGGTAAGGATATTGATTATTTAGAGGTCGAAATTCCAAGTGATTTTAAACCAGAAAAATATGGCATGGAACTTGATGTAAGCCCTGGTAAATATATATTTTCTAAAGAAATAGCCAAGAAAGATAAAAGTAGCGATAATAAATTACATAAGTTGTTGTATTTAGCAGTTAGTGATTTTGTTAAAAATAAAAAGTTTAAAGGTAAAGATTTAATTGGTAAAAAATATAAACCATTATTTGATTATTATTCAAGCGATAAAAAACTGGAAAACAGAGAAAATGGTTGGAAAATTTACTCAGCGGATTTTGTGACTACTGAAGATGGAACCGGAGTAGTACACATCGCTCCGGCTTTTGGTGAGGATGATATGAATTTAGGCAAGGAGTATAGTTTGCCTTTTGTCCAACATTTAACAATGGATGGAAATTTCAAAAGTGAAGTAAAAGATTTCCAAGGGCTTAATGTCAAGCCAAAGGATAATCATATGAGTACCGATATTGAAATTATAAAATATTTGGCTCATAATAATTTATTGTTCCATAAAGAAAAATATGAACACAGTTATCCGCATTGTTGGCGCTGTGATACACCTTTAATCAATTATGCAACTAGCTCTTGGTTTGTAAATGTTACAAAAATCAAAAAAAGAAGCCTAGAAACAGCTAAAGAAATTAATTGGTCGCCAGCTCACATCAAAGAAGGTCGTTTTGGTAACTGGTTAGAAGGTGCTCGCGATTGGTCAATTTCTCGGCAGAGATTTTGGGCATCGGTGATGCCGATTTGGAAGTGTAATAAATGTGAAGAAATAAAAGTATTTGGTTCTGTAAAAGAATTGGAAAAAGATAGCAATGAAAAAATTACTGATTTGCATAAACATATCGTAGATAAAATAAAATTTGGATGTGTTAAATGTAATGGAGAGATGACAAGAATCCCGGATGTGCTCGACACTTGGTTTGATAGTGGTTCAATGCCTTACGCACAGATGCATTATCCATTTGAAAATAAAGAAAAGTTTGATAAAAATTTCCCAGCTGAGTTTATTGCTGAGGGACAAGACCAATGCAGGGCTTGGTTTTATTATTTGCATTTAATCGGTACAGCAATTAAAGACGGCCATACTTTTAACAATGTAATTGTAAACGGTATAGTTTTGGCTGAAGATGGCAAAAAAATGGCCAAAAGATTGCAAAATTATCCTGACCCATCGCTTCTTTTTGATCAGTATGGAGCTGATGCTCTTCGTTATTATTTAATGACATCAAATATTGTGCAGGCCGATAACTTGAATTTTTCTGAAGACGGAGTCAAAGAATCTTTTCGTAAAGTCGTAATGATTTTATGGAATGTAGTGAAATTTTATGACTTATTTGAAGGTGAATTAAAAACTAAAAAATGTAAGAGTAAAAATGTTTTAGATAAATGGATTTTAGCAAGACTTGATCAATTGATACAAGAGGTAACAGAAAATATGAACGCTTATCACTTACCGAAATCAACCAGACCAATCGCTGATTTTATCGATGATTTATCAACCTGGTATATCAGAAGATCAAGAGATAGATTTAAGGGGGAGGATGAAAACGATAAACAAGCAGCTTTGGCTACAACAAAATTTGTATTAACAGAACTTTCAAAAATAATGGCGCCATTTACGCCTTTTATTGCCGAGCAAGTTTGGCAAAAGGTGACGGGTAATAATTTTGAAGATGTTGATAAGTCTGTACATTTAGAATCTTTTCCCATTGCAGATAATTTTGATAACGATGAGTTAATTAGGATGGGAACAGTAAGAAAATTAGTTGAGGTAGGTTTAGCAAAAAGAGATGAATACGGAATCAAAATACGTCAGCCTTTAGTATCTTTGATTGTAAAAACTCCAGATCTAGAACTTATAACAATAAAAGATAAAAAAGATTATCTAGATTTATTAAAAGATGAACTTAATGTAAAAAAAATTATATTTAAGAAAGTTGAAAGCGGAATTATTATTGATCTAGACACTAAAATCACCGAGGAATTAAAATTGGAAGGCATTAAGCGAGAGATGGTAAGAGTTATTAATAACATTAGAAAAAATAAAGGCTTTGTAATTCAGGATAATATAAAAGTATATTACGAAACTAAAAGTAAAGACATAAAAAAAGTCCTAACAGATAAAAAGTTGAAACAAGAACTCCTAAAAGATGTTTTAGCTAAAGAAATTATTAAAGGTATAGACAAAGACACTGAAGATACAAAAACAGTAAAAATAAACAAAGACGAAGTCATACTTGCGGTTGTTAAAGTTTAAAATAGTTATACTTAGTTTTAATATCAAACAAGAATTTTTAGTCTATCTTCAAAAATTAAAGAAGGAAAATGACTTAAAAATCGTGGATACTCATGTCCATCATTTTGGTGTTATAGGAGAGGCTCATTATTATGATTAGAGGGAAGAATATGAGGTGGAGCTTCATTTAAAAGAGAATAGATAAAAATAAAATTATAGTACCATGAAATTAAAAATTAAAATTTTAAATGATTCTGGGCATTTAACTTTTTTAGAAGAAAAAGTCAAAAGAGTTGTTAATAATGTTGAAAAAAAACTCAAAACTTTATTTTCTTTTAAGGAAATTAATATTACTTTTAAAGAAGCTGAGAATCCGGAACTATTAAAAGACTTAAGCGGAATAGGGGCTTATTGTCCTGCTGGTAATTTTATTCAAATAAGTTTTGATATTAATCAAAAAATTTTTGAAAAAAATATTGAAAAAGCATTATGGCATGAATTACATCATGCTTTGCGTAGACAAGCAGGAATAGAGATTGACAAGTCATCTTTTTTAGAAAGCGTGTTTAGTGAGGGTTTGGCTGATTTTTTTGTTTATCAAATGACAGGAGAATTATCGGAATGGATTACGCCGATTAAAAAAGAAGAATTTAATTTCTTATTAGAAAAATTTAAAAAAATAGCTCATAAAAAATTTAATGAACAAGATTACGAAATTTGGTTTTTAAAGGGTTCGGAAAAAGAAAATATTCCTAAGTGGGCTGGTTATGTTTTAGGCTTCAAGATTGTGAAAAATTTTTTAGAAACAAATACAGATTATTCATTAAAAATTTTGACTAGCACTTCAGTTGATCAAATAAATTTAAAATTATAAAAAAGCGGTCAGTTTATCTAAACTGACCGCAACCATATTGGGGTACTTCATATGATTATCCATAAAAATATTTTTTAAAAGCGGTTATCCCGTAAGGATCCGCACCGTTAACATCTTGGCTGAAAATCATTGCCCGTGCTTGGCATTCTCTTAATCCTTTCTGTTGAAAATCAATAAACACTGGATGATTTTTCCAATCATCAAGAAAATTATCACTAAATTCGGGCAATTTTATGGCATCATAGAATCCAGTTGCGACCAGAGATGGACAAGTAATCATTCTTCCTCGAACATCAATTACTAGGCCAGATCGTGTTGCGCGACATTCATTTCGGTCCGGTAGTTCAAACAACTCAGCGATAATAGCTGCATTCGAAAGACCAACTCTATATCCATGATTTTGTCTAAGATCAAGTAATTCTATGATTGTATCAAAAAAATCATGAGGATGAAGAGTGAGCTTTCGATGTTTTTCAGAGAATGGTTTAAACAGATTAAAGTTGCATGGAATTTTCAAGTTATGACAGTAATCCAAAACTTCTCGGTAATTGGTAATATTGAAACTATTTAATGTACATAAGGTTTCAACGGCAATTTTATTTTTCTTAAGTTTTCGAAGTACATCGGAAACTTTTATGAAAACACCATCTCCCCGGATATAGTCATGCACATCGCTGATACCATCCAAGCTCACCAGTAAAGAAAGTCTTTTAAACTTAGATAATTCGGAAACGATATCATCGGTGAGTAGAGTGCTGTTAGTAACAACGTTTACAGTCATGTCGGCATTTTGACAATATTCGATAATAGCCAAAATATCTTTATGGAGAAAAGGTTCGCCACCAATTAGACTAACTTCACAGACACCGGCCTTGGACAAAGTATCAATAATAGATTGAACTTTTGAAAATTTCATAGAAACATTATGATGACCACCATCTTGGATACAATGTTTACATCGCAAGTTACAAGCTGTAGTTATTTCTAACTCCACGCCCAATGGCGCCTTCATCTGTTTTTGATCGATAACTGCAAAACCATCAGGTAGCATTTCTTTATCAAGAGCCGTTAAAAAATCAATAGCGTCTTTTCTAACTTCTGATAACGGTATGTCGTACTGAGTTGAGATTTCGGCAGTGATAGCTTTGATTTTTTTACTCTCATTAAACAGTTGGTTCAAAATTACAGAGCCAATTTTGTTTACTCCAACTAGTCGACGGGAATCCAGAAAATATGCAAGATATTCTCCTTCTTCCTGTCTGATTTTAACTTTCATTTCATTCACCTTTATTGATAACGACATGTCGATCTGTTGACATGTCGTTACCGTTGAGAATTGTATTATCCCAGATCTTTTTTGGCATCTGAAACAACAGTTTTGACCATAGCGATATCTTCCTGTAAGGCATCACTGGATTGCATCACAGCCGGTGAACCTCCACAGCTGGTTAAGCAACAGCCAGCTTCAATTGGTTCAGGCGTGCTTCCACTACTGGTCACCTTGGGTTTCCGGTACTGCTTTTGGGTTTTCATAATAACACCTCCGTGTTGTTATGTGCTGATTTGAAAGTTATATTCACCATGAATATTTTCCTTTTTCTTCAGCTTTTTGTAAGTAGGACTCAATATCTCTTTCGGAAATAATCTTATAGTTATCGATAGAAAATATATGAGTCGGGTTAAATTTTCTCAGAAAGTATCGATCGTGCGAAACCAAAATAATTGTACCAGAGAATTCTTTAATTGATTTTTCCACGGCGATCAAAGCTTCCAGGTCAAGATGATTGGTTGGTTCATCCAATAATAGAACATTTACAGATAAGGCAGAGAAAGTGGCCAATAGAATCCTAGCCCTTTCACCAGGAGAAAAATTACAGATTTGTTTCTGAACATCATCGGCTTTGAATCCAAATTTTTTTATCAAATGATAAGTCTCTTGGATAGAAAGTTCACATTTTTCCGATAAGAAATCAAGCAGTTTTTTGTTCAAGGGTAAATTTTGATGCTCTTGAGCTAAATTTCCAATAATTAGACCATTGCCAATTTTTTTTCTACCGAACAAAAGGTTATTTTCTCCTGATATTGTTTTAATGATTGTTGACTTTCCAGCACCGTTAGATCCTAAAAACACAACTCTACTTCCAAAAGGAATGTTTAGAGAAAATTTCTTTAATTGAAAAAAATCTCTGTAACCAACTATTGCTTCAAAAAAAGAAATATCAGTTGTTCCGATTGGCTTGTAATCATTAATCGTGATTTTAAACAAATCACGAGATATTGGTTCTGACACCTTGGTCGTCCCATCAATTCTTTTCTGTAAAGCTTTAACAGTTGACCCAGAACGAGCAGCTCTATCTCTTTTAAACCCACGATTATACTTGTCATTGTCTCGACCTTTGAATTTTGAACCTTTTTTAGCAGCACGTCTCTTGTTATCAGCAGCCTTAGATAATCGAGCTAATTCTTTTTGCTGTTGGTTAAAATCAGATAACTGACGCTCGTATTCTTTTTCTTTGCGTTGCAAATATTCAGAATACCGACCATTGGTAATTGTCAATTTTCTTGTTTGCCAGTTTAATTCAAAAATTTTATTAACGATATTATCCAGAAATACTCTATCGTGTGAAACAATCAAGCAAGTAGATAGACTTTGCTTTAAGAAGTTTTCTAGCCAGACAAGAGCAGCAATATCAAGATTATTGGTTGGTTCATCTAATAACAAGATATTTGGGTCTACTAATAAAATCTTCGCTAAAAAAACTTTGCTTTTTTGTCCCGAACTAAGTTGTTGCAAATATGTATTTAGTTCAACTTCTGATAAATCTAGACCGTTCAAGATTCGTTCCATTTTGTAATCAGCGATATTGTTTTCGTCTGAAGATAGATACTGACGAACATTTTGTTCAGAAGCTATTCTTGTATCTTGCGGAACGTAGCCAATGGTAACCCCTTTTCTGAATTGAACCTTACCTCCATCACCTTTCATTTCGTTTGATAAAATTTTCAGTAAAGTTGTTTTACCGGTCCCATTATAACCGACTAACCCAACCTTCTGACCAGCATTCAAAACAAAAGAAATATCGTTTAGAATGATATTGCCGTCATATTCTTTGCGTAGATCAGTTACTTTTAATTCCATAGCCTCACCTCTGTATTAATAATTTTCTCATATGTTAACATGTCAAAGAACGAAACAAAAAATAACCAAAAGTTATTTTGTTAAATTATGCATCAATTTTTTGTGAAAGTCAACACCTATATTGTCGTTAAGCTAGAATGTTTAGTGTGGCGTAAAAGTATATTCTAGTGTTTAAATTAGTTTTAAAAATAAATTTTTTAACTAGTTTTTGTTTAATTTTACAAAAATTTATTAATTTTTTGCCTAAATTAAAGTTTTTTGGTATGATAATAACAAGTTATTTGTTAGCTGGATGGATTTGTTAATTTGGAGGGATATTTTTTAACTATGTTTAATTTTAATATCAAAAAAGAATTTTTAGTCTATCTTCAAAAATTAAAGAAGGAAAATGACTTAAAAATTGTGGATACTCATGTCCATCCTTTTGATGTTATGGGCGCGGCTCATTATTATGATTATAGAGAAGAATATTCAGGAGAACTTTATTTAAAAGAAAATTTAGAAAATAAGAAAATTGATTACCGCAAGCCTGGTTTGTCTGAAATGTTAAAATTTAACAAAACAGCCACTATTTTGTCAAAGAATGCTTTTAAATTTTTCCCAAAAACAGTTAATCATGAAATTAAAAAACTATACTCTAAAACCAGTGAAAAAAGAGCTTTGGAGGAAATGGAAAAATCTTTGGTAGACGAAGCTGTGTTTTTGCCTGTAGAGCCTTGGATAAATACAGAGTGGTCTGGAAAATATTACAGCAATAAAAAGTTTTTACTTTTAGGTTCTTTTGATGTCCATAGAATAGACAAAAATAAAATCGAAGAAAGAGTTAAATATTATATAGAAAAATATAAAATAGTTGGAATTAAATTGCATCCTAACTTACAGGGCTTCAAGCCGTTGCCAAAAGATAATCCCCAAGAAATTGCCGAGAGATTGAAAGTTATCTACAAGATGGCAGAAAAATATAGTTTGTATTTATTGTTTCATGGTGGCACCTCTTTTTACACAAATTTTCCTGATAAAAAATATCAAAACTTTAAAAGAGCAAACAACAACGCTTTACTTGAAAATTTTTGTGATGAAAATGGCAAAAGCGAAATATTTGATTTAAACATTCCAGTGGTTATCGCTCACTTGGGTCACTTTGGGTTAAATAAAATAAATTATAAATTAGCTAAAAAAATAATTGAGAATAACAATAACATCTATTTCGACACAGCCGGAGTTTCGCCAAAATTAATTAAAAATTTTATAGAGTTGATCGGCAGTAAAAAAATTATCTTAGGCTCAGACGCTTTTTATAATAAAATGATTTTTGCTATTTATTTTGTATTTGAAGCAGCTAAAAAAGCAAAGACAAATGAGAAAGTTAATGATATTATGATAAATATTTTAGGGAGAAACTATTATTCACGAATTCTACGCAGAAGATAACGGTTTTTGGCTTATTTATTGACAAATACTTACTTTCGCGATAGCGTAAAATTATAAATAAAAATTTGTAAAAAATTATGTTAAATAAAAAAAGCACAACTTTGGTTTTATTTTTAGTTGTTATTTTAATAATAGCTGTTTTTTTCGTTATGCAAAAAAATAACGATGATAATATAAATCAAAATGAAAACATTAATTTTAATCAGAATGTTAACAAAAATCAAAATATAAACCAACTAAATAAAGTTATTATTAATGGAGTTGATATAAGTGATTGGAAAATTTATCATAATGAAGAGTATGGGTTTGAGATAAAGTACCCGGAGGATTGGGAGATTGATTCCGTTCGCTCAGGTTTGAATGAAGTTGTTTTTAATATAGAAGAAATACCCGGGAGAGAGGCTATTAAATTTACAAAAAATATTAATAATTTAACATTTGAAGAATTTAAAAAACAAAAATTAGAATTTTATAAATCAGTCACTACAAATATCACCGCATTAATTATAAGCGGAGAAAAAGCAATTAAAATAGAAACATCCGAGATGGGAATAATAAAAATTTATTTTATCCATAATAATTTTGCGTATGAGATAACTACCGGAGGAAGAATTGAAAGTTTAGGAATTCTAAACAATTTTAAATTTATTGATTAAAATTATTCTTTTGAAAGTATAAATTTATAAATTATATACTTAAAAGAGCAATTTTGCTTTAAAAATAAAAAAGGAGGAAATCATTTTTTAGTAAAAAATAGTTCTTTAACAATTTAATTAATCTGCAACTCAAAAAGGAGAAAGTCATGAACAGAAAAAAATTAACATCTATTATCGCACAAATTTGTTTACTTTGCATTATGTCTCTTGGATCAGCTCTTGCTAACGATTATACTTTTGGACACCCAGTAAATGCTTTGCAATATGAAAATTGTTTGTATGGCTTGAAGACTTGTTTTAATACGAGCAAGTATCACTCAGCTATTGATTACAAGAATAACGCTTCCCATGAAATTGTCGCTTCTAATTTTGGTAAAATTGTCAGAATAGAATACATGAATGCAAACGATAAGGGCATGGGAAATAATGTGATTATTGAACATACATTATTAACGGGAATAAATATTTATAGCTTTTATTCTCATCTTGCTTCAATAGAATCAAATTTATATGTTGATAAAATAGTATTAAAAGGAGAAAAAATCGGGATTATGGGTGGTTCTGGATATGGGGTGGCAAATTATTGGTCTATTCATTTACATTTTGAGATAAAAGATAGTCCAGTTACCAACAATCCATCGGGTGATGGTTTGTATTGGGGGTATACTCCAAATTATCCAGATAATTATGGTTACCATGACCCAAATATTTATATAGGAAGTATATTAGTGAATCCTCCCCACCACCCAACCCTAAAATTCACCGACTCCCCAACAGTTTATCTCAAATCAAACAACAAGCTCTGGCCTATCCCAAATGAGCAAACTTACGCTCTTCTTGGGTATCGCAATTCAAATTGCAGTTTAACCCCTGATTGGAGCTATGTTACAGAATTACCAGCTAGTGAGAAAGCAAACTATCAAATCATGGGCAAGACAATGTTGTCATATAACGATTATGAATGGAGCAATTTAATCGCCTACAAAGTAATATCAAAAGTAGGCCCGGTATCTTGTATTTCCACGGCAATAGATTCATCTAAAATATATCTATTCGGAACAGATGACAAATTTCATCACATCCAAAACGAGCAAGTTTATTATGATATTGGCTACAATCCCGACTGGAGCGAGGTAGTCGAGATACCCCCGGAACTGTTTAATCACTACGGTGAAGGAGATGTAATTACAGAAACAACTCTATCAACTAGTCCGTTACCAAATTTTCTTGGTAGAACAGATGAGGAAGAATTTCCTGATTTGATCCCAATAGATCCTCCGGAAGACCCACCATCTAACGAAGAATGTAATCCTCCGCAGATTACATCTATATTAAGAAGCGGAAAAACTTTAACTATAACCTGGACCAATACTAATTCTCAAGTGATTGATTATTCAATCCAAGTTTGGGAGAATAACGGTCCAATTGTAAATAGCCTGATTTCGACAAGTACTTCACTTATCTACGAAGAAGCAAGCCTTGTTTCAGGTAAAGAATACAAAGTTATCGGTAAAACCTATTGCGCCGGCGCCTTATCTAGTAACTGGTCAGAGCCGGTATTTTTTATGACTCAGACAATAAGCCCTGTTGAAAATTTTCAGGTTGTTGAGTAGGAAAACTATAAACTTTAACTTTAACGCCGTCAGCAAAAATGTTGGCGGTTTTTTTGTTTCAATCTTTATTTTTTTGCGAGTTTTTTAATTTTTTGGTATAATAACGTTAGTTAAAAATTTGTTAATCGGGAGGGGTTATTTTGTTTATATTAAAAATTTATTATGCAGAAGATTAAAGAGGTTTTACAGTTTATTAAAAAAGAAGAGCTATATCCCGACATGCCGGTTGTAAACAGTCCGCATAAACCTGAGGTTGTTGTTAATGGTAAAAAAGTTATTATTTTTGCCAGTAATAATTATTTGGGAATGACGACCGATAAACGGGTTATAGAGGCAGCGAAAAAGGGCGCGGAAAAGTGGGGGATAGGGAATGGGAGTGCCAGGCTTTTGACTGGGAATTTGGATATTCATTTAAAGTTAGAAAAAGAAATAGCTTCTTTTAAGAATAAAGAAGCCGCCTTAACTTTTGTTTCCGGATATATGGTTAACGAAGGTTGTATCCCGGCTATAGCTAAAGTTATAGATATTTCAGTGTTAACT
This sequence comes from Candidatus Falkowiibacteriota bacterium, assembly GCA_018651725.1. Taxonomy (GTDB): domain Bacteria; phylum Patescibacteriota; class Patescibacteriia; order JAACEG01; family JAACEG01; genus JABIDK01. The sequence continues at coordinate 4,422 of JABIDK010000003.1, read as the reverse complement.
AATGTATTAAAAATTTTGAACTTTAAAAAAAGAAAAACTGATACTGTTGTTTTTAGTGATGAATATAATCATGCCAGTGCTATTGTTGGGATTAGGCTAAGCGGTGCTCGCAAAGAGATTTATAAACATAATGATATGGAGGATCTGGAGAAAAGGTTAAAGAAGTATCCTAAAAAAACAAGAAAAATGATTGTTACCGACGGAGTTTTTAGTATGGACGGTGATATTGTGAAGTTGCCCGAGTTGATTGATTTGGCGAAAAAATATGATGCTCTTGTTTATTTAGATGACGCTCATGCCGCCGGGATATTGGGTAAAAATGGACGAGGCACAGAAGAGTATTTTGGTATCGAAGGATCAGTAGACTTTGTAATGGGAACTTTCACTAAAGCTTTTGGCGGAGTTGGTGGATATATAACTGGTAGTCAAGAATTAATTGATTATTTAAAAATTGCAGCTAGGAGTTTTATTTTTACCGCCCCAATCGCTCCACCCGTTGTTTGTGGGCTTATTGAATCTATAAAGATTGTTAAAGAAGAAGAAAACAGAAGAAAAAAATTACTTGAGAATTCAAAATATTTTAGAGAAAAATTACATGAATTAGGATTTAGTACAATGGCCTCTGAAACCCAAATAATACCCGTTTTAATTGGAGAAGAAAAAAGAGCTGTAAAATTAAGCAGATATTTACTTGATAGAGGGATATTTGTTCCGGTGGCTAGGTGGCCAGCCGTGCCAAAAGGTATGGCTAGATTAAGATTCGCTCTTATGTCGTCTCATACTACGCAACAAATAGATTTTTTACTTGGTATTATGAAAGACATTAAAAATAAGACAATATGAATTGGTTAATTTTCGTTGCCGGATTATTAAACCTATTTCTAGGATTTTTAGTTTGGTGGAGGAACAAAACGAAAAAATTGAATTATTTATTTGGGATTTTTACTTTAAATGCCGCTTTGCTGTGTTTTTTTGATTTTTTCTTTCGCTTTAACCCTACTATTGAAACTGTAAAATGGGCCTTTGCCTTGGCTGTTATGTTGCCTGGATTTGGATTATTATGGGTTTATGAGCTGTTAGAAAGAAAATTATCTAAATTTAAAATTTTTTTGATTATATCACCAGGCTTATGTTTTGCTTTTTTGTCTTTCGTTGATGACTTAATTATTAAAGAAATAGATTATTTAACTATTCTGGGTTATAAAGGGAAAGTAGGAGCTCTTTTTCCTTATTATTCAATTTTTATTTTCCTCTTTAGTCTTTTTGTTGTATGGGTTCTTTACTCAGAGAGTAAAAAAGCTAATTCAATAAGAAAATCACAATTAAGGTATTCGTTGCTGGGGTTAATTTGTTATAGTATTAGTGGTTCTCTTTTTAGCTTATTATTGCCATTATTTGGTGTTTATGATTTAACTCTTTTAGACGCACCAAGCTCTTTATTTTTTATTGGTTTTTCAGCCTACGCTATCACTCGTTACCGTCTTATGGATATTCGGGTGGTTATTCGGAAGGGAGCGGTTATATTTTCGGCTTTGGTTATTTTGATTGCTGTTTCTGCTCCTAGCGTGTTACTTGTTGGTCGTTTGATTAATTACGATATAAATCTTTTTATATTTTTTATTGCGATTGCTATTTTTTCTTTATGTGTTTTGGCGTTTATTCCGCTTAAGAATTTGTTGGAGAAATTTTTTAATAAATATTTTTTCGCTTCACTTTACACAGAAGAAAATATTTTACGAGATTTAATTAGGAAAATACCGGAAGTTTTGAATATTCAACAACTTATTGATTTGATTGTTGATAATACGCAAAAGGCTTTGCAGATTGAAAAACTTAGTTTATGGTCTGTTGATTTAAGGAAAAATGAATTTATTCCGCTTAAACTAGTGGGGTGTAAAAAAGATGAAAGATTACAGTTTATAAAAAATAAAAGTTTAACTAAGTATTTAAGTAAATTTCCGGAGCCACTTGTTTTACAAGAAATAGATGAAAAAATAAAACAATCTATAGATCAGCAGGAAATAAAATGCTTGTTAAATATTAAAAAGAGCTCTAATGGTAGCGGGCTGGAAATTATTTTACCTTTAGTTGTGAAAAAAGACTTAATTGGAATAATATTTTTAGGTCCAAAAATCGATAACGCCGCTTATAGTAATCAGGATATTAATGTACTTCGAATTATCTCCAATCAATCGGCTGTTGCCCTGGAAAATGCTTCTTTGTACAGAGAAACGCAAATGTTTGGAGAGAAAATGAAAGAAGAAGTTAGAAAAGCTACAGCTAAATTGCGAAAAATGAACAAACAGCTTAAAAAACTCGATAAAGCCAAGTCAGAGTTTATTTCTATTGCTTCTCATCAGCTTCGCACCCCAATTACGGCTATTAGAGGTTATCTTTCCATGATTCTTGAAGGAGACTATGGGAGACTTACCAAGGGCCCAAGTGAAGCTCTGCGAAAAGTGGGTAAAAGCTCTGATCGTATGGCCGGTCTTGTAGAGGATCTTCTTAATATCTCCAGAATTGAAAGTGGAAGGATGGTATTTACTTTTCAAAAATCAAATCTTGAAAATTTTACTAAAAATATCATTGAAGAATTTAAACCAATGGTTAAGGAGAAGGGATTGAAATTAAAATACTTGTGTTTTAAAAATATGCCAGAGGTAAATATAGATGAAACAAAAATTAAAGAGGTTGTTTCTAATTTAATAGATAACGCTATAAAATATACTGAAAAAGGAAATGTAACACTTGAACTTAAAACTATTATTGAAAACAAAAAGAAATACGCATTAATTTCCGTATCTGATACCGGTATGGGCGTGGAGAAAGAAGATTTATCAAGTATTTTTCAAAAGTTTAGACGTGGAAAAAAGGTGACCTTGGTTCATACTGAGGGCCTTGGTCTTGGTATGTACTTTAGCCGTAAGGTAGTAGAGGCTCACAAAGGAAAAATTTGGGTAGAAAGCGAAGGCACTGGAAAAGGAAGCACTTTTTTTGTAAAGTTAAAAATTTAAAATATTAATAATTTAATTTTATATCACTATGAAAAAATTTAAAAAAAGATTTTTATTTAATTTATTCTTTAGTTTTTTATTGTTTATTTTTATTTTGCCGATCAGTTTTTTACTTGCCCAAAATAACGGAATGGGGAGTGGTGCAAATCTTGAAATAATTAGTCCTCAAAATAATTCCATTGTTTCCGGAGAATTGATTTTTAAAGCAGGAATTGATTTGGCTAATTTACCCGGATTTTATGATGTAGACACGGTTTTTATTTTAAGAAAAACAGACGGATCGTTAGAGGAGGAAATCCCGTCTTATTATGACAGCGGCTCGACCACTGGTCGAAGTTATTGGCTTGCTAATTTTCTCAGTAACAATTATCCTAACGGGAACTATGTATTAAAAGCACATTTATCTTATTTGGGGTATAGTTTTCGAGCCGAACCGGTATTTTTTGTTATTGAAAATAATGTTCAAGGCGTAGAATCTATTACTCTCTCTGGAGAAGGGCAAAATATTGAATGGAATGTTTCCGGTAGCTCCCCGCATGGTTTTAAAGCGATTTGGTCAAAAAATTCCGGACCAATTTATCCAACAAGAGTCGGCGATGAATATAGGTATTATTCAAATTCTGACCAAACAACAGATATTTTAAATGATTTTGACGGTCCGGGGATTTATCATGTCAGGGTTTGTGAATATTTAGGAGAAGAGTGTGGAACTTACAGTAATGAAATTAGTTTATTTTTGGGTGATGATAATAACAATAATTTCATTGCAGAAATGATCACTCCTCAAAATAATTTTATAGTTTCTGATTTAATAACATTAAAAGCAGAAGTAAATGTTACAGAAAATCTAGTTAATTACCCTAAATTTATTGTATCCAATGCCGATAATGAAGAAATTTTTTATGCTACATATACTGGGTCTTTTAATACGCAAAATAGTGTTTGGAAAACAAATTTTAACAGCAATAATTATATTAACGGCAGTTACGAAGTATTGTTTTCTTTTGTTAATTCCGGTGATATCTATAATAGTAATTTAGTAACATTTAATATTCAAAACGAAGAAGAAACAATATTAGAAGATTTATCCGTGCAGATAATAGATTTTCTTAGCGGGAGCATTGTTGAAGGAAGTATTGAGTTGATAGCCAGGGCAAACTTAGATATTGATAATTTGAATTTTCAGCTACATAAAGACGGAGGTATTGTTCATACTTTGAGTGCTGAATATTTTCCGGGAACTAACTATTGGAAAGCGATATTAAATAGCGCTGATTATACGGATGGAACTTATACATTGATCGCTTCAACATCTTTTGGTGATGAATTATATGAAACTGAATCAATTGTTTTTATAATTAGCAACGAAGACCCCGCTGACGATCCAACCCAAGACCCCGCTGACGAT
>JABIDK010000002.1 GCA_018651725.1 Candidatus Falkowiibacteriota bacterium | reverse complement strand
TTTATAAATTTGTGGCTATCAGCAATGGTTTAAAAAAAGATTTAGTTAAATTGGGTGTTTTGGAAAATAAAATTTTAGTTGCTCCGGACGGAGTAGATTTGAAAGAGTTTGGAAATATAAATGAGTCAAAAGAAAATTTAAGAAAAAGATTAAATTTACCACTGGACAAAAAGATAGTTTTATATGCCGGGCATTTATACAGGTGGAAAGGTGCGCATATTTTAGCTAAAGCTATTAGTAGATTAAGTAATGATTATTTAGCAGTTTTTGTCGGCGGAACAGACGAAGATATAAAAAAATTTAAAGAATTTATTAAAGAAAATAATTTACAAAATATTTTATTGTTAGGTTATCAGAAACCAAGTATTGTTCCTTATTATTTAAAATCAGCTGATATTTTGATTTTGCCAAATAGCGGTCGAGAAAAAATTTCTTCTCACTATACTTCACCAATGAAATTATTTGAATATATGGCCTCTGGTGTTCCGATTGTTGCCTCTGATTTACCTTCTATAAAAGAAATATTAAATAAAAATAATGCTTTATTTTTTGATTCTGACAATATTGAAAGCTTGACAGAAAAAATAAAATTTGTTTTGCAAAATAAAGAATTTTCTGGTAAGATAAGTAAACAATCTAAAAATGATGTTGTAGAGTATACTTGGAGAAAACGGGCAAAAACTATTGACTTTTTTGCCAAATAATGCTATAGTTCCTTATTAAAAATAAAAAGGTTCTTTACAAAAAAAGAGCCCCAAAAGGATTTTTGGGAGGGGGTAAATTTCTAGATGGGCTTTGGAATATATAAAAAATTTAATTTTACCGTGGAGGTAGAGGATGAAAAAAGAAATTATAGTTTTAGGAGTTTTGTTAATATTGTTTGCTGGATGTGGCATTAAAACATCGCAAATGGATGTTAGTAACACGCTGAGTCCAGTGAAAAATTTTGAAATTAAGGAGGTAAGAAGATGAAAAAGAATGTTATTTTTGTTTTATTGCTCGTTTTTGGATGGGCGACTAGTGGTTGGGCAGTTGACTGTGAGTTTATGTGGACTCCAAATAGTGAGTCCAACCTTGCCGGCTACAAGATTCATCACGGCCAGGCGAGTGCTGACTATTCAACATCAGTTGATGTCGGATTACCACCAACTGTGAGCGGAAGTGTGTATTACACACTTTCCGGGTTTCAGCCGGGAATTACTTATTATTTTGCTGCCACAGCCTACGACACAGATAGTTTTGAAGGTGATTACTCTCAAGAAATTGTTTGGACAGTTCCATCCGGAGATGCTATGCCACCAGACGGAGTAGTTAACTTTGAAATCCCAGGGCTAAGTGAAATGGCCGCGGGAGACTACAAGTTAACTGTTAACCCTGATCATTCGATTACGGTTAATGCTCTGCCGGATTGTCCGGCTTGCGAAGAATGCGAAGAGTGTTCTTCTTGTGATGAATATTCAGCTGATTCGCTGGATGGACTTTCTTCAGGTAACTACGAGGTCGTAGTATATGCTGATGGAAGTCATTCTATCATAGCGATTGGCAACAGTGCACCGACGATAAGTATTTTAGTTGATTCGTATCAAGTTATTGAAGGCGAGTTGGTGACGATTACTGTCACGGCTAACGATCCGGAAAACGATCCACTCATATATGATTGGTACGTTGACGGAGTTCTTTATGGAAGTAGTTCGTCAATTGAGCTGACAGATTTAGCCGTCGGAAGCCATTCAGTATATTGTCAAGTGGATGACGGTTCGAATACTATCAACAGCTCTGCAGTGACAATTACGGTTCTTGACGGACCACATCTGTCAGTTCCGGGACTGTTGACCCTTACTGCTGATTATGGCGATGATGAAGTTTCTGGAAATATTGTCATAACCAATACTGGTAATGGTGATATGTGGTGGGATGTTTCCACTGCTTCTAGTATGCTTTCGTTTTCTTCGGAAAGTGGATTAAATGACAGTAGTGTGACCGTTACTGTTGATCTTGCTGGACTTGAGCCTAGTGACGACTACTATCACGGCGGTATGGTAGTCACCTCATCAGACGCGGATAATTCTCCGCGAACAGTACAGGTTCGAGTAATTGTTGTAGATGTTGTAGAAAATGCAATGTCTATAGATTTGGCTGGTAATTCCTTTCTTAGCATCGCGGATGAATCGCAGACTGGTTTAGATTTGGTCGGTGATTTTACTTTTGAGACACAGATTAAATTATGGTCAGCACCAGGAACAAATACCGCTTATACAATAGTATCAAAGTGGGGCTCTGGTGCATCAACCAGCGAGTCATACATTTTTAGCTACCGTAACAACGGTGGCGTAAATCAACTACGTGGTGTTGTTAGGCAAGATGGATCAAAATTATCCATTGCAACCCACAACGTGACATTAATACCAGGTATTTGGTATGATGTCGCCTTATCGTACGATATAAGTGAAGACAGTTTTGTATTTTATGCTAGTGATAGCGGTAATGTGGTTCCCGGTAGCGCATTATTAACAGGAATTGAGAATAGCGATGCTGCATTTAACCTTGGACGAAGAGCTTCAGCTATAAATCATTTCAACGGTTTGATGAATAATACTCGCGCTTGGAGTGAAGTTAGAACAGCTAGTGAAATTCAAACGCAATTATCTGGAAATGAAACAAATCTTGTAGGGTATTGGCAGTTCAACGACGACCTGTTAGACTCTACATCAAACAATAATAATTTAACAAATTACGGAGGGATATTTTCAACAGATATGCCTCACTGACATAGCTCAGTGAGTTAATATATCTCAAGGGGTAATCTTTATTGATTGCCCCTTTTTTTATTGTCAGAATATTTGTAGGTGCTATAATAATTTTACCTATATGAAGATATTATTTATAACAAATCATTTAAACGGTAACGACGGGTGGAGTAGATATGGTCTGGATATAGTTAATGAAATAAAGAGTGACAATAAGATTTTTTGTTTGGTTAATAAAATATCAGAAAGAGAAAATAATTATGAGCTTATGGTTTTTGACAAGCCTTTTAAATATCTGGCAAATCCTATAAAATCATTTAAAACAGCAAAAGCAGCAAACAGAACTATTAAAGATTTTTCCCCGGACATTATTTATTTTGTGGTTGAGCCGTATATAACAATCTTGCCATTTTTAAGATTAAAAAATGAAATCAAAGTTATTTTAACTGTTCACGGAACATACTCTTATTTTCCAAATACTGTAAAAAATATCGTTAAAAGAACAATATCTTGGTTTTTGTTTAAGAGATCTTTATTAAAAGTTAACAAAATAATATCAGTTAGTAATTTTACTAAAGATTATTTATTAAAAAATATTAGCAATAAAAAATTTAAAAATAAGATAGAAAATAAAATAGAGATTGTAACTAATGGTGTTAATTTTAATGAAATAAAACAAATTGTTAAGAAGGACAATGAAATAAAACAAATATTATTTGTTGGAGCCATTAAAGGAAGAAAGGGATTATTAGAATCTATTGAGGCTTTAAAGTGTTACAGGGATAATTTTTCTGATAATTTCGTTTATAATATAATTGGCGAATATGACGAAAATGATAATTATTATCAAAAAGTAATTTTAAAAATAAAAAAATATCAATTAGAAAAAAATATTTTCTTCAGAGGACGAGTTAGCGATGAAAAGCGAGATGAGTATTATAAAGAAGCTGATTTATTTTTAATGTTGCCTGTTAACAATGGAAGAATCTTTGAGGGATTTGGGCTCGTTTTTTTAGAGGCTAATGCCGTCGGCATACCCTGCGTAGGATCAAACGACAGTGGCTCTAGAGAAGCTATTTTAGATGAAGTTACCGGTTATGTAGTTGATCCTAATAAAGAAAGCGAAATTGCTGATGAAGTTGATAAAGTTTTAAATAAAAAATTGATTAAAAGTGATGATTGCATAAAATGGGCAAAGGAAAATAATATAAAAAATAAAGTTAATAAAATATTTGAAAATGATATTTAATAAAAATAAAAAAATAGTTATTAGCGCAGCTTATGGAATGGGAAATATTGGCGATGAAGCAATCTGTAGCACTTTAGTTAACGATATTTTTTATATTAACAACAAAGTAAAAATAACAATATTAGCAAAAGATAAAAATATTTTCTTACAAAGTCACCCTGATTTTGTTGACGATAAGCGTATTAAAGTTCAGCAATCATTTTTTTTGCAAAGTTTTTTAAAAGAACCTAAAAAACTTTTTAATACATTTTTATCTTTATTATATATAGTTAATTGCGATATTTTTATATGGGGAGGAGGAGGAGTAATTAGAGATAAAGTTTATTGGTTGAAATTTTATATATGCCCTCTTTTTTTTGCTCAATTTATAGGTAAAAAAATATTTATTGCCAGTATCGGGGTAAACGAAATATATAACGATGAAGTTAAAAAAATAGTTAGAAAAATTAAAAAAGCCAGTTTTTTTTCCGTGAGAGACAAAAAGAGTAAAAATAATTTATTAAATATTCTTAAAAATCAAAAAATAGCAGTTGTTAGAGACCCGGTTTTTCATTTTAAGGATTATTACAATGAAGAAGAAAGTATTCATAAAAATGAAATTTTTGTGATAGGTTTAAATTTAGCTTTTATAGAAAATAGCGATCTATATAAAGAAATAAAATCAAATGAATTTGCAGTTTCTTTATCCAAGATATTAAATGCAGTTTATAGTAAGAGAAAATATGAAATATTATATCTGCCGACCGACCGCGATAAAGACTCTATTCTATTTGAAAAAGTAAAGAAAAATCTAAATAGTAATATAGTGATTAAAAGTGTAGAAAGTAAAAATCCGTCTGAATATTTAGACCGATTAAGAACAGTTAATTTACTTGTTAGTTCTCGGATGCATTCATTTATCATGGGCTCAAATATAGATTACTTGCCGATTATTTCTTTCGTTTACGATGAAAAAATTAATGTTTTAAGAAATGAACTTTTGGGAAATAAAGATAATTGGTTTTCTGTGAATAATATATTGCATAACAAGGAAGATATTGAAAATAAAATAATTAACTGTATTGATTTTCCTAGAAATAATTTATTGGGTTTTAATAAATTTTACGATGATTCACGCACAATAATTACAGAATTATCACGATATATAAAAAAATAGCTTTATGAAAATTGTTTTAGTTAGTATTTTTTTTTCTAAGGATAGGGGCGGCGGTTCGGGAATAGCTTATCAGCAAGCAGTTGAACTGCAAAAAAGAGGACACGATGTCTTTGTCTTTACCGGGACTTTTGACAGTGATCTAGGTTGGCAAGAAGAATCAAGTATTAAAATTTATAAAATAAAAAATAAAAATTATAGATATATCACAAGATCTTATTTGTGTTTGTATAATTTTAGAGTCCAGAAAAAATTTAAAAAGTTTTTAAAAGAAGTTAATCCGGATGTAGTACATTTTCATAATTTATATTTTCATTTTCCATTTTCTTTAATGAAAATCGCTAAGGATTATACTAATAAAGTTTTTTTTACTGCTCATGATGTTATGACTTTTTTTTCATTTAAATTAAATCATTTTGTTACAAAAAAGTATAATTTGCAAAATATAAATAATATAAATTACAAGATAAGCTTGAAAGATCAAATTAAAAAAGGTAAAAAATCTTTTAACCCTTTCCGTAATTTTTTTATAAGACATTACCTTTCTTATCTTAAAAAAATATTTAGCGTTAGTGATGAGCTGAAAAAATCACTAGAACAAAATAAGATAAAAAATATCAAGGTTATAAATAATGGAATTGATATTAGTAAATGGTCTGCGGATATGGAAGAGGTTGAAAGAATAAGAGCTAACAAAAATTTATTAAACAAAAAAATTATTTTATTTGCCGGCAGGCTTAGCGGTCTTAAGGGCGGAGAAGTTGTCATTAAATCAATGAAGGAAGTTGCAAAAGATATCCCTAGCGCTGTTTTATTCGTTTTGGGTGATAAAAACGATTATACTGAAAAAATGAAAAATTTTATCAAGGAGGCTGGTCTTGAAAGTAATATTATTTTGAATGGCGGAGTTCCTAGAACAGAAATGAAATTTTATTATGCTCTAACTGATATCATTATTGTACCTTCTGTTTATTTGGATCCATTTCCGACTATAAATTTGGAGGCAATGGCTTGTGGTAAACCCGTTGTTGCCACTATTTTTGGCGGCAGTAAGGACGCAATAAAAGATGAAGAAAATGGCTATGTTGTAAATCCTTTGAATATTGATTTAATCTCAAAAAAAATAATTTATCTATTAAAAAATCCCACTAAAGCCGAAGGAATGGGTAAAGCAGGACTCGATAGAGTTAAGGAAGAATTTTCATCAGAAAAATGGATCAATAAAATTTTAAAGTTTTATAGTTAATTCTTTTTTAAGAAATATCAGGGAAAGAAAAAAAGAAGCATAATAGGAAATTAATTTTGAAGTTATTACCCCGTATATTCCCCAGAGAGGAGTTAGTATTAAAAGGGTTACTATAAAAAAAATGTTTGTGAAAATAGTTCTAAAGTTTTGACTTTTTTTTAGTCTGTGAGCATTAAAAATTGAATCAAGATAAACTCTTGCCGGTAAAACAACAAAGCCCAAGGCTATTAATTGCGTATATTTGATAGACTCACTATATTTTGGGTAAAAGGTGTCAAAAACAAAAGGGGTGAAAATAAAATATAATAAGAAAACTATGGATCCTATTACTATCAGATAGGATGTTTTTTTATTAAGACCATTTTTAATGTCACGGGGGTCATTACCACTAACTTTGGGGACGATTAATGAATGCATATTTTTCATTAATCCTTTAAATTGGTTTGGCAGGGCTTTAGCAAATGCATAAACAGCTAAGCTAACAGGGCTAATAAAATTAAATATTATCAAGGAGTCTAAATAATTAGCTGCGTTTGATAAAATTCCAAGAGCACTTAGTTGTTTCCCGTATTTTACTACTTCTTGCTCTTCTTCCTTGTCTTTCTCTGCCTCTTTTGTGTATTTATTTTTAATATAAAAAAATGTTTTAACTTGCAAGAAACTATTTATAATTAAATAAACAAAAAGAAGAATAATTAGATTTTCAGTTAAAAGTATGGTAATGATGGTTGCTAAAGACGATATTAAATTTATTAAAATGTTTGTTTTAATTAATGTGTCAAATTTTCTTTGACCGACTAAAATCGATTGATAAATAGGAAAATTATTAATAAATATATGAAAAATAGAAATAAGTAAAAAGGTTGTGGCTAGAATTGGATTTGATTTAAGAAAGAAATAATAAGCTGATAAGATTAATCCCAGGACAGTCCCTAAAAGACTCCATTTTATTTTTATTTTTAAAACTTTATTTATTAAGTTTAAATTTTCTTTTCTTGACAATGATTGAGTAAGGGCAGTCCCCATTCCGGTTAATGAAAAAAGAGAGAAAATTCCAACGAAAGACAGTAAATATTTATATTGGCCATAAATTTCTTTAGGAATAAAATTGGCCCAAATAATAGACACCCCAAAAATTATCAGAGAGTTTAAAAATTTTCCAAAAGATAAAATACTCCCACCTTTAAACAAATACACCATATCGGTTTTGGTGTATTTTTCACTTTTACGAAGCAGTTTGTAAATTGTAACTTTTAGGTTTCTAATAATATGTTTGGATGCTTAAATGATTTTTTATCTCCCTCCACCACGTAACACCGTATTTACGGTTTTTAGAATTATACTTATATCTAAAATTATAGATCTATTTTTAATGTAAAATAAATCGTATTGCATTTTTTCCATGGCATCCTCGATCGAGGCTCCGTAGGGGAAATTAATTTGAGCCCAACCGGTTAGACCGGGCTTGACGATTAAGCGTTGTTTGTAAAATGGAATATGTTCTTCCAGGGTTGTAATAAATTCCGGTCGCTCTGGTCTTGGGCCGATGAAGCTCATTTCTCCGCGCAAGACATTTAAGAGTTGCGGGATTTCATCGATTCTGGTTTTTCTTAAAAAATTTCCAAGCTTTGTTATGCGAGAATCATTTTCTTTTGCCCACTGCGCTCCGTTTTTCTCTGCACCGTCAATCATTGTTCGAAGCTTCATTGCCAAGAATTTTTTATTATCTTTTCCAGTTCTGGTTTGAGTAAAAAATATAGGCCCCCTGCTGTCTAGTTTAATTGCAACTGCAAGTAGAGGTAGTAAAGGAATCGAAATGATCAATCCGAGTACAGATAAAATTATATCCATTAGCCTTTTAAAGGTCTCGTGGATATTTTTTTTATTTTCTTGTAAATTTTCTAAGAACCAAATTTCATTGATTAAATTAACCGGAATTTTACCAATTAATTCTTCATAAAAAGTCGGTAAATCAAAAAATGAAAGTTTCGAAGACAGATTTTGATAAAGCTGTTTTGTTAGTTGCTGATTGTAACGATGGTCAATAGAATTAACAACTGTTTGGATATTTTCTTCTTTGATTATTTTTGATAAATCAAAATCCGGACCATTAATTATTTTCTTTTCCCCTTTAATATCATCGGTATTTTTGTTTTCGTCGTTAATAATGGTTTTTACACGATAACCAAGTTGAGGATTTTTTTTAATATGATCTATTATTTCTTTCACTCGGTCGTTAATACCGATAATCAAAATATTATTTTCTGCTGCTTTTGACCGTAGAAGGCTATTATAAATCCGTCTCCAAACATAAATTAAAATCGTTGAAATAATTAAATAAAAAATCAAAACTCTTTTCGGACTAATTCCAAGATTAGGTATTGAATAGAAAAAAGTAATAACAATAACCGCGTTTACGCCTATGGTTTTTCCAAGAAGAGTGTAGAATGGAAGAATGTTTCTTTGTTTAGTTGTTTCGTAGAGTCCAAATATATAAAATACTATAAGCCAAATTAAAAATACCACTGTAAAGGGGTTAAAGTGTTTTTCCCATAACCCATTTTCAAAAGGCCAACTGTAACGGACTATAAGAGTTAAATATAAAGAAATATAGAGAATCGTAATATCTCCACCTAATAAGACAAGTTTTTTTGTGTTTTGAGTTAAGTTCATACGATAGGTCTATTACATAATAAGCTATTACTACAATCCCCAGATTTTGAGGAAATTTCGTAACATAGCTTATTATGTAATAGACCTATATATTTTAAACCTTCCTTGAATTTTTTGCAAGGAGTGATATACTAAAATTAGTCGAAAGCCAAAAATTTATAAAGTCAAAAATTTAAGTTTATGTTTAAAAAACTTATTGTTTTAATATTATTATTTTATCCAATAACGAGTTTGGCAGTACTTATTCCAAATGATCCTTTATTTTACCGTCAGGATTATTTGAAAAAAGTTAATGCCCAAAAAGCCTGGGATTTTAGTGATGGTAGCGGAGTAGTGATAGCTTTTTTAGACTCTCGAATAGATATTAACCATCCTGATTTAATACAAAATATTTGGACAAATATTGACGAAGTTCCCGGAGACGGAATAGACAACGACTCCAATGGTTTTATAGATGATATCCATGGTTGGGATTTTGTGTCAGGAGGAAATAATCCCAATCCTTCTTTTCGTGATGATTGCTTGGAGGAAGGATTATGTAATGAAATAGGAATTAATCATGGAACCATCTTAGCGGGTATTGCAGCAGCTAGCGGAGAAAGTAAGCAGGGGATTATTGGCCTGGCTTATAAAGCAAAAATTATGCCAATTCGTGTTTTGGATGATAATGGGGTTGGAAACATTAGGTCTGTTATCGATGGTATTAACTACGCTGTAAATAATAAGGTGGATATAATTAATTTAAGTTTAGTTGGATCCTATAAGAGTGGGGCTTTGGAAAGAGTTTTGAAAAAAGCTTATAAAAATGGAATTGTTATTGTGGCAGCTTCGGGAAATGATGTTAGTGAATCTAACGGGTTTAACTTGGACGAAAATCCTCTTTATCCTGTCTGTGAAATACAAGAAAATAATTTTATTATAGGAGTTGGAGCATTGGATAAATTTGGAGAAAAGCTTGATGCTTCAAACTATGGCAGTAATTGTATAGACATTAGTACAGTTGGTGAAAATTTTTATAGTACTTTATTTTACTCGCCAAACAATAAAAATTTTTTAGAAGGCTACGGTGGTTCGTGGTCGGGAACTTCAGTAGCTACTGCCTTGGTAAGTGGAGCTGCAGCACTTGTAAAGTCTGCTAACCAAAATTTGAGTAGCAATGAAATAAAAAATGCCTTGACTCAAAATGTTAATGATTTCAGTAACTTAGAGACAAAATTTATTAATAAAATGGGATCCGGCGAACTTGATGCATTTAGGGCTGTTAGGGCTGTTGCCAAGAATGTTAAGAATGTTCACAAAGAACCGGAGTTAAGTAAAAAATATTTAATTACATCTTTCTCAGAAAGTAATAGTTCAGCAGTAAAAATTTTTAATTTAACCGATAATTTTTTTGTAAAAGATTTCAATGTTGGCAATAAAGAGTTAAAAGAAAAAGTTAATTTAAGCTCGGGAGATGTTGTTGGTGGTAATAAAAATGAAATAATAATTGGAGCTGGTTCGGGAGAGAAATCTTATGTAAAAATATTTGATGATTTAGGGAGATTAAAATCAGACTTTTTCGCTTACGATAAAAATTTTAGAGGCGGAGTTCAGGTTACTACCGGAGACATTGATAACGACGGTATAGATGAAATTATTACCGGTGCAGGAGTAGGGGGCGGACCACATGTTAGAATTTTTGATAAAAATGGAAATTTAAAATCAGACTTTTTCGCTTACGATAAAAATTTTAGAGGCGGAGTTAATATTGTTGTTGCAGATATCAATAATAATAAAAAAAGTGAAATTATTGTCTCGCCTCAGACAGGGAAAGAAACAATAAAAATTTTTAATAGTTTAGGAGAAATTATGAACAAATTTATCCTATCAAAAAATAACTTCCAAAAAGGAATAAATATTGCTATAATAGAAGTGAAGTAATTTAAAATTTTAGATTTAAGATTGCAGATTTTTTTCAATTAGAAATCATCAATCAAAAATCAACAATTTATTTATGTCTGTAAAACAAGTTTTTGATCACAATAATATTTTGGTGATCGGCGGAGCCGGCTTTATTGGCTCACATCTTTGCGAACGTTTAGTAAAAGAAAATAAAGTTATTTGTATTGATAACTTTTTGACTGGAACAGAAAAAAATATTGATTTCTTACTTAGAAATCCTAATTTTGAATTTGTTAAGCATGACATGAACAAGCCGATTGTGTTGGAAGATTTTCCGGGACTGGAAAAGTTTAAAGTTCGTTGGCAAGGGGTTCAAGAAATTTATTATTTAGCTTGCCCTGCTTCTCCAAATCGATTTGACGAACTTGGTTTGGAAGTATTATTATCAAGTTCTATTGGTCTTAACAATGCTCTTGAGATGGCAGTAAACTATAAATCCAAATTTTTGTTTTTATCAAGTAGTGTTGTTTACGGAAAGGCTATTATGGGCGAAAAGTTAAAAGAAGATTATGTCGGTGCCTCCAATCAGCTGGGACCTAACTACTGTTATATTGAGGGAAAAAGATTTGCTGAGAGTTTAGTTGATAGTTTTAGGAAAAAACATGGGCTGGATACTAAAATTTTAAGAGCTTTTACAACTTATGGGCCAAGAATGAAGCTTGATGATGGTCGGCTTATTTCGGATTTTGTTAGTAGAGCAATGGATAATCGTGAGCTTGTTATCGAAGGAGATCAAAACGCTAGAAACTCATTTTGCTACATAGACGATTTAATTGAAGGAACTTTAAAGATGATGGCCAGTGGTGAGCAAGGTCCGATTAATTTGGGAAACCCGGAAATTTTGCCTGTTATGGAAGTAGCTAAAAAAGTTATTTCCAAAACTGACTCAAATTCGCAAATTGTTTTTAAACAAAAGCAAAGAGAAGAACAAGTTTCTCATATTCCTGATATTAGTTTGGCCAAAGAAGTCTTAAGCTGGGAGCCGGTTGTGTTACTTGATAACGGACTTGAGAAAACTTTAGGATATTTAAAGGCCAGTCGGTCGTTGCTTGGATTTAGCGATGGAGGAGTAAGAACTTAGCTAGCTTCATTAGTTTTTAACTTCACTAGCCTTACTAGTTTTGGACTAGACGATGTTTATGAATTTATTTATTGTTATACCTACTTTTAATGAGGGGAAGAGTATAAGGGAAACTATTATTAAAGTTAAAGGAGAAACACCAGAAGCAAATATAGTCGTGGTTGATGATGGATCGATTGATAACACCTTTAAACAAGTAAAAGAGACTGGGGTAAAAGTTTTGCGTCATGTTATTAATCGTGGGCAGGGGGCAACGCTGCAAACCGGTAATGAATATGCGGTTAGAAATGGAGCTGATATTGTAGTTCATTTTGATGGCGATGGACAGCACCGTGTGGAAGATATTAAAAAAATTATTCAACCTATTTTAGACAAGGAGGTTGAAGTAGTTTTAGGGTCAAGATTTTTAGACAAGAATAGTAATATTCCTTTTACAAAGAAATTTTTTATTTTAAAGCCAGCTATAATTTTAAATTGGTTTTTTACAGGCCTAAGATTAACGGATGTTCATAATGGGTTTCGAGCAATGTCGCGCGTGGCTGCTAAGAAAATAAAAATTACCCAAGATAGAATGGCACACAATACAGAAATTATTTCAGAGATAAATAAAAATAAATTAAAATACAAAGAAGTTCCGGTGCAAATAATTTATAACGAATATGGCCAAGGATTTTTTGATGGCTTTAAAATTCTTAAGGATTTAATAATTAAAAAGATATTATAATGCTTATTCAGTTTCTTATAATTTTATTTTCTCTTTTTGCAATTTCTCGCTTGTTCAAGAAGTTGAGAT
The DNA here is from genome assembly GCA_018651725.1 of Candidatus Falkowiibacteriota bacterium. Classification (GTDB taxonomy): domain Bacteria; phylum Patescibacteriota; class Patescibacteriia; order JAACEG01; family JAACEG01; genus JABIDK01. The sequence goes on along the minus strand of JABIDK010000002.1, from coordinate 92,931 downwards.
CTAAAGAGGTTCGTAACACTGAATTTTATTCTTGGTTGTTTTTTTGGTTTTTGGTTATTGGAGCAACAATCTGGTTTAAAGAAACAGATAGGATAGCTAATTTTTTTGGAGTAGAGAAGGGAGCAGATTTAGCAGTTTATGTCTCTGTTCTTTTTTTATTTTATTTAATATTTAAATTAATAGTAAAAGTTGAAAAACAAGAAAAAGAAATCACAAAAATAACAAGAGAAATAGCATTAAAAAAATAATTTATGCGTATCGCAGAAGTTGTTTGTACTTTTCCTCCGTATAAAGGTGGAACCGGACAAGTGGCGCTTGATAATTCAAAAATTCTTTCTAAAACCGGCCACGAAGTGGTCGTTTTTACTCCTTGGCTTTCCACCAGAGGCGGATCCGCCCCTGGCGGAGAAAAAAATGATAAATTTTCTTTTAAGGTGAAGCGGTTGACATCAATTTTTAAATATGGCAATGCTGCAATATTACCACAACTTTTTTGGCAGTTGAAAAACTTTGATATTGTTCATCTGCATCTGCCGTTTTATGGAACAGCGGAGATTGTCTGGTTTATGAAAAAAATCGGTGTTTTAAAAAGCAAAATAATAGTGACTTATCATCAGGACGCTCTAGGAGATGGCTTAAAAGGAAATTTTTTTAATTTTTACAATAGATATTTAATGCCACGAATTTTAAATTCAGCTGATAGAATAATTGTCTCTTCTTTTGATTATATTGAAAATTCCAAAATAAAAAGTGTCCTTCAAAAATATAAAGATAAATTTGTAGAAATGCCGTTTGGTGTTGATTTGGATTTTTTTAAGCTAAGAGAAAAAAGTAAAAGTTTAATGAAAAAATATAATATCAGTAAGCAAGAAAAAATAATTTTATTTATTGGAGGACTTGATAAGGCTCATTATTTTAAGGGAGTGAATAATTTAATAAAGGCATTTTATAAAGTTTTAAAAAGTTTTCCTGATGCGCGTTTGGTTATTATTGGTTCCGGAGATTTAAAATTTGAATACGAACAAATTGCTTTTAACTTTGGTTTGCGAGATAAAGTTATTTTTACGGGTCGAATTAACGATAATGAGAAAAAAAAGTTTTTAAATTTAGCGAACTTATTTGTTTTGCCGTCGATAAATATGGGAGAGGCCTTTGGCATAGTTTTGCTCGAAGCTTTTGCGAGCGGGGTGCCGGCTATTGCCTCTAATTTGCCAGGCGTACGAAGCGTTATTGATAATAGTGTTAACGGGTTTTTGGTTGAGCCGAGTAATACTGAAGATTTGAAAGAGAAAATAGAGCAAATTTTATCCAACGATGAATTAAAAGATAAAATGGGAGAAGAAGGAAGAAAAAAAGCAGAAAAAAAATATAACGAAAAAGATATAAACAATAAATTTATTAAAATATTTGAAAAGCTATGAAAGTTTGCTTAATAAATAATTTATACGATCCATATTCACGCGGTGGGGCAGAGCAGGTAGTAAAAAATATTGCCAAAGGTTTTATTGATGATGATCACGAGGTTGTTATAATTACCACTAAGCCATTTAGAGGAGAGGAAAAAAAGGCAATAGAAAAAATAAAAATTCACAGATTTTTCCCTTGGAATTTATTTTGGATTGGGAATATCCATAAACATAATCCAGTCGTGCGGTTAGTTTGGCATTTTTTTGATATGTTTAATTTACATAGTTATTTTAAAATTAAACAAATCTTAAAAAAAGAGAAACCTGACTTGGTAATCACTCATAATTTAAAAGGAATTGGTTATTTAATTCCAATGGCTGTTAAAAAATCAGGTATAAAATATTTCCACACAATTCATGATGTCCAGTTAGCAATACCAAGCGGGCTTTTAATTAAGGGAGAGGAGAATAGTTGGCAAAGCAAATGTATTTTAACTAAATTATATACAAGTATAAATAAAAAATTATTTTCTTATCCGCAAGCGATAATTTCCCCATCAAAATGGCTAATGGATTTTTATAAAGAAAAAGGATTCTTTAAAAATCAAAAGAAAGAAATAATCCCAAATTCGGTAGTTGATATTAAAACCAGTTATCAGTCATTAGCTGACAAGCATCAATTTTTATATGTTGGTCAGATTGAAAAACATAAGGGTGTTTTATTTTTAATAAATACTTTCAACAAAATTAAAAATAGCAACGCTGAATTATTAATAATAGGTGATGGAAGTAAGTTAAAAGAAGCAAAAAAAATAGCCAATCAAAACCATAGAATAAAATTTTTAGGTAGATTGCCAAATAAAGAGGTTATTAACTTGTATAAAAAATCAGGCATAACAATTATGCCATCGTTGTGCTATGAAAATTCCCCGACAGTTATATATGAGAGTCTGGCCTATGGTACCCCGGTTTTAGCATCCAATCTTGGTGGCACAGCCGAACTTATTAAAGAAGATGTAAATGGATATATTTTTAAAGCAGGAAGTGCAGATGATTTATTAGATAAAATAAATTTTTGTTTAAATAATAAAGATAAAATAAAAAAAATGCGCTTGTTTAGCGCAGAAAGTATTGAAAAATTTAATTTAGAAAATTATATTAATAAAATTTTGAACTTGTAAAAAATTAGCAAGCCCTAGTTTATCGTATATTTGAAAATAATATTTTTTCCGTTGTCTATAACTTTATAGGAGGCGGAATTTTTTTTGGCAATTTCAACAAGATCTCTGTATCGCCACCAATATTCATTTAAAACAAAATAGCCTTGCTTTACTCCGACGCTTTGCATTGCTTCTAAGATATATTCTTTTTTTGGTTCGTCGTCCACCATCTTTAAGTAGTACTTGTAAAGAGGAGAGCTTGTTGGAATGGGATAGTAAAATTGATCTTCATAATATTTCTTAAAACCATACTCTTGAATTCCTGCGACTGAAACTTGTTGATTGGCAAGAACTATAAAATCATTTTCTTCAGCATCCTGCTCTATCCATTGAACGGTTTTAATATCAGACAAAGTTGTATTAAAAGAGTGGCTGGCTTCATAGTCATCATCCCTTGGGTAGCTTATGTAAAAAGAAGAGGCAACAATAAAAGCAAGAAGGAAGATGAAAAATATTTTAATATATATTTTTTGTTTTTGTAATTTAGTAAAGAATATTATTATCCCATATAAAATAATCGGGTAAAGAAAATAAAAAGAAATTTCAAAGATTCTTTGAGCGTAGGCACCTTGTTCGTAGTCAATCAAGAAATCAAAAGAAAACAATAATTTTAAAATTAAAAAGTTTAAAAAAATAACTATAAAAGATAAAAAATAGGGGACGAAGAACTTTGTTTTTTTATAAATAAGCAAAAATATAACTGTACTTAATAAAAATGTTAGAATATAAAAATTAAATTTATAAAAATAAGCAAAGTCAAACGCTAAGTTAAAGTTATTAATAAAGTAGGGTTTTAAATTGTACAGAAAGCTGAAAAATTTTTCTTTAGGCAGAATAATTAAATTAATTTGTAATCCGGAAAGAGAAGAATTAATTAAAAAGATTAAAGGTAAAATTATCGAACTAAAGCAAAACACTAAAACAGAAACTAAAACTTGTAAAAATGATGCGGGTGCACTATTTTTACAAGTTTGTGTGTGTCGATAGTTTGTTAAAATAATTAGAGCAAGAAATATTAATAACGGTATTCCCGCTAGAGGGTGAATTGCAAGTGTGGCTAGAGTTAGAATTGTGGTTGGGATTAATGATTTTTCTTTTTGGAATAGATATGGTAGGGAGGCAAAAATTGTGAACAGTATAAATAAATTTGCCAGATTTTGGGGGGTGGTTACTATAAATGAGCTAAGAGGAAAAATTAAAAAAGATAAAGATGCAAGTAAGGATAGATTTCTTTGAAAATCTATTTTTTTAAAAGAAGTATAGATTATTGTTGGTAGAAAAAAGGAAAATAAAATTATTGTTAACAGTTTGTCTATCCATTCGTGAGAAATGGAAAACATTTTTGCCAAAATTATAACCAATGAATATTGTCCAAGGTAATAAAAAGGTTTAGGATAAATCGCTCCGGTTTCGTAAATAACTTTTTCTGTTGCCAGATGAATAAATTGATCAAAACCATAACCAAGTTTATAAATAATAAGAGCAACTGAGGAGGAAAGTAAAAAATGAAGAGAAATTAGAAATAATGGTTTTTTAGTTTTGGCAGATAGTATTATGAAAATTAAAATAACTGTAGCTAAAAAATAAAAAATAAAAAATTCACTTGGAATAACCCCCCAAGGCGATCGGATAGCATCAGTAGTTTGAGAAATTAAAAGAAGTTTGAAGGATATAAAAGTTAAGGTTAGATAAATTAAAATTAACAGTTTTTTAAATTTATTATTGAGTATTGAGAATTTGTTGTGAATTGTGAATTGGTCCGTTAGTTGGCGGGTTGGAATTTTTGAGATTATGATTGGTGTTGTAATTAAAATTATTGCGATAACAGCGTTGTTCAATTCGTAAAAAAAATAGACAATTGCTCCTAAAAAGGAGAGTATCGACAAAACGAGTAAGGTCGAGTAGATTAAATTCGATTTTGGGTTAAATTTTTTAGATAGTATAAAAAAATAACCAAAGCCAAACATCAAACCCAAAAATAAGCTTTGAAAAAAATAAATATTTATTATTAAAATGACTGTAATAAAGAATATCAGCATATTTTATTGCCTAAAACGATTTGATTGTTTACAATGAAAGCATGTTACAAACAATCAAAAATAATAAAAAATTAGTCTCTCTTTATATTTTGGCAGGAATTTTCTTTTTTGTCTATTCGTTTTTGGCTTTTTCTGCCTTTGACAAACCTGTAAAGCTTAATTCGCCCGATGAAGTTGCTAATTATTTTTTTGCTAAGAGATTTGCTGAAACAGGACAGATTTCTTTTTTTGAGCCACAAAATTTGTTGGCCGGAGACGTTATCCATCCGCGGGCGATGGAATCAATTAATGGGAAAGTAGTCCCAACAAGTTTTTTAGGAATGATTTTGCTCTATGGTTTTTTGGCAAAGATTTTTGGAGTTTGGATTATTTTATTTTTAACCCCGCTGTTGGCCGCTATCGGCGTGTTATTTTTCTATGGTTTGATAAAGAAAATTTTCGATGAACCTATTGCTTATTTTTCTAGTTTGCTTTTATTTTTCTTGCCGCCTCTTTGGTATTTTAGCGCAAAATCAATGTATCACAACGTTGGTTTTTTGGTTTTTTTAATAATCAGTTTGTATTTATTGAGTAATAGGTGTAAGAATTATTTTTTAAAATTTCTTGGAAGTGGAATATTTCTTGGCTTGGCTCTATCATTTCGGATTTCAGAATTTTTATGGGTTTTGAGTGGTTATTTTATTTTGTTTTTATATTACAAAAAAGAAATCAAAATTAAGTATTTTATTTTTTTTATCCTTGGTTGTTTTTTAGCGCTTGCTCCAACTTTTTATTACAACAACGTTCTCTATGGTAGTTATTTTTCTACCGGCTATACGGCTGGAACTGAAATTGCTAGTATAGAAGCAGGTAATGATTTTTCTTTAATAGAGTATGTTACCTCTATTTTTGGTTTTCATCCTAGATTAAGTTTGAGCAATTTTTTCAATTATGTTTTTAAATTATTTTGGTTTTTTACTGTTCCAGCGTTAGTAGGATTTTTCTTTTTATTTAAAAAGAAATTTAATAATCAATTAGCAAGAAGGCAAAAGGCATATTTTTCTATCTATACTTTAACTTCTTTATGGCTAATTATTTTTTATGGAAGTTATAGTATCCAAGATAATATCAGCTATAGCGAAATAACAATTGGAAATTCTTATGTTCGTTATTGGTTAAGTATTTATATTTTTGCTTTGCCTTTAATGGTTTTGTTTTTTAAGAAAATATTTTCTACTAAAGTTGGTAAGATAATAGCTTTATTTTTATCAACTATTTATATATTATTTTCCATTAATATTGTTATGTTTTGTGGAGAAGAGAGTATTTTAAATGTTAAGAAAAATATTTTACAGTATAAAGAATTTTCAAAAGAGATTTTACAAAAGACAGAAGTTAATTCTGTTATCATTAGTAAATACGAAGATAAAATATTGTTTCCGGAGCGAAAGGTAATAAATTTTAAATATCAAAACTATGAAATTTTTGATAACATTGCTAAAATTATAGACAGCACGCCAGTGTATTATTATAATAAATTAATAGGCCCAAAAGATATTGAATATATAAAAGACCGAAAGATTAAAGAGTATGGATTGAAGTTGGAGAGTGTTGGTAGCGGGCTATATAAAGTTATAAAAAAATGAATCTAAATAAACTCCACAAAATAATTAGAGTAATTTTGATAAGTTTGCCAATTTTAACTTTAGTTTTTTTGGTTTACAAAAATTTTGCTTTTTCAGGTAAGCTGGAAACAAGCTATGGCTTTGATAAAAATAATCCGGTCATCTCTATTTTAAAGCCAGCCGGAAGAGCCTTGAAGGTTGAGCAAGATAATTCAGGAGATTATTTTCAGTCAATAATTATTGATCCGGTTTATTTTGACCTGCATATGTCGACTACTTTTAAGGCTGTTGAACTTACTTTTGTTTATAATGCTCCGGAGGAACAAAAAGTTAAAGTCGGCCCACAGTTAAAAGGAGGAGATTGGATTTACGCAATGGAAGATCTAGAGTGTAGTGAAAAAGAAAATAATTGGTGTGTTACTAAACTTAAATTTGATTTAAGAAATACTTTGATTCAAGAAAGAAAGCTAAATTTTATAATTTCTTCCCCCGGACTTGATAAGTCCGATAAACAAATTAAGATTAGTGAGATAAAAGCGGTTTTAACTAAGTAATTTATGTTAAATGCTGAATTTAAAAAATTTACATTGGATATTTTACAGGATGTTTTTTATATTTCACTTGTAAGCTTTTTTATTTTTATTGTTATTGAAATAATTCGTCCACGTTTTGTAACAGCTTATGTTAATATGAACGCGCTCTTGATTGTCGTTATTGTTAGTGGTATTATAGTAGTATTAAAAAATAATCTAAACACTAAAATTGATATATGATTGAGGGAGTTATTATTAAAAATTTAAAAAAATTTAAAGATGAGCGCGGTTGGCTTGTTGAGATTTTTCGTGATGATGAAACTGATTTTAGATTAAAAATGAATTATATTAGCATGACTCATCCGGGAGTTGTTCGTGGTCCGCATGAACATGTCAGTCAGTCAGATCTTTTTGTATTTATTGGCCCAGGAGAGTTTAGATTGTATTTGTGGGATAATCGAAAGACAAGTAAAACATACAAACAAGAAATGCAAATTAACGGAGGAGAAAAAAATCTAATTTCCGTTGTTGTTCCACCCGGAGTAGTCCATGGTTATAAATGTATTTCAAATTGTGACGGTTGGTGTATTAATTTACCTGACAAATTATATGCCGGCAAAGACAAAAAAGAAGAAGTAGACGAAATTCGCTGGGAGGAAAAAGAAGATTCACCTTTCAAGATATGATATATTTATTCGCAAAACCGATTTATATTTTTGTGATGGCTTTAGTGCTTGCTATTTTAGAGGTGCAAATTGAAGGCGGAAAAGGGTGGGCAGTTAACTTACCAACTTGGCGACCAAAAGAACATAAATGGTACTCACAGTTTTATAAAAAAGTTATGAGTGGGAAGGAAATGACCGGCTATCATCTATCTATGTTTTCTTTCGTATTTTTAATTTTTCATCTGCCGTTTTTTTCCGGAGCTTCTTGGAGTTTTGCTGAAGAGCTAAAGGTTTGGGCTATATTTTTTCTTTTTGTTGTTGTTTGGGATTATTTATGGTTTGTAGTAAATCCTTTCTTTACTATTAAAGATTTTAAGGGCGACCATATTTTCTGGCATGGAAAATGGATTGGAAATTGGCCAAGTGATTATTGGTTTTCTTGCTTTATTTCTTTACTTTTGGCAATAATTGTAAATTTTTTCTTTTGCCCGGAATATATAATAGAATGGTTTATAATGTTTGGTGTATTTATTGCTCTAACTTTTATTACAAAAATTTTAATAAAGAAGTTTAAACCCGAATGGGAGTAAAATTTATGGACTGTATTTTTTGTAAAATTATTGCCGGAGAGATCCCAAGTTATAAAGTTTATGAAGATGATAATGTTTTTGCGTTTTTGGATATCGCCCCAGTTAATGTTGGGCATACTTTAGTAATACCTAAAAAACATTATGAAAATATGGAAGATATTTCAGAGGAAGAATTATGTAATTTAGCAAGGGTGGTAAAAAGAATCGGTAAATCAATAAAAGAAGGCTTAGGAGTAAAAGGATATAATATCAATATAAATAACAAAGAAGTTGCCGGACAAATTGTTCCTCATCTTCACTTTCATATAATTCCAAGAGAAGAAGGGGACGGCTTGAAACTTTGGTCGCAGGGAAAGTATAATGAGGGCGAAGCAGAGAAAGCGGTTAATAAAATAAAGATATGAATGTTAAATATTTGCCATTTGAAGAATTTAAAAATATATATAGTCGTGTTCCAAGATTGACAGTTGAAGTTATTATCAAAACAAAAAATGGCATATTACTTGTTAAGAGGACTATACCGCCCAGAAAAGGGCTCTGGCATATACCTGGTGGCACTGTTCTAATGGGCGAGAAAATAGAGGATTCTGTAAAACGTGTTGCCAAGAATGAATTAAATTTTGAGGTTAGAAGTAAAAAATTACTTGGAATTATTGAATATAATTTTTCTGATGAAAATTATTTTTCTTTTCCAATAGGTCTTGCGTATGAGGTAGATATAATAGCAGAAATTAAAAACAGTAAAACTAAAATCGATGAATTTAAGTATTTTAAAAAGATTCCAGATAATACAATAATAGAGCAAAAAGAATTTTTAGAAAATATTTATTACAAAAAATAATCTATGAAAATTTTAATTACGGGAGCCGCTGGTTTTATTGGGTCTAATTTTACTCATTTTATCGTGGAAAAATACCCTAGCTATAAAGTAATCGCTCTTGACAATTTATCTCCCTATTCTAATATGGAGAATATTTCTAGTCTTGAAAAAGATAATAAAATTATTTTTGAAAAAGCTGATATAATTGATTTTGAGAAAATTAGTGAGATTTACAAAAAATATGAAATAGATAATGTAGTTAATTTTGCGGCGGAAAGTCATAACGATCGAGCGATTATTGACCCGTCTATTTTTGCAAAAGTTAACGCTTTAGGAGCTCAGCAGTTGCTTGAAGCATCTAGGCAGTTTAACGTCAAAAGGCATATACATATTTCAACGATTGAAGTATATGGAGAGCAAGGGAAGGATACTCCATATTTTACAGAAAATAGCCCTCTTAATGCTAAGACTCCTTATTCTGCTGCTAAGGCGGCCGGAGATTTGCTGGTTAGAGCTTATATGCAGACATACGAGGATATGGATATTTGTATAACTCATTGTGCAAATAATTATGGTCCTTATCAATTTCCGGAAAAACTTATTCCGCTTGCGGTTAGTAATTTAATACAAGGAAAGAAAGTCGCTCTTTATGGAGATGGAAAACAAAGAAGAGATTGGCTTCATGTTTATGACCATTGTTTAGCAATTGATTTAATTTTACAAATGAAAGAAAGACCAAGCTTTGGAAAAGATGCTGCGACCCAAGCATCCAAGCTACCTATTTATGATATTTCAGCCAGAAATGAAGTAACTAATATTGATATTGTAAAAATAATTTTAGAAGAAATGAATTTGGATTTTGATAAGTGGGTAGAGTTTGTTGCAGATAGACCGAATCACGATCGTCGTTATTTAATTAATCCTGAAAAAATCGAAACACAGTTAAATTTTAAACCAACAATAAATTTTGATAAAGGTATTAGAGAGACAGTACGATGGTATATGGATAATGAAAAATGGTGGAGAGATATTTTAAAGCGTTCAAATAATTTACAAATTGACTGGAGCAAATCAAAATAGATGATTAAGTTTTAAAATTTTTGAATAATATATTTTTAATAAGTAAACTTAAGAAAGTTTATGAAATTAGAAGTCTAATAACTTTATAGGCTTATGATTTTGTAAACTTTATAGACTGTTTTTTATGTTGAAAAAGCTGAAAAGTATTTTTGTGTTTTCGTTGTTGGGAATTTTATTGCTTCCGTTTGTTGCCCTGGCTTCGGACGGAGTAACGGGGGAGCATTTGGATTTAACATCTCATTGGATTGGCTATGGGGCATTAGTTGTTTTTGTTATTGCTTATTTATTGGTAATGGCAGAGGAATATACGCATATGCGTAAGTCAAAACCTGTTTTACTTGCCGCCGGACTTATTTGGGCGGGAGTTGCTTGGGTTTATGCTTCACATGGATTTACGCACGCAGCCGAAGCAGCGGTCCGACATAATGTTTTAGAGTACGCTGAATTGTTTTTATTTCTTTTGGTTGCAATGACTTATATTAATGCTATGCAAGAGCGTCTTGTATTTGAATCTCTTCGAGCGAAACTTGTCGGGATGGGCGTTTCATACAGAAAACTTTTTTGGATTACAGGAGCCTTGGCTTTTGTTATCTCACCAATCGCCGATAATCTTACTACGGCTCTTTTAATGTGTGCTGTTGTTTTGGCTCTTGGGAAAGAAAAGCCAAAATTTATTAGTCTAGCTTGTATTAATATCGTAGTCGCAGCTAATGCCGGAGGAGCCTTTAGTCCTTTTGGTGACATTACAACTTTAATGGTTTGGCAAAAAGGAATTGTAGCTTTCCAAGATTTCTTTCGACTGTTTCTGCCCTCACTTGTAAATTGGCTTATCCCGGCAATAATTATGAGCTTCTTTGTTTCCAAGACCAAACCAACAAGTGATGGTGAAGTTATAAACATGAAAAGAGGAGCGAAAATTGTTATTGGATTATTTATTTTAACTATTGCTACAGCAGTTAGTTTCCATAATTTTTTACATTTACCGCCAATGTTAGGAATGATGACTGGACTAGCTTATTTAAAATTCTTTGGGTTTTATTTGAAAAAGACACATAAAGATAAAAAACCGGAAGACTATGACCCGGAAAAAGCAGAAGAAAGAATCGGTGATGTGGCTCCTTTTGATATTTTTGATAAAATTGCACGAGCAGAGTGGGATACTTTGATGTTTTTTTACGGCATTATTTTATGTGTAGGCGGACTTGGATTTATCGGTTATTTGTCTATGGCTTCGCATTTAGTTTACGACGGTTGGGGGGCAACATATGCTAATATTGCAGTAGGAATAATGTCTGCTATTGTTGATAATATCCCGGTTATGTTTGCTGTTTTAAGTATGATGCCTGATATGTCGCAAGGCCAGTGGCTACTTGTTACTTTAACAGCCGGAGTTGGTGGAAGTTTGCTTTCAATCGGTTCAGCTGCCGGTGTTGCTCTTATGGGGCAAGCCAAAAAATACTATACTTTTTTTGGTCATTTAAAATGGACTCCGGTTATCGCGCTTGGCTATGCCGCCAGTATATTTGTCCACTTTTTAGTTAATAGCGGACAGTTTTAAGTATGCAAAAAGTTTTAATTTTAGGAGCTAAAGGAAATTTAGGAGAGCAATTAAAAATAATTTTTAGTGATGAAAATTATGAGGTTATTGCTTGGGACAGAGATGATTTTGATGTGATTGATAAGGAATTGGTTTTTGAAAAAATAAAAAAAGTAAAACCAAATTTTATAATTAATTCAGCTGCCTATAATGCAGTTGATAGATGTGAGGAAAGTGAAGAAGAGTTTGAGTTGGCTAAAAAAATTAACGGACTAGCGCCTGGATATTTAGCAGAAGTTGCAAAAGACATTAGCGCTATTTTTATTCATTACTCAACAGATTATATTTTTGGTGGACAGCAGAGAGAAGGTTATCAAGAAAATGATATACCAAGCCCGATAAATAAATACGGGGAAAGCAAATTGCTGGGAGAAGAACTGATTCAGGAAAAAGCAAAAGATTATTATATAATTAGAACTTCAAAGTTATTTGGCCCAAAAGGAAAAAGCGAATTAACTAAACCAAGTTTTTTTGATATAATGATTAAACTTAGTCAAGACAAAGATAAACTGGATGTTGTAGACGAAGAATTGAGTTGCTTTACTTATACGCCTGATTTAGCAAAAGCAACTAAAGAATTACTTGAAAGTAAGCAAGAATATGGGATTTATCATTTAGTTAATGAAGGGCAAGTAACATGGTACGAAGCTGTTAAAGAGTTGTTTAAAATTTTAAACAAAGATATTAAAATAAACCCTGTTTCCAGTGATAAATTTCCTCGTCCAGCCAGAAGGCCAAAGTATTCAGCGTTGCTGAACACAAAATTTGTTCAACTAAGAAATTACAGAGAAGCATTAGTTGATTATTTAAATACTTAAATTATTATTCGTATGAAGGGAATAATTTTAGCTGGTGGAAGTGCAACACGTCTTCGTCCTTGTACTAAGGTAACCAGTAAACAACTTTTGCCGGTTTATAATCGGCCAATGATTTATTATCCACTTAATACTTTGATTCAAGCAGGTATTAAAGATATTTTAATTATCGTTGCTCCGGAGCGGGCAGGGGACTTTTTGAATTTACTTGGAAGTGGAAGTGAATTTGGTGTTAGATTTACCTATGAAATTCAAGACAAGCCACGAGGATTATCTGATGCCTTTATAGTTGGAGAAAATTTTATTGGCTCTGACGATGTGACAATGATTCTAGGCGATAATATTTTTGAAGATAATTTAGCTGAAGAAATAAAAAGTTTTAAAATAGGCGGTAAAATTTTCGCTAAAAAAGTATCTGACCCGCAACGTTTTGGCGTTGTGCAATTTGATAAAGATAACAAGGCTATAAAAATAGAGGAAAAACCTGAAAAATGGATTTCTGATTATGCAATTACCGGGCTTTATGTTTATGATAATCGCGTGATAGAAGCAGCTAAAAAAGTTAAACCAAGCAAAAGAGGAGAAATAGAAATTACTGACCTGCATAATTATTATTTAGGTCTAGGAGAGCTTGAGGTAGCAATGGTTAAAGGAGAATGGCTTGATGCCGGAACATTCGACAGTCTTTTGGAGGCACAAATTTTAGCAAAGGAAAAATTACAGGATAAATTAATTATATGAGTAAGTTAATTATCGGTTTTATAACTTATGGAGAATCTACGGCTAAATATTTGCCGTATTTTTTAGATAGTCTAAAAAAACAAACTTTTCAAGATTTTGAAACATTAGCAATTGACAATAGTGAAGAAAAAGAAAATGTGAACACAAAATTTGTTCAAGAGAATCATAATGATATAAATTTAAATTGGCTAGGAGAAAATATTGGTTTTGCGCAAGCTTACAATAAGATGATTAAAAAGGCAATTGATTTGGGAGCTGAATATTTTATGGTTGTGAATCCGGATGTTGCTTTGGAGAGGGATGTTTTAGAAAAAATGATTAAAGTTTTAAGTAGTGATGATAAATTGACATCTGTATCGCCTAAGATTTTGAAATGGGAGTTTAATAATAATCGAAAAACAAATATAATTGATAGTTGTGGAATTGGAATGGAATCTGGTTTAAGATTTGTTGATGTAGGGCAGGGAGAACAGGATAATGAGAAGTTTTGTAATAAAAAAATTATTGGTCCAACCGGAGCTTGTGGGATGTATCGGTTGAGTGCTCTGCAAAAAGTAAAACAAGACGACCAGTACTTTGACGAGTTAATGTTTATGTACAAAGAAGACGCTGATTTAGCTTATAGATTATTTTTAAAAGAATTTAAGTCTAAGTGTGTTTGCGAAGCAAAAGTTTATCACGATAGGACAGCAGAATCTAGCGGCCAAGGAAAATTAAAAGTTATTAAGGATCGAAAAAGTAAAAGTGAAAAAGTAAGAGCATGGTCTTTTTTAAATCAACAAATTATTTTTGTTAAATATTGGAAACAACAAAATTTTTACAGCAAAATAAAAATTATTTTATTTGAAATTCAAGCATTAATTTTTAGCTTATTATTTGAAAGATTTTTATTAAAAGAAATAACAAAACTTTGGAAAATAAGAAAGAAAATAAAAAAATATAAATAACATGGATTTATCAATTGTAATAGTTTCTTGGAATGTTAAAGAACTGTTAAAAGAAAATTTAAAGGCGATTTATGATAATACTCAAAATGTAGATTTTGAAGTTTTTGTAGTTGATAATGATTCTCATGATAATACCGCAGAGATGATAAAAAAAGACTTTCAACAAGTTAGATTAATTGAAAATAACTTTAACGCCGGGTTTGCTAAGGCCAACAATCAAGCAATTAAAAAATCTCAAGGTAAACTCGTTTTATTACTTAATCCTGATATGCAGGTCTTGCCCGGAACACTCGAAAAAATGGTTGAGTGGATGAAGCAAGATAAAAAAGCCGGAGTAGTTGGCTGTCGTTTAATCGATGAGAACAAGAAAACAGTTCCACACGTCAGAAGATTTCCAACATTTTTTGATCAGTTAATGATTATTCTAAAGGTCCCGCATTTGTTTCCTTTTGTATTAAATAAATATTTAATGAAAGATTTTGATTACGATAAGGAAACGGAAGTTGATTCTATCCGCGGAGCATTTTTTATGATTAAACGAGAGGTAATTGAAAAAGTAGGCGAAATGGATGAACAATATTTTCTTTGGTTTGAAGAAGTTGATTATTGCAAACAAGTTAAAAAAGCCGGTTTTAAGATTATGTACAATCCTGAAGTAAGATGCATTAACCACACCGGCAAAAGTTTCTCCCAGGTCAAAAGAACAACAACGCAAAAATATTTCAGAGATTCAATGCTAAAATATTTCAAAAAATGGCACCCAGCTTGGCAGTATTACATTTTAAAAATAACCTGGCCAATCGGGATATTAATATCAAAAATTAAGAAATAAAAAAAGTTCGACCATAGTGTCGAACTTTTTTGTTTAAAGTTGATTACCGAACCTTACTGCCCGACTTAACTTCTTTTTCTGGTTGTAGTAATACCATGCCGTCGTTGTCGTCTATGGCCAGGATCATTCCTTGACTTTCTAGGCCGCGCATTTTTCTTGGTTCTAAGTTTATTATCAAAGGCATTTGTTTACCTATTAGTTCGTCTAGATCTTCAAAGTGCTCGGCGATGCCGGCGATGATTTGTAGTTCTTTTGATCCAATGTCAAAAATTAATTTTACTAGCTTGTCGGTTTCTGGGACTTTTTCAACGGAAATTATTTTTCCAATTCTAATGTCCAGTTTTTGAAAATCTTCAAATGCTATCATAGTAGTTGTGTATTATAAATAGTGTTGTTATAATTAGATTACAGGTTTATTAATATTCTTGCAAGTATGAAAAAAACAGGGATAATTTTGATTAACTATAAAGATTACGCTAAGAAATTTTTAAAGGAGTGTCGGGATAGTTTGCGTGAGCAAGGTTATTCTGATTTTATGGTTTATATTGTTGATAATGCGTCAAGTCAAGAATCTCAAAATTATTTAAAAGAAATTTATCCAGAAACGATTATTATTCCACGAGACAATGGTAATTATGCTGCTGCTAATAATGCAGGGATTAAAAAAGCCATAGAAGATGGTTGTGAGTATTTTGTTGTGGCTAATATGGATACTAAGTTTCAAAAAGATTGGTTAAAAGAATTAGTGGGTGCAATTAAAAATAATTCTAAAATAGGAATGGCTCAGTCTAAAATGCTTTTGTATCCGAAAAATAAAGATGAGTGGAATAGTCCAAAAATAAATAGCTTAGGAAATGTTATGCATTTTTTAGGCTTTGGCTTTACCGATAGTTATGGCAAGCAAGATAAAGATATGAATGGTTTACCAGAAATTAAAGGCTATGCAAGTGGATGTAGTTTTATAACTCGAAAAGATGTAATAGATAAAATTGGATTTTACGATGAAGAGTATTATATGTATCACGACGACATTGAGATGGGATGGCGAGCAAAATTAGCCGGCTATAAAATTGTTTTAGCTCCAAAGTCTATCATGTATCATAAGTATGAATTTAGTCGCAGCGTCAGAATGCTTTATTATATGGAGCGAAATCGATACCTGGTGATGTTACATTATTATTCTTTGTTAACTCTTTTACTTTTTTTACCGGCCATTCTGGCGATGGAGTTGGGAATGATTTTTTATTCAATTGTTAATGGTTGGTTCAAGATAAAATTAAAAGCAAATATTTATTTTTTAAAGCCGTCTTCTTGGCAGAAAATTTTTAAAAAACGGAAGCAAATAAATAAAATTAGAAGAGTCAAAGATAAAGAAATTATTAAAAATTTTGAGGGCAGGGTATTGTTCCAAGAAATCGATAATCCAGTATTAAAATACATCGCTAATCCGATGTTTAATATTTATTTAAGAGTGGTTAAAAAAATATATGCAAAATAAAGCAACAATTATTATTCTTGATTATTTTAAGGCTAAAAGAGTTAAGGAAAATGTTTTATCTTTTTTGAAGCAAAAGACTGATTTTAGTTTTGAGATAATTGTGGTTGATAATTCTTGTGATGAGGGTAATGCAAAAATACTGGAAGAGCTGAAAAATTTATCTAATGTTGAAGTAATAATAAATAAAAAAAATAAAGGTTACTCAAAGGCTTATAATGATATTGCCCGTAAAACAGATAGCAAATATTTGTTTATTGTAAACCCTGATATTGTTTGTGATGACGAAAATAGTTTACAAAAAATAATAAATTATATGGATGAAAATAAAAATATTGGCATACTTGGTCCAAAACAAATTAATGATAATACCAACAAGACCGCAATGACAGTCAGAGCTTTTTCAAAGCTATATTTGCAAATAGCGCGGCGTACTTTTTTTCGCTATTTATGGGTTTTAAAGAATAAAGTAAAATATGATGAGATGCAGCATCTTGATTATGAGAAAATACAAGATGTTGATTGGCTACAGTCTTCTTTTATTGTTGTTAGAAAAAAGTTATGGGACAAGCTTAGTGGCTTTAATGAAAAATATTTTTTGTTTATGGCTGATGTTGAGTTGTGTTTTTTGTCTTGGAAAAATAAATATAGGGTTGTATATTTTCCAAAAGCTGTTGTGCGAGCCGACGGAGAAAGGCTTAGTGTTGGTGGAGGAATGAAATTTTTTCAAAGTAAAGTTTTAAGGCAACATTTCAAAGATGCCATAAAGTACAAACTAAAACACCTCGTTGACAAAAACCCAAGAAAAGAGTATTATAAAAAAATATAATATAAATAAAAATATAAGCTTTTAATATTTTAGACTAGCCATTGTTTAAAAGTTTAAATGCTTATATATTTAAATGATTACTATATGCAAGTTAAAAAAGCTGTTATTATTGCCGCTGGATTCGGTACTCGGTTTTTGCCGGCTACTAAAGCTCAACCAAAAGAATTAATGCCGATTGTTGATAAACCTGTTTTGGAATTTATTGTTGAAGAAATGATCGATAGTGGAATTAAAGAAATTATTTTCGTGGTTAATAAAAATAAAATCGCCATTGAAAATCATTTTGATAGATTATTTGAGCTGGAATATACTTTGGAGAAAAGTAACAAAATGCACCTTTTAGAAAAAATTAAAGCAATTCACGATAAGATAAAAATAGCCTATGTTCGTCAGTGGGCACCGCTTGGAACAGCACACGCGCTTTTATCCGCTAAAGAGTTTATAGGTGATGAACCGTTTGCATTTTCAGATGCTGACAGTGTAATTGACGCTAAAGTTCCGGTGACAAAACAACTTATAGATATTTTTAAAGAAACTGGTAAGCCGATTGTGGGAGTCAAGCAGGCCGAAGGAGAAGAAAGAAAGTTTTTATCTCGTTACGGTAACATTTACGGCAAAGAAATAAAAGATAATTTGTATAAAATAGAAGATTCCGTGGAGAAGCCGGATCCGGACAAAGGAGAGCAAGCTTCTCCGGACGGTCTTTATATCGCCGGAATGAGAAATATTTTAACTCCTGATATTTTTCCGTTTTTGGAAAAATTAAAACCAAGTAAAGGTGGAGAGTATTATGTTAACGAAGGAATAAAAGAATATATAAAGAACGAAGAAATGCATGCTTTAGTTTATGAGGGGAAATATTACGACACAGGAGATAAGCTTGGATATTTAAAAGCTAATGTCGAGTTTGCCTTAAAGCATAAAGAAGTAGGAGATAGCTTTAAAGATTATTTGCATGATTTGAAATTATAAAAATATTTTAAAATAAAAAATAGCCCCTCCCTTTACTAGTAAAGGGAGGGGCTATTTTTTATTTTGATTATAGAATTTCCAACTCAAACAGCCCAATTTGGTTTCCTATTTTACCGTTAAAAAATATTTTGTCCCCTTTATCGCTTACGGTAATATTTTTAATATCTTCACCTGTAAATAAAGTATGGAGATTTTTTTCATCATCTGTGAGTTCGATTATATTTATTGAATCATTAAAGACAAAAAATAAATGATTGTATTCCGGATGCCACAGAATCTCGTTTATTTTTTCGCTATAGCGGGCGATAAGATTTTTTTCATTACTTAAAAGATCATAAACATAAATTTCAAAATCATTGTTGTAAGCTATTTTGTAGCTACCTGATTTTAATTTTTGAGTCCAAAGAATATTTTTAGCTTTGTCTTGAAGTATGATCTCTTGGCTTTTAGTATTTATTACCATTAAATTATTATCTTTTTCATCAAGTAAGAATAAAAAAGGTTTTGGTGCAAATTGAAAAGTAGAACTCGCAGAAATATTATCGAGCAATGTTTTTTTTGAAAAATCATTTCTATCTATTTCTTGCAGAATAAATTTTTCATTTTCATTTTGTATTAAATATATTTTGTTATTAACAATTTTAAAATCCAATACATTATCAATTTCTTTCAGCCCCGGTATTTCTTTTAATCTATTAATTTGATTGTTAGTTGAGGTAGCATTATATAAATTAATAATATTTCTTTCTGTTACCAGCTTTGGCAGAGTATTTTTTTTAAAAAGTATAATATTTTTCAAAAAATTTATTTTATCTTCTTCAACTTTTATTAATTTTTCCCAGGAATAATACCCATCCTTGGTAATTTTTATTGTGTATTCTCCCGGAAGAAGATCTGTAATTTTAAAAGAGTTGTCAAAGAAACCGGTTAATTCTTCAAGTTTGTTGTTTATATAAATATTAACTTCTTTAGGCTTGAACTCTAAAAAAATCCCACCGTTTTTTTGGAATTTATATTTTTTAAAATGAAAACGATAGCCGGCAGTATAAGTAATGGTAGCCGCTGATACCAATATAAAAAATATAATAAAAGATATATATAGAATCCGTCTTGTTTTTAGAGACATATAATTAACTTTTTAAGGTTTTTAGTTTTTGATAAGTTTCTTGGATTACCCAATCCGGGGTAGAGGCTCCGGCGGTTATGGCAACTTTCTCCAAATTTATGAAATTTTTTAGATTTAACTGCTCTGCGTTTTCAATAAAAAATGTTTTTGGATTAAGTTCTTTGGCTATTTCAAATAATTTTTGCGAGTTAGCGCTTTTTTCTCCCCCAATTACAATAACAGCATCGTTTTCCTTAGCTATCTTTCTCGTCTCCCCCTGCCTATTTCTGGTTGCGTCGCAAACAGTGTTAAATACTTTTGTGTTTTTTATTTTTTCTTGAAGAACTTTAGCTATTTCCTGAAATTTTTTTAGGTTTTGTGTAGTTTGGCTGACTATTACAGCATTTTTCAACTTGTCAAAATTAATATTTTTTATTTCTTCCAATCTAGAAATTATAACAGCACTTTTATTACACCAACCGTTAATTCCCTTTACCTCTTTATGATTTTTATCTCCAACTATGACTATCGGCAAGTTGTCTCGATGAAATTTTTTAACCAGCTGTTGAATCTTTATAACTTTAGGGCAGGTTGTATTAACGACTTCCACTCCTTTGTTTTGTGCTTCATCAAATACATTTTTACCATCCCCGTGAGCGGTGATAACAATGCGCCCCTTTTTTATATCTTGAACTTTTTTTACTTTTTTTACTCCCAAGGATTCTATTTTTTTAATTACATCTTTATTGTGTAAAAGATCTCCAAGAATATGTAAATTTTTATTATTTTCTTTGGCAATGTTTGTTGTGATTTCATAAGCTTTCTTAGCCCCTGAACAAAAACCAGCAAATTTACTAATTGTTATCTTCATAGTTGTCTACTTCTTTTAAGAATTCCTTTAATAAATTTTTTTCCTCAACTTGTTTAATAATTTTTCCTTTTTTGCAAATTAACCCTATTTTTTTTCCGCCGATAATAGCTAGATCAGCTTCTCGAGCTTCTCCCGGACCGTTTACAACACAGCCCATAACAGCGATATGAATTTGTTTATTACAATTTTCCAAAGCTTTTTCTACTTTTTGAGCAAGAGTAATTAGGTCAATTTTTGATCGCCCGCAAGTTGGGCAACTGGTAATAGTTATTCCTTTTTTTCTTAAATTTAAAGATTGCAGAATTTCTTTAGCAACTTTTATCTCTTCAATCGGATCGGCTGTTAAAGAAACACGAATAGTATCTCCAATCCCATTGTACAGTAAATGCCCAATTCCAATAGCAGACATTATTGTACCGCGGAAAAGTGTTCCGGCCTCGGTAACGCCAACATGCATTGGGTAATCAACTTCTTTACTTAAAATTTTGTAGGCTTCAACCGTTCTTTCTATATCTGATGCTTTTAAGGAAACAATAATATCGTTAAAATTTAATTTTTCCAGAATTTCAATATGTCGCTTAGCCGAGGCAACCATGGCTTCGGCGGTTGCTTCTCCTTTGTATTTTTTTAAAATATCTTTTTCTAAAGATCCGGCGTTAATCCCGATTCGTATCGGTACATTTTTTCTTTTAGCCTCTGTGACAACTTTTATTATTTTCTCCGGAGCAATGTTTCCGGGATTTAATCTTAGTTTATCTACGCCTTGCCTGATCGCCTCTAAGGCCAGTTCATCGGAAAAATGTATATCAGCCACAAGAGGAATATTTATCTGTGATTTAATTTCACCTAAATTTTTCGCTGCTTCCATATTAGGAACAGCTACGCGGATAATTTCACAACCGGCTTGAATCAATTTTTTTATTTGGTCAACAGTTTTTTTCGTGTCAGCTGTATCGGTATTAGTCATTGATTGAATTGAAACTGGAGCATCGCCTCCAATATACAAAGAACCAACTTTAATTTTTTTGGTTTTCATCCTCATATATTAATTTGCTTCTATCTGTGCTCCCAGATTATTTAATCTCCCGACAATATTCTCATATCCTCGTTCTATTTGGTAAACGTTTCCGATTATGGTTTTCCCTTGGGCGATAAGCCCGGCTAAAATCAAAGTAGCACCGGCTCGCAAGTCAGGGCTGTCTACTGTTTTACCATAGAGTAAAGTAGGGCCATGTACAATTACACGATGCGGATCGCACATTATAATATCAGCGCCAATTTGGTTTAATTTGTCTGTAAAAAATAACCGCCCTTCAAAAATTGGTTCGTGAATTAAACTGGCTCCACTGGCTTGGGTCATAAGAAGAGTGAAAGGCGCTTGTAGGTCTGTAGGGAACCCCGGGTATTCATGGGTAATAACATCAACGGGCTTAAATTTTTCTGTTGGAAGAGTTTTAATGTAGTCTTTTCCTATTTCAAGTTTTCCACCGGCCCTTTTTATCATTATCAGAAAATTTTCCAAGTGACTCGGATTGCAATTTGTGATTTTGATCTCACTTTTAGTTAATAATCCCATAACAACAAAAGTTCCGGTCTCAATTCGATCCGGAATAATTTTTGTTTTATTGGCTGTTAATTCTTCAACCCCTTCAATTATGATAGTAGAAGTTCCGGCTCCTTTTATTTTCGCTCCGCAAGAATTTAAATATTCAGCTAAAGCAAGAATCTCCGGTTCTTGGGCAGCATTTTTTAAAACAGTTGTTCCTTCTGCCAAGGTCGCGGCCATCATCATTGTCTCTGTGCCGGTAACGCTGATTTTATAGAAAAAATAATTTGTCCCTTTTAATTTTTTTGCTTTAAATTTATAGCTGTTTTCTTTTTCTTCAAAGCTAGCTCCTAGAGCCTTAAATCCATCAATAAATATATCGATAGGGCGTTTTCCGATCAAACATCCGCCCGGATGAGGAATTTCAACTTCACCAAAGCGAGCCAGAATTGGTCCGGCCAAAATAATAGAGGCTCGTAGTTTTCTCCCAAGCTCTTCATTAATTTGAGTTTTATTAATGTTATTAGCGCAAATTTTTAAACTGTCTTTTTTGTCTTTTTTAATCTCAACTCCAAGGTCTTTAATAATTTCAATCAACTGACCGATATCATTAATTTGTGGAATATTACTAATTATATTTTCGCCCTTAGTTAAAACAGTAGCCGCCAAAATCTTCAAAGCAGAATTTTTAGCACCTTTAACTTGTATCTCCCCACTTAATTTCGTGCCTCCTTCTATAATGTATTGTTCCATAAAATTTATTTAAATAGTTATTTAGTAGTTTTATTGTAGTAAATAATAGAAGACTTGTAAACCCATTAAATTAAAAATACCGTCAAATTATTGACGGTATTTTTAATTTATATAAATTTAGCATTATTTATTTTAATATAACACCTCCATTTTCAGCCATTGGGCACCGAATTGTTGGGCTTGTTGCCTGGTTTCCATCCAGATATCGGCTCGTTTGTTGAATCTGGCGTGCATTCGGTCTTCTACAGTATATATTTTACCCCCTGAGTACTCCGGGAAACGTACTTTTGTGCCGAATCGTAAGGAATTAGCAGCGATAATGCCATCGTGGACTCTTGTTCCATTGGCAGTAATAAAAGGAGTACTGTCGCACTGATCAACCGTGCTAGAGTAGGCGGTTACTAGAATATAACGAGTGTATTTTATCACAGTTTTGTTAATAATTTTTTCTTTTCTAATATCTCCAAAAGTTCTAAGATCTGGTTTATCTTCTGAAAATACATTCATTATTGTGATTTCGTCAGTGTTTACCTCAATACCTTGCGCTATTGTCATTTGTGGGAAGGAAAAATTAAACATTAAAGATAGCAAAATTATAAAATTCGCTGTTTGAAATAGCTTTTTTTGTTTATTTTTATGGTTTTTTGAGTAAAACAGTGTGAAAGGCATATTAATTGGTTATTTTTAGATATTCCCAATAAAAAATCCCTTAACAGATTAAGGGATATACGTCTCATTTATACTATATATAATAGCATATTCTTTAATTTTTGTCAATGAATTTTGACTTTAAAAATTATTATTGCTAAAATGAAGTTAAATTAATAATTTTATTTTATGGCAAAAGAAAAAAATAATAAAATGGAAAAGATAGTTTCTCTCTCTAAGCGGAGAGGCTTTATTTTTCCGTCATCAGAAATTTACGGAGGGTTTGCCAACTCTTATTCTTATGGTCCTTACGGCAGAGAGCTTAAAAATAATATAAAAGATTTATGGTGGAAAATGTTTGTGCAGGAGCGAATTGACATAGTCGGGCTTGATGGGCCAATTTTACTTAATCCAAGAGCTTGGGAGGCTTCCGGACATACAACAGGATTTAATGATGCATTAGCGGACTGCAGGAAATGTAAGAAAAGATTTCGTGCCGATCATTTAGTAGAGGAAGCGACGGGAAAAGATTTAGAAGGGCAATTGGAAGAAATGACCAAAATTTTAAAAGAAGAGAAAATAAAATGCCCTGAATGTGGAAAATCAGATTGGACTGAGGTGCGAAATATTAATATGATGTTTAAGACAAATATGAATAGCTTCGACGGTGATGTGTACTTGCGACCGGAAACTGCCGGAGCAATATTTTTAGAATTTAAAAATGTAGTTGATTCAATGCGAGTGAAAATTCCTTTTGGTATAGCTCAGATAGGTAAAGCATTTCGGAATGAAATTGTAGCTCGAAATTTTATTTTTAGGGTTCGTGAATTTGAGCAAATGGAAATTGAATATTTTATAGACCCTGAAGTAAAGTGGGAAGATTTATTTGAAGAATGGTTAAAATTACAGGAAGACTTTGCCAGTGAGCTAGGTGCAAAAGATAAAAATATAAGAAGATATGAACACGCCAAAGAAAAGCTTTCTCATTATTCCCAAAAAACCGTTGATATTGAGTATAATTTTCCTTTTGGCTTTGCTGAATTATTTGGCTTAGCTCATCGAGGAGATTTTGACTTAAAAGAACATTCTAAAGCGTCAGGGAAAAAATTGGAATATTTTGATCCACAAAATAATAAACGATTTGTTCCACATGTTTTAGAGCCTACTTTTGGTTTGGATAGAAGTTTATTAGTTGCTTTATCATCAGCTTATACGGAAGAAAAATTAGAAGATGGAAGTGAGCGGATAGTTATGAAATTTCCAAAAAAACTAGCACCAATTAAGGTGGCGATTTTTCCACTTTTGAAAAATAAACCAAAGTTAGTTGAAAAAGCACGCGAGATTTACGATAATTTAAAAACAGAATATATGTGCGAGTTTGACGATAACGGTAATATTGGCAAGCGCTACCGTCGGCAAGATGAGATTGGAACACCTTATTGCTTAACAGTAGATTTTGATACTTTAGAGCAAGACGATGTCACGATTCGTGATCGTGATACAATGAAACAGAAAAGAGTAAAAATTAAAGAACTAAATGATTATTTAAATAAAAAATTAAAATAATTATATGCAAAAAGATAAAAAAATTATTTTAAGCAAAATTTTAGAAGAAAAAAAAGATAGCTCAAAAAAAGATTTATTTTTGTTTTCCGATACAAAACAAACTGATTTTCTTGAAGAAGAAAAACACTCCTCAGAAGGTCAGCTCTTGGTGGATGTATATGAAAAAGACAATGAAATTATTATTAAGTCTATTGTTGCCGGAGTAGAACCAGAAGATCTTGACATATCTTTAAATAATGATATAGTAACTATTTGCGGAAAACGGGCTAATGGTTTGAACGGAAAAATAACAGAGCATTTTTGCGAAGAGTGTTATTGGGGAAAATTTTCCCGTTCTATTGTTTTGCCGTTTAAAGTTAAGGAAGATAAGTTAAAGGCCACCTTAAAGAATGGTATTTTGACGATAATTATTCCTAAGGCCAAATTTTCGCATGGTGTTAAGATTAAAATAAATAAATAAAATTATTATGAAAGAAGCTGACTGGGGGAAAATGATCGAGAGGGAAGAGACGGAGGGTAGTCAAAAAAATGAAATAATAGAGAACCAAGAGGTGAAAGGATCTGCAAAAATTAAAGCTTCTATTGAAAAAGAAGAGTCAGGGGATGTGATAGTTCATATTAAAGAGCAGGATTTAAAAATTTCTAAAGAAGAATTTGAAAAATATTTTCCTGGGCAAGAAAAAGGGGAGATTAACATAGATGTTTTGGGCCCGAATCCTCAAGAGATTTTAAATAAATTACTAGAAACCGACGAAAATGGTTAAAACTAGTTTAAAATTTTTTACTAAAATATTTAAAAGCCGCTGGTTTATTTTTTTTGCCACCGGTTTTTTTGTTTCTTTGATTTTGTGTTCAACTGCTTTTTTTACCTTTGAATTTTATTATAAAGATAAAATTTTCCCGGGAGTTAAAATTGGCAGTATAAAATTGTCAGGAAAATCATTTGATGAAGCTTTTAGAGAAGTTGAAAAATCCAGCAATCAATTAATACAAGACGGGCTATTTTTTAAGTATAAAGAAAAAGAGGTTGTTGTTAGTTCTTTGCTTATCGCCACGGAAGACCCGGGGCTTTCTAAGGAAATTTTTTCTTTTAATTTAAAAAAATCAATCAACGAAGCTTACAGGTTTGGTAGGGGGAGAAATATTTTTTTAAATATTAAAAACAGAATAAGTGCTTTTTTAAGCAATAAAGAAATAATGGTTTATTTTGAGTTAAATAAAGAAGAGTTGACCGATGTGCTTGTTAGTAATTTTTCTTTGCTGGAAGATCCAGGTCAAGACGCTAAAATAGACATTAAAATTAAAAATAATAAATTTAAGATAACTGTATTACCTGAAAAACTTGGTAAGAGCTTTGATTATGATTTGTCGATTAAACGGGCTGAAAATAATTTAAAAAATCTTTCTGTTGCGCCTATTCAAATGTACATGAAAACAGATTATCCAAACATTAAAGAAGATGATGTAAAAAACAAGATTCCTTTAGTAAAAAAAGTTTTGTCAGTTGCACCTGTTTCTTTAAAGTATGAATGTTTGTTGGATGATAACTTGGTTTCTTTTTGTCCAAGTAAAGAGGAGAAGCTTGTGAGTAATCAAGAGTTTATTGATTGGATTGTGATAGGTGATGAAGCTGAAATAAAATTTGATAAAGAGAAAATTAAAATATTTTTAGAAGAAGAGGCTAGTATAATAAATGTTGCGCCCCAGGATGCAAAATTTAAAATTGAAGATGAAAAAGTTTTAGAGTTTCAAGAAAGCGGGGATGGTGTTAAATTAAGTATAGATAAAACTTTGCTTGATATTGAAGATAAATTTTTAGCTCAAGCTTCTTCTACCGCTAACATGATAATAGAAAAAGACATAGCAAAAAATTCTATTGGAGCTGTTAATGATTTAGGGATTAAAGAATTATTGGGAGTAGGAGAGTCAAGTTTTGCAGGCAGTCCGCAAAATAGGCGTCACAACATAAAAGTTGGAGCAGAATCACTAGACGGCCTGCTTATTAAATCTGATGAGGAATTCTCTTTAGTTTCAGCTCTTGGCACAATTGATGCCGAAGCAGGTTATTTACCGGAGCTTGTTATAAAAGGGAATAAAACAGTGCCTGAATATGGTGGTGGTCTTTGTCAGATTGCCACGACTGGTTTTCGGGTGGCTCTTGATTCCGGCTTACCAATCACAGAACGCAGACCACACGCTTATCGAGTCTCTTATTATGAACCGGCAGGAACAGATGCTACTATTTATATTCCAAAGCCTGATATGAAATTTTTAAACGATACCGGAAACTATATTTTAATTCAAACCAAAATAGAAGGAGATAATCTAACTTTTGAGTTTTGGGGAACATCTGACGGGCGTGAGGTTGAAATAACAGAGCCAAAAATTTTTAATATAGTTAGTCCCGGACCAACTAAAATCGTGGAAACAGAAGATTTGGAGCCAGGCGAAAAAAAATGCACCGAAAGTTCTCATAACGGTGCTGATGCAGAGTTTACTCGTAAAATAACCAACTCCTCGGGAGAGGAAAACGAAGAAACTTGGTTTAGTAGATATAGACCTTGGCAAGCAGTTTGTTTAATCGGGAAGGAACCGGAAGAAAACACCACTTCAACCAAAGAAATAATAGAATAAAAAAACCTGCTCTTGAAACTGCAGACTAGAAATCAACAAGAGGAGTTTTTTAGCCAAAGGCCAAAAAATCCTTTTGAAAAATTTCCATGCTTGTCGTGTCTGCAGATTCAAAAACAGGTTTAAAATTGTTGTTTTTATTGCTCTCTTTTAGGATATTTCATCATACCACATTAAAAAACTTTGTCAATAGCAAAAAATTTTAATGTGTTTTTTTATTTAATTATTTCTTTTTTCAACCTTTTAATCGCCTTACGGTTGACTAAGATTGTTTTTAAGTAGTTTTTGTGCTCTTCTGACTTTATTTGCTTTTGGGTTTCTTCTTCTTTGGGATAGTGTGCCAGCATTTTTTCTATTTCTTTCTCAACATCTTCTTCGGTGGTCTCTATTTTATTCTTATTAACATACTCACGGATTAATAATCCGGTTTTAACCCTTTTCTCTGATTGAGGTAAAAAGTCTTTTTGAAGTTCTTCGGTTGATTTTTTAAGATGAATTAAATAGTCTTCAAGTTTAACTCCTTGTTGAGCTAGGTTTGCTTTTAATTCCTCGATCATTTTTCTTGTTTCTTCTTTAAGTAATACCTCCGGTATTTCATCAAATTCTGACTCTTTTACAAGGTTTTCAAGCATCTCCAACTCTTGACGTTGTTCTTCTTTCACTTTATCTTCTTTTTCAATATTATCTTTTACTTGGTCTTTTAGTTCTTTTAAATTTTTAAATTTTCCTAAAGATTTGGCAAACTCATCGTCTATTTTTGGAATCTCTCTTTCGTAAACTCCTTTTACTTCAACTTTGCAGACAACTGGTTTACCGGCTAAGTTTTTATTGTAGTGGTCTTTTGGAAAAGTTACTTCAAATTCTTTCTTATCTCCGGCTTTTGTATCTTTTAATTTTTCTTCAAATCCGGGAATATAGTGAGGTTCTCCCATTATTATTTTATGTCCTTTGGCAAGACCACCTTCTATTGAAACATTGTTTTGAAGGATGTCCATATCAACTTCAAGAATGTCACTTTTTCCAGCTTTTTTGTCAACCAACTTCTCTTTACCGCGACTTTCAGCTATGTGTTTAATAGCTGTGTCTACTTTTTTTTCATCAACCTTTACTTCTTTTTTATTAACTTTTATTTTTTTTATGTCACAGAGTTTAATGTGTGGCAAAAGAGAAATGGTTGCCTTAAAGACAAGCGGATTCCCAGGAGCTATTTTTACAACATCAACTTTTGGCATATCAATCGGTTCTAGTTTTTCTTTGGCTACAGCATCAATATAATGTTTTCTGATTATATCGTCTAAGGCTTCATTCAAGATAGCGGCTTCACCGAACTTTTGTTTGATTACATCGTAAGGAGCTTTTCCCGGTCTAAAACCGTCGATTTTTTGTTTTTCGCTCAAGCGAGGAGCGGCTTTTTCTAAAAATGGAATAATTTTATCGTACTCAACTTCGATAGTAAGCTCAGCTTGATTTTTTGGTAGTTTTTTTGTTGTGATAGTCATAGGGTAATTGTTTTAACATTTAAGCTCCGCCAGCCAGCGGATTAACGTTTAGATGTTGTAGTTATTTATATTATTTTTTGTCTTTTTTTACTTTGTCTTTTTTCTTTTCTGCCTTCTTCTCTTTTTTATCCCCATCTTTTTTTTTATCGTCTTTCTTGTCTTTAGGTTTTTTCCCATCTTTTTTTTCTTTTTTCTCTTCTTTAGGTTTTTTCTCTTTTCCCTCTTCTTCCTTCTCGTCATCGTCTTGTTTTTCTATTTTGTTGTTTTCTTCTTTTTTTCCTTTTTCTGTTATCTCCTCGATATCAATTTTCCAGTTGGTTAGTTTTGTGGCTAGTCTTACATTTTGCCCGCCTTTACCGATTGCTAGAGAGAATTGGTCTGACTTTACTTGAACAATAGCTTGATTTTCTTTTTCGTTAATTTTTGCAGAGGTAATTTTGGCTGGTGAAAGAGAATTTTGAATAAACCGCTCTACATCATCGCTGTGCTCTATAATATCTATTTTTTCACCGTTTAATTCATTAATAATTGTTTGGATTCTGTTTCCGCGTTGGCCAATACAAGATCCAATCGGATCAATTGAGCTGTCGTCGGTAGATACTGCAACTTTTGACCTTTCCCCGGCTTCTCTGGCAATAGCCTTGATTTCTACAACCCCGCTTGAGATCTCCGGGATTTCCAGATAGAAAAGTTCTTTTAATATCTCTTCATTCCTACGAGAAACTATAATTCTTGGACCTTTAGCGTTTTCTTCTACAGACACAATATAAAACTTCATTTGCGCGCCAACGTTATACATTTCACCTCTGATTTGTTCTTCGGGCGGTAAAAAAGCTGTAGCCCGTCCAATGCTAATACTAACAAAACGGCGATCGTATCGTTCAATAACGCCGTTTATAACTTTACCTGCTTGGTCTTTCATTTCTTCGTACAAAGTATGTCTTTCCGCTTCGCGTAGTTTTTGAATAATTACTTGCTTGGCGGTTTGAGCAGCCATTCGGCCATATCCTTCCGGTTTTTCCAGCTTAGTAATTATTTCATCGCCGATTTTATATTTTTTCTTTATTTCCTTGGCATCTGTAAGTTGAATCTCAGTTTTAGGATTAAACTTTCTAATTTCTTCCTCGTCTGCCATGGCTTCAGCAGAGGAGGTTTCATCTTTTTTTGTTTTTTCTTTAGCTTTGTTATCTTTTCCTTGCTTATCTTCTTTTTGATCTTGAGATTCTTCAATCTCTTCTTCCTCCGGCATATCCTCAACAACTGTTTTTATATCATATATTTTAGTACTACCATCTTCAGGGCTAAATTCAACCTTAATATTTTGCAGTTTATTACCATAGTCCTTGCGATAAGCAGCCGCAAGAGCTGACTCAATAGTTTCAAGAACTTGTTTTTCAGAAATTCCTTTTTCTTCACAAATTTGTTTCAAAGCTAAAGAGAATTGTTTTTGGTCTAACATAGTTTTGTTTATTTAATTTAGTAAAAAGAATAAGTAGCTTTTTAGGCTACTTATTTAGTATTTTTACTATAGCAAATTTTACTTTTAGTGTCAAATGAAAATTGTGATTGGGTATTTGTTATTGGTTATTTGGGGTTTATTTTATAAAAAAAAGAACCCGAGGAGATAGTTTTATCTCTCCTCGGGAGTATGTGGGATTGGTGGCCTTTTCAACGTTGCCATGTTTCGGCTACTACATAAACAGTAACCGGGGCATAGCCTATCTGGCTCACTGCCTTTTCCTTAGGCTGGATACACGAACCTCGGTCGTGCCCAGTCTGTACTTTGTGTACAATTGCTATCCTCCTTCTTAAGAAGTCTCGGGATGGATTAGGTCATCTTAATCAGATGGGGGGAAGTGGCGCTCTGCGCGTCTGATTTAGCGTCATTATGAGCGGCCATAACGGAAGAAGAAAAAAACATTACATTCAAGTTGCCTATCATAGGCGACTCCTTTCGTGGGTTTTCCCACGGTTGGCGAGGTTTTCCTCGCTGGTTAGATGAAAATGTACAGCGTTTAGTCTTAAATATAAGCTTTTTATCTTTTTTGTCAAGTTTTTTGGCCTTAAATTTGCTTTTTCGACATTGTTTTGTTATTATTAAAATAATTTAAATTTATAAATATTCGGGTCATTCGGATGGTTAATTTGGATAATTCGGGTCGCTATTTTTTATGACAAAAGAACAAAAAATACAGGAACTTTTAACTCGGGGGACAGTTGATTTAATTGTGAAAAAGGACTTAGAAGAAAAATTAAAATCAGGTAAAAAATTGCGAATTAAATATGGGGTTGACCCAACCGGGCCGAAGATTCATTTGGGACGGGCTTCAACTATGAGGAAATTGGCTAAATTTCAGGAATTGGGGCATCAAATAGTTTTGATTGTAGGTGATTTTACCGCTCAAATCGGGGATGCATCCGATAAAACCAACGAACGACCAATGTTGACTTACGATGATATTAAAAAGAATATGGAAAATTATCTTCCACAGATAGGTCAAGTTATTGATATTAAAAAAGCAGAAGTGCATTATAATAGCGAATGGTTGGGGAAGTTGGATTATTTTGATATTTGTCGCCAAGCTGATAATTTTTCTGTGGCACAAATTTTGGACAGAGAAAATTTTTCCAAACGATATAAAGAAGGAACAAGAATATCTCTGCGAGAGTTGTTTTATCCATTAATGCAAGGCTATGATAGTGTGGCAATTAAAGCTGATATTGAAATCGGTGGCAGTGACCAGTTGTTTAATATGTTAGCAGGTCGAACTTTGCAAAAAGCTTACAATCAAAAACCGCAGGATGTTATTACTTACGAACTCATGGACGGAACAGACGGGCGGAAAATGAGCACCAGCTGGGGGAATGTTATTTTAATTGAAGATGAGCCAAACGATATATATGGCAAGATTATGTCTATGCGGGACGAAGGAGTGTTAAAGTATTTTGAACTGGCAACAGACATGGAAATGCAAGAAATTCAAAAAATAAAAAAAGATTTAAAAGCTAACAAGCTCAATCCAAGAGATTTGAAAATGCGTTTAGCAAGAGAAATTATCACAATGTATCACAGTGAAAAAGA
This sequence comes from Candidatus Falkowiibacteriota bacterium, assembly GCA_018651725.1. GTDB lineage: Bacteria > Patescibacteriota > Patescibacteriia > JAACEG01 > JAACEG01 > JABIDK01. The sequence goes on along the minus strand of JABIDK010000002.1, from coordinate 61,045 downwards.
TGCTTTAAACGCGGAAGAAAACTTTAAAAAGGTTTTTCAAGACAAAGGAGTTCCAAAAGATATTAAAGAAGAAAAAATAGATAAAAAATGGTTAAAATTGAAATTAAAAAATGATAAAAAAGAACTAGTGGAAAGAGAGGAGTATTCAGTAAATATTTTAGATTTATTAGTAAAAACAAAATTATGTTCTTCCAAAAGTGAAGCAAGAAGAGTTGTAGAGCAGGGCGGAGTTAAATTTAATAAAAAGATTATAAAAAATGTTACAGAAAATGTATCAGTAGATAAAGGGTGGAAAATCCTACAAAAAGGAAAGCGTCACTTTGTAAAAATTAAACTGTAAGTTTTATAAATAATTGTTTAAATGTTTATATGCTTAAATGTTAAAATAATTTATGTCCGGACACAGTAAATGGTCGACAATTAAAAGGCAAAAAGGAGCAGCTGATCAGAAACGGGGGGCTATTTTTACTAAGATGGCGAAAAATATTACCGTAGCGGCTCGCGATGGCGGAGGAGACCCGGATACTAATTTTAAATTAAAAGTAGCGATCGACAAAGCGCGATCAGTTAACACGCCCAAGGATAATATTGAGAGAGCAATAAAAAAAGGAACCGGAGAACTTAAGGGAGACACAATTGAGGAGATAGTTTACGAAGCTTTTGGACCGAGCAATAGTTTTTTTGTTGTTGAGGCTTTGACCGATAATAAAAATAGATCAGTGTCAGAAATTAGGCATATTTTTTCCAAGGCCGGCGGATCTTTAGGCGGACCAAACAGTGTTATGTGGCAATTTGAAAGAAAAGGAGTGATACGAATTGAGGACTATAAGAACAAAATAAAAGACAAGGACGAGCTAGAGTTGGAGTTAATAGATTTTGGCTTAGAAGATATAATAATAGAAGAAAATGATTTAATAATTTATACTAAAGTAGAGAATTTTCAGAAAACAAGAGAAGAATTGGATAAAAAAAATATCATTGTAAATTATGCTGAGCTTGAATACGTTCCAAAAGAAGAAAAAGAAATAACCGACAACAAAGAAAAAGAAAAATTCCAAAAATTATTTGAAGCTTTAGACGATAACGACGATGTAAATAATTTTTATACGAACGCTGATATTGAATTATGATTTCTAAAAATGAAAAAGAAATTATTCTTGGCATCGACCCCGGGTTTGCGATTGTTGGTTATGGAATTGTAGAGAAAAGTAAGAACGGAGATTTGAAGATGATTGAGTATGGGGCGATTACAACTATGGCAAAATTGCCATTTCCCGCCAGGTTAGCACAGGTTCATAGAGAGTTGAAAGAAGTAATAAAGGAATACAAGCCAAATAAAATGGCTGTGGAGGAGTTGTTTTTTTCTAAGAACGTTAAGACTGCGATTGAAGTGGGGCAAGCTAGGGGAGTGATAATGCTAACCGGAATTCAGGCCGGACTACCAATTGAAGAATATACTCCATTACAGATAAAACAAGCCGTTGCTTCTTATGGGCGAGCAGAAAAAAAACAAGTCCAAGAAATGGTAAAAATGCTTTTAAAATTAAAAGAAATTCCGCGTCCAGACGACGCCGCCGATGCCTTGGCAGTGGCGATATGTTGCGCAAACTCATCTAATCATTATGAAATTAATTGATACACATTGTCATATCAATTTTAATGCTTATCGTAACGATAGCGAGGAGGTTATTAAACGAGCCTTGGATAATAATACTTGGCTTATTAATGTTGGTTCTCAATTTACCACTTCTGTTCGGGCCGTTAAGATTGCGGAAAAATATAATGAAGGAGTTTATGCGGCTATTGGTCTTCACCCAATTCATTTAGAGGAATTTACCGTGGACGAAGAGGAGATTCAATTTGAATCTCGGGCGGAAAAATTTGATTATAATGCTTACAAAGATTTAGCCAAAAGTAAAAAAGTGGCTGCTATCGGTGAAGTTGGTTTGGATTATTTTCATATTGGTGACAGGGCTAAAAAAGAATTAACAGATGATGAGGTTGAAAAAGTAAAAGAAAAGCAAAAGCAAGTTTTTATAAGACAGTTTAAATTGGCGCAAGAGTTGGATTTACCGATTATTGTTCACTGTCGGGATGCTCATCAAGATTTACTTAAAATTTTGCAAGAGTTAAAAGCAGATTATCCAAAAGCGCGCGGAGTGATTCATTGCTTTAACGAAAATCTTGAAACAGCAAATAAGTATTTTGATTTGGGATTTATAATTTCCTTTACCGGTTTAGTAAATTTTGTTAAAGGTTTTGAATGGATTAAAGAAATCCCAGCAGATAAATTTATGATAGAAACCGATGCTCCATACTTAACTCCGCCACCACATAGAGGAGAGCGAAACGAACCGGTTTACGTAAAATATATCGCTAAGAAAATTGCGGAAATAAGAGGGGTAAGCGTGGAAGAAATTGTCAAAACAACAACCGAAAACGCAAAAAGATTTTTTAATATTTAATATGTCAAAGTACTATAATTCAAGAAGGAGTCGGAACTTGTTTGTTCCGGGCTCTGAGCAGATGTTTAAATTGAGTCGAAGTAAGATTGATTTATTTTTGAATTGCCCGCGATGTTTTTATTTGGATCGTCGGTTAGGGGTTGGGAGGCCGCCGGGATTTCCTTTTGCTTTAAACTCTGCTGTGGATGCGCTTTTAAAAAAAGAATTTGATATTCATCGGGCTCAGAAAACGGCCCATCCTTTGATGAAAAGTTACGGGGTTGATGCCGTGCCTTTTGTGCATGAGAATATGGATAAGTGGCGAGAGAACTTTGTTGGTGTTCAGTACTTACATGAGCCAACAAATTTTTTGGTTTTTGGAGCTGTGGATGATCTTTGGCAGTTGCCCAGTAAAGAGCTTGTGGTGGTTGATTATAAGGCAACCAGCAAAAATGAAAAAATAGAGAAACTGGACAAAGGTTGGCAGATTGGTTATAAAAGACAAATGGAAGTTTACCAGTGGCTACTTCGCAAAAATAACCATAAAGTTTCTGATACAGGATATTTCGTATATTGTAACGGCATTACCGATAAAAAAGCTTTTGACGGAAAATTGGAGTTTGATATTACTTTAATCCCTTATGAAGGGGATGATAAATGGATAGAAGAAACATTAATAAAAACACGCGAGTGCTTAGAACAAGATAAAATTCCAAACGCCCACTGGAGCTGCGACTACTGCGCTTACCGCAAAGCCGTTGGGGAGGTGAGTTAATTTTATGGCCAAACTTAGTAAAAAATATTATCGTGTATTATTATTTTGGGTAGGAGTAATTGCAACCTTTTCCTATCGGGTTATTGTTGTTCTAAATAATTATAGTAGTTTGTGGGTGGAAATTGCTTGGTATATCGGAACTCTCGGATTTATTTGGTATTTTGCTCATCGGTATCGGGTGGCAAGTAGTAGGGCGAAAATTATTGAAGAGAGAAGATTGGCCTATAAAATTTACAATAAAAAAGAACTAAACCAAGGCGATCGTGACACTTTGCTTTATATCTTAAAAGGACTTCGATCAAGTAAAGCTAAATGGAACTACATTGTTATTTTCCTATTTTCAATAATATCCCTAATCTACGCCACAATTAATAATTTAATGAAGCTGGCAGAGTAGAAAACACTCGTAAAATTTGACAAAAGTTAAAAGTATTTCTATTATATTTATATAAAGAGTGTGGTCGAGGCCATATTCGTTTTTTGTTTTTATAAAATGGAGACACAAGAAAAAAAATCCGTTAACCAACAGAAACAGGACAACAATCCCTTGGCGATTTCTTTTGCCTTGGAGTTGGGATATTCAATTGCGATACCGCTTGTGGTTTTAGCTTTGGGTGGGAGATTTTTGGATAAGAAACTTGGAACAAGCCCTTTTTTATTTTTATCAGCCGTAGTGTTATCGGTTTTTCTTTCCAGTTTTATTGTTTATAAAAAGTCAAAGCAAGCAATTGGTAGTTTTGAAAAAACACCCACTGTTGAAAATTCAGAAAACAAAGAAACCGTGAAGGACGAGGTAGTTACAGAGAATGGGGAGGAAGCAAATAATTCAAAGGCCAACGAAGTCAGTGAAGCTAGTGAAGCTAACGAAGTTAAAAGCTAAAAATATGGGTATTCAAGATTTAGTAATTTCAATCGCGCCGGAACCGATTTTTCATATTCACGGATTTCCAATCACAAATACCACGGTTATTACTTTAATTACCAGTTTAATTGTTATTGTCGGTAGTTTGTATTTAAGAAAAAGTTTTAAAATAGTTCCAAAAGGTTTGCAAAATGTTATAGAATCAGTTTTAGAAGCTCTTTTAAATATGGTTGACAGCGTGACCAGAGATCGTAAGCAAACACAAAAGTTTTTTCCGCTGGTTGCGACTATTTTTATTTTTGTAATTTTAATTAACTGGATAGAGGTTGTACCAGGGCTTGGAACAATAGGAGTTAAAGAAGTTCATCATGGCAAAGAAGTTGTTGTTCCTTTTGTTCGTTCAGCCGCGGCTGACCTTAATGTGACTTTAGCGCTTGCTATTGTCAGCGTATTTTTTACCCAGTTTATCGGTATTGCGTTTTTAGGAACAAGAAAATATTTGTCTAAATTTTTTGTTAGTCCTTTTAAAAAACCTTATTTTATCGGCAGTTTTGTTGGCATTCTAGAGGTTATCTCTGAGTTTTCCAAGGTTATTTCTTTTTCCTTTCGATTGTTTGGAAATATTTTTGCCGGCGAGGCCTTGCTTTTAGTAGCTTTATTTTTACTACCTGTATTTTTTAATATATTACCGTTACCGTTTTTATTTTTAGAGCTGTTTGTTGGATTCGTTCAGGCATTGGTATTTTCAATGTTAACACTCGTATTCTTAAAGTCAGCGACAATAGATCATAGCGAGCATTAATAAATTTATAATTAAAAATAAATTCTTAATTTAGATTGATATAACGATCTAAATATAGAAAAACAAAAAAACATATGGAAAATGAAGTAGTACAAGGCGTTGCGAACAACGCAGAAGCAGCTAAATCAATCGCAACCGCTCTTGCAATCGGGTTGGGAGCTCTTGGCCCTGGTCTTGGAGTTGGTTTAATCGGTTCTAAAGCTATGGAAGCTATAGGGAGAAATCCGGAGGCAGCTCCAAAAATTCAAACATCAATGATTTTGGCAATCGCCTTTGCTGAAGCTATCGCAATTTACGCTTTGGTAATTGCTTTGATTGTAAAGTTCGTTTAATATTTTTCTATGGAATTATTGAATAAACTGGGAATTCATCCAACACTTCTTATTGCCCAGATAATTAATTTTATTATCTTGCTTTTGGTGTTGTATAAATTTTTGTATAATCCAATTTTAAAATTGCTTAAAAAAAGACAAGATAAAATTGTCAAAAGTTTGGATGATGCTAAGCAAATTGAAGAAAAATTAAAAAAAGCAGAAAAAGATTATGATCAAAAAATGGCTGAGGCTAGAAAAGAGGCAATGGCTGTTTTAAGTGAAACAGAAAAACAATCAAACAAACAAAAAGAAGAGTCAGTTCAGAAGACAAAAGAAGAAGTGGCTGAAATTATTAAAAAAGCCAAAGAGCAAATTACACAAGAAAAAGAAAAAATCGTAGAAGACACTAAGAAAGAAATAGCCGATGTTGTGATGCTTGCCATTGAAAAAACAGTTGGTAAGGAAATGAACGATAAAATAGATAAAAAGATGATTGAAAAAACCGTTAAGGATTTATGAAAATTACCTCTAAACAATATGCTTTGAGTTTGTACGATGTGACTATCGATTCAGATAAGGGTGATTTAGAAATGATTATAAAAAATTTTATTAAAGTTTTAGTAAAAAACAACGATTTGAAAATAGTTGATAAGATCATCGATGAGTTTAACGATATTTTAGATAAAAAAGAAGGACGAGCAAAAGTTGAAGTAATAAGTGCTTATAAATTAGATAATGAAGTTATTGAGCTGTTGAATAAAAATATCTCTAAAATGTTAGATAAAAAAGAAATAATTATAAACAATAAAGTTCAAAAAGATATTCTGGGAGGATTGATTTTAAAGTATAATGACACAGTAATTGATGGAAGTTTAAAAAAAAAGTTAGCTCTTTTAAAGCAAGATTTAAGTCGATAAAAAAAGGACTTCAAGTTTTCCTGAAATCCTTTGGGGGATAAAATTGGCTGAAGAGAAATTAACCGCGATGCTGGTTTAGCATCGCATGTCCCATTCTTTGAGTATCGGTTAACTCTAATTCAGAGTTTTGATAATTTACTTCTTTCCACCAATCTGTAAGCAATTCCTCGGCGTACTTAGCCATACCCTTTTGATTGCGGAGGATCGTAATTAGTTTTTGTTTTTGTAGGGTGGATAACGTCGGTGCAATTTCCGCAAAATTTTCTCCAAAACAATCAGGGCATACATCAAGGCTTGGAACAAGCATTGTAATATCACGACATTTACTACATTCAAATCTGGCCATAATTTAATCTCCTTTAATTAAGCATTTCGTGGAATTTTGTTAACAATAAAAGGTGTATAAATTTTTTTTGTAAATCTTTTGTTGGTAAAGCTTCCCTGATTTCTTGCTCTAATTGTTCTCGTAATTTAAAATCATTGATACAGCCGTAGCATATTCCACAAAAAATGATTTTTTCACTTTTTTCTTTATTGCACAGATTGCATTTCATATGGATACCTCCTCCAACTCCAAATTAAATTGTAAACAACAAATTTTTAATATAAATAATAATTTAACAAAAAAATAACAATATGTCAAGTCAAAAAGATCACATTATTGAATCGTTAAAAAAACAAATCCAGGATTTTAAAGCAGAGACTGTGAAAGAAAAAGTCGGGACTGTTCTTGAGGTTGGTGATGGGATTGCTAAGATTTCAGGGTTGTCTGATTGTATGTCTTCAGAGATGCTTGAATTTACGACTGAGAAAAGCGAATCTGTTTTTGGAGTAGCATTGAATTTGGAAGAAGATACTGTTGGAGCGATGATTTTAGGAGATTATTTGGGAATTAAAGAAGGTATGGAGGTAAAGTCAACAGGAAAGATTTTAGAGGTTCCGGTTGGTAAAGGTTTGATTGGAAGAGTGATCGATCCGCTTGGCCGACCGCTTGATGGTAAAGGAGAAATCAAGGCAGATAAATTTTACCCTGTGGAAAAGATTGCCTCCGGAGTAATTACCAGACAGTCAGTTGATACTCCTCTTCAAACCGGAGTAAAAGCGGTTGACGCTATGATTCCGATTGGTAGAGGGCAAAGAGAACTTATTATTGGGGATAGACAAACCGGAAAAACAGCTATTGCTGTTGATACGATTATCAATCAAAAAAACGAAGGAGTAGTTTCGATTTATGTTGCAATCGGACAAAAAGAATCTAAAATAGCTAGAATTGTAGCAGAGATAGAAAAAAGAGGAGCCATGGACAACACTATTATCGTGGTTGCCGGAGCATCTGATCCAGCCTCACTTTCTTTTATTGCTCCGTACGCCGGGTGTGCGATTGGTGAATATTTTATGGATCAAGGTGAAGATTCTTTAGTGGTTTATGATGATCTTAGTAAACACGCGGTTGCTTATCGTGAAATTTCATTACTTTTAAAAAGACCACCGGGACGAGAAGCTTATCCTGGAGATGTTTTTTATCTTCACTCAAGATTACTGGAAAGATCTGCCAGATTAAATAAAGACTTTGGTGGTGGTTCTTTAACTGCTTTGCCAATTATTGAAACTCAATCAGGAGATGTTTCCGCCTATATTCCGACCAATGTAATTTCTATTACCGATGGACAAATTTATCTTGAGCCGGATTTGTTCTATCAAGGTATTCGACCGGCCGTTAACGCCGGACTTTCAGTTTCTCGCGTAGGTTCAGCCGCTCAAATTAAAGCCATGAAAAAAGTTGCCGGAAAGTTAAGATTGGATTTGGCTCAATACAGAGAGTTGGCTGCTTTTGCTCAATTTGGTTCAGATTTGGATGAAGCTACTCAAAAGCAACTGGAAAGAGGAAAAAGAATTACCGAAGTATTAAAGCAAGATCAGTACGACTCAATGCCGGTTGAAAATCAAGTAGCTATTTTATTTGCCACTTCAGAGGGATTACTTGATGATGTCCCGGTTGAAAAAGTAAAAGAATTTGAAACAGCAATGCATAAATATTTAACAACATCAGCCAAAGAAGAACTAAAAGCAATCAAAGAAACAGGAGATATTAGTGAAGAGACAAACAAAAAAGTAACTGAAAAAATAAAAGATTACAAAAAAACTTTAGATTATCTAATCAAAAAAGAGAAATAATTATCTATGCCCGTTAGTACAAAGGATATACAACGAAGAATAAAATCCGTTGGTAATACCAAGAAAATCACGAAAGCGATGGAGATGGTGGCTGCTTCAAAGATGAGACGAGCGGTTAATATGGTTATAGCAACAAGACCTTACGCCAATTTGAGTTGGAATACGATTTTAAATTTGTCCCAAACAAATAGTGATAGCGTTCATCCGTTACTTCAGAAGAAGGAACAATATAAAAAGATTTTATTGGTTTTGATCAGTTCTAATCGTGGTCTTTGTGGAGGATATAACATTCAGCTGGTAAATAAAGCGATTGACTCCATTAAAAAACATAATGGTGGTGAAAAGATCACCGATATTGTTACAATGGGAAGAAAAGGAGCAGAGATAATTTTGCGACATAAATATAATGTTGTCTTTGATTTTCCAAAGCCCGATCTGGCAACTGGAATTTACGAGGTGAGTGATTTATCAAAGATGGTAATTCAAAGTTTTTTAAAGGGAGAGTACGATAAAATAATGGTTGCTTATACTGATTTTATCTCTTCTGTGAATCAGGTTCCACGTGTTAAACAACTTTTGCCAATTGATTTAGATACAGAAGATGATTATTTGGGAATTGTGGGAAAAGATGAAAGAATCGGTTTAACTAAAGAATTTATTAAAGAAAAAGAAGAGAAATATTTAAAAAAAGGAAAATATTCTTTTGAATATACATTTGAGCCAAGCACTAAAGAAGTTTTGGACCAAATGATACCAAGATTGATTGAGATTCAGCTTTATCAGGCGTTACTTGAAGCTAACGCCAGTGAACACTCTTTGCGAATGCTTAACATGAGAAATGCATCTGACGCCGCTGGAGAGATGATCGAAGATTTGACTTTGTATTATAATAAGGCTCGCCAGGCAAGCGTAACCAACGAGATTGCGGAGATTTCCGCCGGAGCAGCCGCGATGAGTGGGTAATCAAAAGTCGAAAGCCCATAAAGTCATTGATTAAATTAAAATTTATTTAAAAATATAAAATTAAAATTGTATGGATAAAAAATTACAAACAGGGAAAATCAAACAAATTATCGGTGCGGTAGTGGATGTTTATTTTGAGGATAAATTGCCTAAAATTTATTCCGCGCTTACCGTGAAAGGTGAAAACAAAAAAGAAAATTTGATTTTAGAGGTTCAGCAACATTTGGGCTCTAATATCGTTAGAACAATTGCTATGGGGTCTTCTGACGGCTTGAAGCGCGGTCAAGAAGCAATAGATAACGGAGAGCCGATTAGTGTTCCTGTTGGAGAGGAAACTTTAGGACGAATGCTTAATACTCTTGGTGAACCAATCGATGGAAAACCGGCCGTAAAATCAAAAATAAGATATCCTATTCATCGCGAAGCTCCGGAGTTTATCGATCAATCAACTAAAACAGAGATTTTAGAAACAGGAATTAAGGTAATTGATTTGATTTGTCCGATTGTAAAGGGTGGAAAAGTAGGCATGTTTGGCGGAGCCGGTGTTGGTAAAACAGTTATTATTCAGGAATTTATTAATAATATTGCCAAAGAGCATGGTGGTTACAGTGTATTTGCCGGAGTGGGAGAGAGAACAAGAGAAGGAAATGATTTATACCATGAAATGAAAGAGTCTGGCGTAATCAATAAATTATCTATGGTTTTTGGGCAGATGAACGAAACTCCGGGCGTAAGAGCCAGAGTGGCTTTGTCAGGGCTTTCTATTGCCGAATATTTTAGAGACGAAAAAAATCAGGATGTGCTATTTTTTGTAGATAATATCTTTAGATTTACGCAAGCCGGTTCCGAGGTATCGGCCTTGCTTGGTAGAATGCCTTCTGCTGTTGGATACCAACCAACACTTGCCAGTGAAATGGGAGAGATGCAAGAACGAATTACCTCAACCGATAAAGGATCTATTACTTCTATTCAAGCTGTTTATGTGCCAGCCGATGACTTGACCGACCCGGCTCCGGCAACAACCTTTGCTCATCTTGACTCAACCGTTGTGCTTTCCAGGGCTCTATCTGAACTTGGAATTTATCCGGCGGTTGATCCTCTTGATTCATCTTCAACTATTTTGGATCCAAAAGTTGTTGGAGAAGAGCACTACAGCGTAGCTCGCGGAGTGCAAAAAGTTTTACAAAAATACAAAGATTTACAAGATATCATCGCGATTCTGGGAGTAGACGAACTAAGCGAAGAAGATAAAGTAACAGTATCTCGTGCTCGTAAAATTCAAAGGTTTTTATCCCAACCATTTTTCGTAGCTGAAACCTTTACCGGAACACCTGGAAAATATGTTTCTCTAAAAGATACCGTCAAAGGCTTCAAAGCAATCTTAGACGGAAAATACGATAAAGTTTCAGAGCAGGAATTTTATATGAAAGGTGGAATCGATGAGATTAAAAAGTAAAAAATTTTATGTCTGATAAAATCAATTTTGAAATAGTTACTCCTGAGAAGACTGTTCTTAAGGATGAGATAGACCAAATAACCATCCCAACTCAGGATGGGCAAATTACGGTTTTGCCGGGCCATATTCCCTTGGTCTCTGTTTTGGTTCCAGGAGAAATTATTACTAAAAAAGGAAAAGAAGAAGTAACTATGGCAGTTTCCGGAGGATTTGTGGAGGTTCTTGTTGATAAAATCGTAATTTTAGCAGACACAGCCGAACGAGCCGAAGAAATCGACGAAAAGCGAGCCGAAGAAGCCAGAAAAAGAGCCGAAGAACTACGAAAGAAAAAATCAGGAGACGCTAGAGAGTTCGCCGCTTTATCAGCTCAAATCGAAAAAGAATTAGCACGATTGAAGGTTGTACGGAGAAGAAAGAGATTGTAATTTAATAATTTTTTATATGATCTCAATAATTATTCCGGTTTGGAATCAGGCTGGGAAAATTAGAAAATGTTTGGATAGTATTTTGGAGCAGAGTTTTTTGGGCTTTGAGGTTGTTGTGGTTGATGATGAGTCAACGGATGATTTGAATATTGTTTTGGATGAGTATGAAGTAAAATTTCAAGAAAAAAATATAGATTTTTTGGTTATTCATCAGGAGAATCAAGGACCTCAGGCCGCGCGAAACCGTGGTTTTTTTAATTCTAAAGGGAAGTATGTTATTTTTTTAGATGCTGATATTATGATGAAGCCGGATATGTTGGAGAAGATGTTGAATGTTTTGAAGGAAAATCTTGATAGATCTTATGTTTATTCGGCTCATAAATTTGGTTTTAAGACTTTTAAATTATGGAAATTTAATGCAGAAAAATTGCGTGAAATGCCGTATATTCATACTTCGTCGTTAATTAGACGCGAGCATTTTCCCGGATTTGATGAAAATATAAAACGCCTTCAAGATTGGGACTTATGGCTGACAATGCTTGAAAAAGGGCACACTGGGATTTGGATTCCAGAAGTTTTATTCCAAGTATCAGCAGGCGGAACAATGAGTGCCTGGATTCCGAGTTTTGCCTACAAATTATTACCTTTCTTACCAAAAGTAAAAAAATATAAAAAAGCAGTGGAGATAATAAAAAATAAACATAAACTCGAACCTTAAATTTAGGAGAAAAAAATGGCTAATTTTAAAGTTGATGAAGCAGTTTTAAAAGATGTATTAGCAGAGTTTAAAATATCGTTTGTTGATGAGGTTTTTAAAAAAGTAAAAACAGCAATTCAGATGGAACTCGACAACGAGCGATGCGACTTTGATGCCAAAAAAATAAAAAAGAATGTAAGAAAAATACTTAGTTATATAGACAAAGAATTGTCTAAGACAGGTATAGATAAGTATAGGTTTAAAAAAATATGGTTAAAATATCAACTAAAAGATTCAGTATTTAGAGCGTACCTTCTTGGCAGATATTAAAATAGCCAAACAGAAAAGGCTACAACGGCATGTTCGAAGCATGTCGTTTTTTTATTGCTTTTTTATAAAATTTTTGTTATTATATTTAATATAAAGAGATGAGAAAATCTCGTTGTTTTGGGTTTTATGGGTAAAATAAGAGAAAAAATATTAATAACAAAGATTAAAGCAGGGGATAAAGAAGCTTTTGGCGAGTTTTATGATTTGTATGTGGATAAGATTTATCGTTTTATCTACTTTAAGGTGTCTCGGGTTCAAGAGGCTGAAGATTTAACCTCCGAGGTTTTTTTGCGTGTTTGGCAGTATGCTCGAGATGGTGTGGAAATAGAGAATATAAAAGCGTTTTTATATAGAGTTTCCAGGAACGCAGTTATTGATTTTTATCGCAAAAATTACGGCAAAGAAACTGTTGACTTGGAAGATCATAATATCATAGATAATTTAAAGGCCGATAATTTGATTGAAAAAATAGACACTAAAGCCCAGGTCAAAGAAATAATTGAAAAACTTGATAGCATAAAAGAAGAATACAAAGAGGTAATTTTACTTCGTTTTGTAGAGGAATACTCAACTAAAGAAATAGCCGAAGTAATGGGACGAAGCAAAGGAGCAACCAGGGTACTTTTGCACAGGGCAATGGAGGCTCTGAGATCGAAAGTTAAATAAGTCCATGTATCTTTTTATAAAAAAAAGAATGTTTACGATATACTTGATTTTACTGTTAAGTGTTTTTTTGTATTTTTTTTATTATTTTAAATTACTTGGACTAAATTTTACTACTCTTAGTAGTGTTTTTTTATTTTTATCTGTTAGTTTATTTTTAGTTGTTTTGACAGTAACTCCTAAAAATAAATATTTACTTAGTTTTTTTATTTTTTTAAATTCTATTTTTTACTTTTATGCGCTTATAAATTTTGCTTATTATCAAGTTTTTGATACTTTTTTACCCCTAACTTTTTCTCAAGCAAAGGGTGTAAATTTTGCTTTAATCAGTTTTTTAACTGATTTTTTATATTTAGTCCCACTTTGGCTGTATACAGCGAGTTTGTCAATCGTTGTAATAACAAGCTATTTATTTGTTAAGATTCATAAAGATATTATTTTTTTAGCATCACAACCGGAATTGTCATTCCAAGCGAATCTCGTCTCACTAAGCAAGAGAAAAGTAAAGGAATTTCGTGGTTTAACACGACTACGTTCACTTAGGGTGAGAATGTGGTTTATTCTTATAATTTTTAGTTTGTTAATTTTTGGGACAACTTTTTACACAAAGAATAATCCAAAAGATTCTTGGTGGAGCCATAAGGCTTATTTAAGTGATTTAGGAGTAAGCGGTTTTTTATGGGGTGGTTTGTACGATGCTTTTATTGTTAGTAAGACAAATGCAATGATCGACAAAAGTCAGGAATATAAAGCGCTTGTGTTTGGAGAAAAAATAAATTATTTACTAGGCAAGATAGGAAAGAATGAAAATATCTTACCCAAGACAACTCCACGGAAATTAGACAAACCAAATATTATCTTTTATCAACTGGAATCTGTGCCGGAGTGGGTTTTTAGGCTGGACCCTAACCCTCTGCCTTATTTTACTGAGCTGAAAAACAATAATATCTCTGTTAAAGAGTTTTATGGCAATAGTTGCGAAACCATAAACGCGGAGTTTTCCGCTTTGTGCAGTGCTTTGCCCGATTCTGAGGCACCGGTTAATTATTCTTATAAAAATAACGATTATTATTGCTTGCCTCAGCTATTAAGGGAGAAGTTAGGCTATAATACGGCTTTATTTCATGCTGGGATCCCTGAGTTTTACGATCGGAATATTTTGGCTAAAAAATGGGGGTTTCAAGAGCTTTATTTTAATGATTATTTTGGTCAAAAAGAGCCGGATGCGTTTGTTTTAAAAAAGATGATAAACAAGCTTGTTCAAGAGAATAAACAGCCTTTTGTCTCTTATGTGGTTGGTTTTACAGCTCATTCCCCACACAATCAGGAGATGTTGGACTATTACAAAGATGCCTTTGGCGTAGAAATCAATAAGTATAGAGGAAAAATCCCTGATGATATATTAAATACAATAGAGGTAGAAGAAGATACACTTAGAATCTATATCGGATTTATTGAATATATTGATGAAAGTTTAAAGGTACTTTTTGATGAATTAAAAAATAATAATTTAGATCAAAACACTATTGTAGTTGTTTATACTGATCATCGTTACTATAATTTTTATTCCGATAATGTTATGAATAATTTTTTAAACTATAATCAATTACCATTTTTTATCTACACCCCGGATGGATATAAAGATGAAATCAACTCAATTGCCTCCCACGTTGACATCTCTCCAACTATTTTAGACTTAATAGGATTGGAAAAACCAAGACACTTTGTTGGTGAAAGTTTATTTTCTGATAATCATCCGGACAATGTTTTGGGAAAATGTCTATCAAGAATAGATTACATAGATAAAGATGTCGTAATCCAAGGAAGCGTAAAAACCGATGTTTATAATGTTTCCTCACGAAACATTAATTTGGACTCAAAAACAAAGCAAGAATACATAGCCAACTTAAAAAATGCAATCCAAGAAAGCGATTTTTGTATTAAAGAAGATCTTTTAACAGAAGGTGCTATCAAATAATAATTATTACTCAATATTGTAATTGTTTAAATGTTTGTATGATGTTTACTGTAACACTTTTTGTTTTTTTACGTCTTCTATTATAGAGATAGATAAAAATATAGACGAAATTTATTAAATTTTGCGTTAAAATGGCTAAAATTATATAAAAATGGAAAAAGATTTATTACAACAACTGAAAAGTTTGAATAGAATTCAGCCCTCCACAGCGTGGAAAAGTTCAGCTCGTGAGGATATTTTGGCTCAAGTTATGAGCGAAGATACTCCTCAGAAGCTGGGTAAAGGGGCTGAATTTTTTTATTTTTTGAAATTTTCCAATGGATTTTTTCAGGATTTTATAATGCGTCCAGTTGGAACATTTGCTTTGATTTTAATTTTGATTTTAGGAGGAGGAGCTCTTAAAGTTAAAGCAGATGGTAGTTTGCCTGGAGATTTGTTGTATTTTCTAAAAAGAGGCGGTGAAAAAGCACAAATGGCCTTTATTTTTGATGAAGATAAAAAATCCGATCTTCAATTGGAGTTGGTTGATAAAAGAATTCGTGAGTTAAATAGAATAGCTTTAGCAGAAAATAACGATAATCAAGAAAAAATGAGAAAGGCTTTAGAGAATTTTCACAAAGACTTTACATTAGTTAAAGAAAATATGCATTTAGCTCAAAATGATCCGGAAAAGGCTTTAAAAATGGCTCAAAAAATGGAAGATAAAACCAGTGAAATGCACTTTGTTTTGAATAAAGTGCAAGATAAAAGCAGTGACAATGCTAAAAATGATATTAAAGAAGCAATGGACGAAGTAAGTGAGGCTAATTTTAGCGCTTTAGAGGTTATTGTTGAGAAAGATGAAAATAAAGAAATTCAAGGAATTGCTCAAAAAATAGATGAAAAAATAGAAGAAGCAAGCGAAGAGGCCGAAGAGGCCGGAGGAGAGGCTTTGGCTAAATTAGAAGAAGCTAAAAAAGAGTTAGTAAACATGCAGTTTGTAGCAGCTTTACAAAAAGTAAAAGAGTCAAAGGAAATAATCGATCAAGCATCTTCTAATGAAGATATAGAAGGGAAGGAAGAAACTTCAACCAGCACGATAGATATAATCACAGAAGAAAGTCAAAACACTACTACAACAGATTTATTTTTAAATAATGATAATAGTCCAACAAGTACGATTTTCAGCACAGGAATGGTTAAAGGTACAAGCACAGAAGACACAGGGACAAGTAGCAGTACAGAAGAATAAAATAATTATTAATCCCCGCGTACCGGGAAAGGTCGAACCCAAAGGGTGGTATGCGAATTAAATAAAATTTTCGTTTTATTTAGTTGAATTTTAAATGCATTGCATTTCCGACTCACTAAATTAAGCGATATAGAAAGATTAATTTATGAAAAAACTATTTACTATTGCAGTAGTTTTTGCCACAGTATGTTGGTCAATGGGAATCGCTTCCATTATGCCTGCAATGGCCGCTACAATTTCTGCCGGTGATTTAATTAAAGCCAGCAGCGCAGCAGTATATTACTATGGTTCTGACGGACAGAGATATGTTTTTCCAACTGAGTCAACTTATATGTCTTGGTACGGAGACTTCTCTGGAGTTCAAACCATTACTGATGCGGAACTAGCAGCTATTGACATTGGAGGAAACGTAACCGTTAGACCTGGTACTAAACTGGTAAAAATTGATACTGATCCAAAAACTTACGCAGTTACTCCAGGTGGAGTTCTAAAACACATTGACTCTGAAGCTCGTGCTATTGCTTTATATGGCGCTGATTGGGCTACCAGAGTTATTGATATTAACGAATCATTTTGGGTAAACTACACCAAAGGAACTGCTGTTGATTCAGACGTTCATCCAGACGGAGCTTTAGTTAAGTACGATGGCTCTGATACTGTTTATTATATTGAAGGTGGCGTGAAACGCGCTGTTTCTGATGACGGTATGACTACTAACAACCTAAGAGCTGAGTTTGCTGTTACTACAGCTGTTACTTACTCTGACGGTGCTGGTCTTACTGAAGAAGAAACAACTATTACTAATGTATCCGGAGGATCTTCAAGTTCAGCCGGAACTGGTTTAACAGTTGCTCTTGCAGCTGATACTCCTTCTTCAGGTATTGTAGTTGGTGGAGCTGCTCGTTACGCTTTTACCAAAGTTAACTTAACTGCCGGCGCTGACGGAGACGTTACCGTTGACACTTTAGTTGTTCAAAGAACAGGTCTTGCTAACGATAATGCTTTCACTAGTATTGACATTATTGATGGTACTACCGGTCTTCCGATTAACACTACTAGCAAATCTTTGAATTCTCAACATCAAGCAACTTTCACTAAAGACTTTACCGTTGCAGCTGGAACAACTAAATCAGTTATTCTAGCCGCTAACATGGCTTCTTCTTTAGCAAGTTATGCTGGTGAAACTCCAATTTTGACTTTAGCTGATCTTACTTTAGGTGGTGGAGCTGCTGTAACAGGTGATCTACCAATCTCAGGTAACTATCAAACTACTAATGGTACTATTTCTATTGGCAGCGCTACTGTTTCAAGAGGAGCTTACGGAAATGCTACTTCAACTTCAATTAAAGTTGGACAAGAAGACTACACTTTCTTTTCTTTCAAAGTAGTAGCCGGATCTGCTGAGATGGTGTCTTTTAGCCAGGTAAAAGTTTACCAAGGCGGAAGCGCTACTCTTGGAACCGATCTAACTGGTATTGAATTATTCCAAGACGGTACTAAATTAGCAGACGGTACTACCGATGGAAAATATGTTAGCTTTGACTTTGACGCTGTTACTCTTGATAAAGGAGCAACCGGTCAATTTTTAGTTAAAGCCGATGTAGTTGAGGGTTCAGCTAGAACAGTTGATATGGGAATCTACAAAGCCACTGACTTAATCGTTACTGGTTTAAGCTACGGTTATAACATTACTCCAACTTACACTAGTACAGGATCAAGTGCAAACAGCCCTGTTCTTTCTGACAATCTATTTACCGTTTCAACCGGTACTTTGACTGTTTCTAAGAGTAATACTATTGGAGCAACTGATATTTCAGTAGCTGATGATCAAATCGTCGGAGCTTTCCAATTCACTGTAAAAGGTGAACCAATCGATATTACAGCTGTTACAATGACTTTGTCTTCTACAACCGTTGGTTCTAGTAACATGACTAACGTTGAACTTATCGATGCTAACGGTAACACAGTTGCCGGACCAACCGATCCAAGCTCAGGAACAGTTTCTTTCTCTGATACATTTACAGCTCCTGTTGGAGACAATGTTTACAGAGTAAGAGTTGACCTTGAGTCTAACGCCGGTTGGGAAACAGACGACACTATTTACGCTACTATTACAGCCGGATCTGGTGTTACTGCTGAAGGAACTGTAACCGGTGAGAACATCACCGCTTCTCCTTCTACAGCTGTTAATACTAACACTCAAACTGTTAAAGCAGGTTCTTTGACTGTTACTCGTGATACTTTGCCGGCTAACGCCAATATAATTATTGGAGCATCTGATGTAACCTTAGGTTCTTGGACCTTTGATGCGTCTGATTCCGGTGAAGATGTAAGACTTACATCTATCGCGATTGCTGCTAGTTCTTCTGCCGCTACTAACCTGACTCTTTATGCTGATGGTGTAGCCTTAGAACCAAGTGGTCAAGATAAACCAAGTAGTGATGATGACGGAACTACTACAACTTTTGCGCTTTCTGAAGCTTTAGTTATTACTAAAGGTACTCAAGCCACCATTCAATTAAGAGGTGACATTGAATCAAGCGCAACTGCTACTGACACATCTCAATTTGGTATTACTTGTCCTGCTGCTATCACAGTTTACGGAAAATCAACTGGAGACACTGTTACTCCAACTGTAACAGCTGACGATGGTGCAACACTTACTTATCTTGCCAGTGGAACTTTGACTATTTCTACTTCTTCTAATCCGCCTGCTGGTTTTGTTATGACCGGATCAACCGGAAATACAATGACAAAAATCAGACTAAAGGCTAAATATGAAGATTTAGATCTAGACAAGATCAAACTGTTTGTAACCGATGGTGGAGTAAGTTCTGCAACCGGTAACTATCAAGATATATTAAGCGTTACTATCTATGACGGAAGTACTGAAATTGCAACTCACAGTATTCCTTCAACCGGTTCTTACGAATTTGTTATTACTACCGGAACTATCACTATTCCAGCTGGCGGAGAAAAAATTCTAACCGTTAAAGCTGCTTTTAGTGAGATTCAAGCTGATACTGATAATGCTCCAGGTACTGCTTCTGCTGATGTTAAAATCGGTATTGGTGGAGCCTCTGGTATTAAAACTACCGGTAATGAGTCTAATGTAGAAATCACAGGATCTAACGAAACCTACCAAGGTTCAACTAGTTCTGCAATGATTCTACATGAATCTCAACCAACAGTAACTTATTCAACATCAGCTGACCCAATGGGTGCTGCTTCTAGCTTAACCGCTGGTTCACTTGCTTTGTTTAAATTCAAAGTTGCTGCTGATGCTGGAAACGAAGTATTACTTTACGCTGTAAACTTCGATATTACCACTACTACTGGTGTTGATATTACCGCTATGTCTATTAAAGACCAAGATGGTAATACTGTATCTGTTGCCACTAATGCAACATTTACAGCCGGTGCTGGTGTTTACACTACAACCTTTAACAATCCTGACATTACTGTTGGTGATGCTAAAGAAGCTATTGAAGTTCCAGCTGGTGGTGTAAGAACATTTACTGTTTATGGTACTGTTTCCGGTGCTGATACCGGTGATTACATTAGTATGACTATGACAGCTGATACTGGCCACACACTTGGTACAGGTGACGCTGTTAATACAGCTAGAAACTTTGTCTGGTCTGATAATGTTAAAGACGACGGCCTTACTACTAACGGCGATAATGCTACAAGTAGTTCACAATGGCTTGGCGGTCTTTACGTTGACGGTCTAACAAGTCCTAGCGCTTATGTAGTCGGTTACTCTAGCTAATTAATTTTAGCTTATAACCAATATTCAATATCAACTTATTGATAGAGAATAAAAAATCCCCGGGGAGAAATCCCCGGGGATTTTTGTTTAGGGTTGTTTTTGTCAAAATGGATTGTTATAATGATTTTAGAATATTAAATAAATTATGGTTTTTCTGAAAAAAAATTTAATTATTTTTATCCTGTTTTTGGCTTGTTTTTTGATTTTTTTTAATTTAAGTAGCGGGGGAATGTATGGGGATGATGCGATTTATAGTGTTCGGTCAGTTGGACTTGTTGATTTTATGTTTGCTGAAGAGCAACCCACACCACTTCAGCTATTTGATGAATTTCCTTGGTGGGCCAATTTGTCCAATCACGATCATCCGCCACTTATTTTTTGGCTACAGCATATTTTCTTTATTTTTGGCAACTCTTTGTTTTTAGCTAAATTATCATCCGCGATTTTCAGTCTTTTAACGATTTTTATTGTTTATTTATGGGTTAAACAGGAAATAAACAATAAAACCGCACTTCTCTCGGCTTTATTTTTAACAATAAACCCATATTTTATTTGGTTTTCCAAGATAACTTATTTGGAGATAGGGGTAGTATTTTTTATTGTTTTAACACTATATTTTTTCAGTAAGTTTTTAAAGGATAAAAAATATTGGCCTTTTTTTGGCTTAAGCTTAGGCCTTACGCTTCTTACTAAATATACCGCACTGTTTATTTTGCCAGTTATATTTTTTTCTTTATTGCTTAAAAAAAGAACTTTGTTTAAGGAAAAGAAGCTGTATTTAGCTTTTCTTATAGCAGTAATAGTCATTTCTCCGGTTATAATTTACAATGCAATGATGTACAAGGAGCTGGGGCACTTTGATTTGCAGTGGGCAGGATTATTACACCAAGATTCCCCCTGGAGCTTAGATAGAAGTTTAAGTAAAGATTATTTGGGAAATTTAGGAAGCCTTTGGAACACTTTGAGCAATACAATGTCTTTTGTTTATTTAGGAATCGCTGTTTTAGCGCTTTTATATGTTGCTGTAAGGAGTAAAGCAACAAAGCAACTCCATAATTTGCAGGCAATTATTTTACTCTCTATTTTTTCTTTAATTTTGTTTTTTACTTTTTTTATAACCCCTGAGCTTAGATTTCTGGTGTTATTTGCCCCATTTTTAGCGATTTTATTGGCTATTTTTTTCACGATAATGAAAAAAAAAATATTTTTATTTATTTTAGTTATTTTTATCATCTATCAAGCGTTTTTTACCATAAATTCAGTAATTTTAACAAAGCCGATTGGTAAAGAGAACATTGCCTACGCTTCAATCAAGAATCAGGACTATGGCATTAATAACTTGGATAAATATTTAAATAACCTTTTAAAAGATAAAAACGTTATTAACAGAGTTGATTTTTATAAAAAATTAAAAATAAAAGACCCTAAACTGCAAAAATATAAATTAGAGAATTCTTTTGACTATAAAACCGGTGAGAAGTTTTACCCGATTATTGTTTGGGACCCGAACATTAACTGGTTCTCGGGTATTTGGCTTTTCGAAAAACGAAGATTTTATAATAATTTGCCATTTTTTAATGCCCAGGAATTTGTTAAGTTAATTAAAACACAAAAAGGAGTAGGCGAGTTCTATTTTATTAAAGCAACTGACAAAGGGCCGTTAACCACTGAAAAACATCGCCAAAAATTTTCTAATCAACTGGAAACTCAACTAATAGAAGAAAATACTGAAGTCCATAATATTTATAGAAACGACGGAGAAATAGCCTTCAAAATTTACAAAAAATAATAAATATCGCGTTGACATAAGCTTTTGGGTTTAGTATTATAAGTATTGTAAAAGATATTATCTCAACAACAAAAATTATGAACAAAAAAATAATAATTTTAATTGTGGTTTTTTTAATTTTGGCTTTAGGACTTGTTTTTTGGCAGCTTGAAAAATCTGAAAATATCAATAATCAGACCTCATATCAAGACAAAGCAGAGTATTCGGTGGATGATTTTCCGGATTTTAAAGGGGATAAGGAAGAAGCTGAAAGATTGATCGAAAGTTTAAATAAGCAATATACGTTTTTAAACGAAAGCGATAAGCCTTATTCATATTGGATCCAGATTGGGCTTATTAAAAAAGTTTTAAGAGATTATGAGGGCGCAGAAAGTGCTTGGCGAAGCGCTGTTTCTTTAGTTGAGCAACCAATAGTAGCTTATGGCAATTTGGCTGATTTATATTTTCATTTTATGCGAGATTATGATAAAGCAGAGGGATACTATAAAAAAGTAATGGATCTTAGCCCACGAAGCTTTATCTATCGCGAGGGTTTGGCTGATTTGTACCGTTACGATCTAAAAGAAAAAGATAATTTAATTGAAGAAATAATGCTCGAGGGAGCTAGTCAAAATCCTGGCGACAAAATTAATTATTACGCTTATTTATTTGATTTTTTTACTGATAAAGGAAATATCGAAAAGAAAAAAGAGTATGAAAAGAAAATTAAAAAAATAGACCCAAATTGGACTTTATTCGTACAGGAGATTGAATTATAATTTTGACAAGAGGTAATTTTCTATGGAAAAATTTTTAAAATTTATAATTTATTTAGGGATTGGGACCGTGGCTTTTGTGCCGATTATGATGAATAGTCATTTTTTCTTTCCTTTTATTTTTACTAAAGCTTTTATTTTCCGAATAACAGTTGAGATAATGTTGCTTGCTTTTTTGCTTTTGGCTTCAATTAACTCTAACTATCGACCGCGCTTGACTGTTTTGAGCCTTGGTTTTTTGGCTTATTTAATTATTATTTTTATTTCCTCATTTTTCGGAGATAATTTTTATCTAAGTTTTTGGGGGGATATTGAAAGAAGTGAAGGTTTGTTGACCTGGATCCATCTTTTTGTCTTATTTTTTATAGTTTCCAGTGTTTTGAAAAATCGTGATGATTGGTTAAAGCTTTTTGACGTGTCTGTCTTTGGGAGCTTGATAGTTGCTATTTTTGCTTTAGGTCAGAGACTGAACTGGGATTTTATTTTAAATGCCGGAGAGAATAGATTGTCAGCTACAGTTGGTAACCCTGCTTTTTTAGCAACTTATCTTCTTTTTAATGTTTTTTTTGCTATTTATTTATTTATTAAAAGAAAAACAATATTTTTAAAATGGTATTACGGAGTATTTATTGCTTTTGGTATCTACATTATTATCGAAACCGCTACTAGGGGCGCTTTTGTTGGATTACTTGTTGCTTTGTTTTTGGGAGGATTTTTAACAGTGTTTTTTACAAATACCAGCCAAAAGACAAAAAAAGCTTTTACCGGAGTTTTATTAGTAGCGGTTTTATTTGGATTAACAGCTTATTTTAACAAAGAAGCTGGTTGGGTTCAGGAAAATGAGGCTCTTCGTAGGATGACTAATATTTCTTTAACAGACAGAACAACAGAGACGCGTTTTATGACCTGGAATTCGGCATGGCAAGGTGTTAAAGAAAAACCGGTTTTAGGCTGGGGGCAAGAAAATTTTTACTTGGTTTTTAATAAACATTTTAATCCGGGAATTTACGAAGATGCGGGATCTAGGATTTGGTTTGATCGAGCGCACAATGTTATTTTAGACCAAGCTGTTATCGGTGGATTTTTTGGGCTTTTTGCGTATTTGTTTATGATTTTTTATCCTGTTTATTTTTTCACAGAAAAAATAGTAAGAAGAAAAAGTCGGTTAAGAGCGCTGTTTAAAGTGTTTAAAAGACAAGATAGTGTGACTGACAAAGAAAAAATTGTTGCTATAATTTTTATTTCTCTTTTTATTGCCTGTTTTACTCAAAATTTATTTGTTTTTGATAATGTTGTCACATATATTCCGCTTATTTTCTTGTTGTCTTTTGTCAGTTTTTTAGACAAAGAGGTTGTAGTAATAAAAAATAAAGCTGTTTTTAAAGGAGTCTTTATTGTGTTTTTAATTTTAATTATCCCGATAATTTATATAGTTAATATAAAGCCGGCTCAAGCTAATTTGGATGTAATTCGCGCCATGAAAGTGGCTGATAAAAGTCAGGCTGGTTTAGAAACATCTTATAACTTATTTTTACGCGCCTTAGACAAAGGTACCTACGGCAATCAGGAGTATCGCGCTAGATTTGTTGAGTTTGTAGATACAATGATCTATAAAAAAGACGGGGATGAATTTTTTAGACGTGAAGCCGCTTTAAAAGCCAAAGACGAAATGATTAAACAAATACAAGAGCGACCAAGCGATGTAGCTAACTATATAATTTTGATGCGGCATTATAATCGGGCGTATATTTATGATGTTGAATTTTTGCGAGATATAATAGAAGATCTTTTTCCAAAAGCACTTGAGCTTAGCCCGAGCAGGCCGCATATTTATTATGAACTTGGTTATGCTCAGATTAATCTGGGAAGTTATTATCGTACGCGAGAAGAAATAGAGAAGGCAGAGGAGATGTTTGATGAAGGAATAAAAAATTTTGACAAAGCAATTGAAATAAATGACAGGGTAATAGAGTCATATTTAAATACAATTTTAATGCTTTTTGTATCTGACAAGAGTGATCAAGTTCAAAAATATTTAAATAAAATGGATGAGTTGGAGTTAAAATATAAAAAAGAAGAGTTTTTGACGCGAATGAAGTCTGCGTCCATTAATACAAAAAAATATGACTGGACAATTAAATTTGCTGAAGAATTAGTTAAGGTTAGTTCTGATAGTCGTCAACATTTTATCGATATATCGCTTTCATATATTTGCTTGGGAGAAATAGATAAAGCTGTTGAAAAAGCTGAAAAAATTAAAGATT
Organism: Candidatus Falkowiibacteriota bacterium; assembly: GCA_018651725.1. Taxonomy (GTDB): domain Bacteria; phylum Patescibacteriota; class Patescibacteriia; order JAACEG01; family JAACEG01; genus JABIDK01. The sequence goes on along the minus strand of JABIDK010000002.1, from coordinate 36,433 downwards.
TTGGGCCACCGTACGACAAACAAGCAGAAGAGTTTATAAAACAAATAACATCACCAGATTTTGACGCAAAGGTTTTTTGTAAGTAGGCCCTATTGACGAAATCAATATTTTTGTTATACTTTATTAATAAATTATTAAATAGTAAATTATTATGCAATTAACATTAAAAACAGAAAAAAGAGAAATTACAGGTAAAAAAGTACAGAAACTAAGAGATGAAGGGAAAATCCCGGCGGTTATGTATGGGCAGGAAACAGAGCCTGTTAATTTAACTGTGGAGTATATCCCTTTTGAAAAAATTTATGAAAAAGCAGGAGAAAGTACTTTAGTTCATTTAAAGATTAATAGCGATGAAGAAATCCCTGTTCTTATCAGTCAGATTGCGCGTAATCATGTAAGTGATAAAATCGATCATATTGATTTTTATAAGATTAAATACGGTCAAAAATTAACTGCTCGTGTGGAGTTGAAATTTATTGGTGAGCCAAAAGCGGTTAAAGAACTTGGCGGAATTTTAGTTACTAAAATGAATGAAATTGAGATTGAATGTTTGCCAAAAGACTTGATTAGTGAAATTAAAGTTGACTTAACAAAGCTTCAAGCTTTCGATGATATTATTCATTCAAAAGACCTTAATGTTCCGGAAACTATTAAAATTATGGCCAGTGAAGACGAGGTAGTAGCAAGTATAGCTCAACCAAGGTTGGCTGAAGAAAAACCAACAGAAGAAGCAGAAGAAACAGCTGAAGGAGAAGAAAAGAAAGAAGAAGGAAAAGAAGAAGGTAAACCGGAAGAAAAGAAAGAAGAAGGAAGGCCGGAAGAGAAAAAATAACAATTTATAAAAAACCGACTAAATTTATATTAGTCGGTTTTTTTATTTTTTGCTATAATACAATTAAGAAAACAAAAAAGCAATAAAATAAAAGAAATAGTATTTTATGAGAACACAAAAAGTTCATTCACCTGATTATATTTTTTTGGCAGCTGTTATGGTTTTGCTTGTTTTTGGATTGGCTTCTTTGATTTCGGCCAGTAGTGTTATTTCTTTTAAGGACTACGGAGACAGTTATTATAAAGTTAAACAACAGATTCTTCATGGAATTTTGCCGGGGATTTTTTTGTTTTTTTTGTTTTTTAAAATCGGTTATGAGAGAATAAAAAAATTTATTCCTTTTTTGATGGTTGCATCTATTTTTTCTTTGGTTTTAGTATTGATTCCCGGAATCGGACTTAGCCATGGGAGTGCCAGAAGTTGGCTTGGATTTCAAGGCCTTTCTTTTCAACCAGCTGAGATGATGAAGCTTGTTTTTATTTTGTACTTGGCGCTTTGGTTTGGAAAAAGGAATGAAAAAGAGATAAAAGATTTTTACTCCGGTTTTTTACCTTTTCTGGTTTTACTGGGAGTTGTGGTTGGTTTAATAATTTTGCAGCCTGATTTAGGCACAGCTATTATTACTGTTATGATTGGGTTGGTAATTTATTTTTTAGCTGGAGCCAAAAAAGTTCATTTAGCTTTAATTGGCCTTGTCGGTGTATTGTTTATTTTTATTTTTTTGCAAATTGCTCCGGACTATCAAAAAAATCGTTTAACCTCTTTTCTAAATCCTCAATACGACACACAGGGAATAGGCTACCACATTAATCAGGCGTTTTTGGCAATTGGCTCCGGCGAGATGTGGGGAGTCGGGTTTGGAAAATCAAGTCAAAAATTTTTATATTTACCGGAAGTAGTCGGGGATTCTATCTTTGCTATTATGGCCGAAGAAATGGGTTTTGTTGTTTGTTTTTTATTTTTAGCGCTTATTTCGTTTATAGTTTTTCGAGGTTTTCAAATCGCAAAAAATTCACCAAATATGTTTACTTATTTAACTGTTGTTGGAATAATCGGTTGGTTCGCCATACAGGGCATAGTAAATATTGCAGCTATGGTCGGGCTTATGCCTTTAACAGGCGTAACTCTGCCGTTGGTTAGCTATGGAGGTTCTTCAATGATGGTATTTTTAGCAGCATTTGGTATAATACTTAATATAAGCAAATACACTAAATAATCATTTAAACATAAAATATGGAGCCTAATCCGGGAAAAAACTTAGTTGTTAAGACAAAGTATGGGGAGTTTGAAAGACATCCCATCAAGACTTCTTTGGTTGTGCCAGGGGATGATTTATTGCAAACTATTAAAAAATTTGCCTTGCCTCATTTAAGAGAAAATGATATACTTTTTGTAAGTGAAAAGGTTGTTTCAGTAATTCAGGGGCGGTCTTACAGGATTTCTGATATCAAAGCATCAAAGTTAGCTACTTTTTTAAGCAAGAAAGTTTATAAGAGCCCTTATGGAATCGGTCTTTCCATGCCGGGAACCATGCAGTTAGCAATTGAAGAAACAGGTATTTTACGAATACTTTTAGCTGCTTTTTGCGCAGCTGTAACAAAGCCATTTAAAATAAAAGGATTATTTTATATTATAGCCGGAGAAGGAGCAAGATCAATAGATGGTCCGGTCCCATACGCAATTCCGCCCTATAATGAATACGCCAGTAAAGGACCAAAAAATCCTAAAAAAGTAGCACGATCAATTGAAAAAGAAATTGGATTTAAAATAGCAATAATCGACGCCAATGATTTAGGGATTAATATTTTAGGGTGTAGCAAGGGGTTAAATAAAAAAATGTTAATTCAAGCACTAAAGGATAATCCCTTAGGGCAAGGAGACGAAAGTACGCCGCTTGGGATTTTAAGAAAATAACTAGCATCGGATTTTACTAAAATCATAAAATAAATATCTATGCGTTTTATTCGAAAACATAAAAAATTAGTATTTTTCTTAATTATTTTATTAGTGGCTGGTGGAGTAGCGGCTAATAAGTTTTTAGCGGAAGAAAAACCGGAGTATGTTACCGCTAAGATTGAAAAAGGAGATTTAATAAGAACTGTTTCGGTTACCGGGTCGATAATGTCAGATATAATTACGGATCTTCATTTTGAAGTGAACGGAAAGTTAGAGAAAATAAATTTTGCAGTCGGAGATAATGTTAAGAAAGGTGATATAATTGCCGAGCTTTCAGCTAGTGACGAAACTATTCAGCTGCAAGAAGCTCAGGCAGCTTTTAATTCAGCCCAGGCAAATTTAAATCTTAAAAAAGCCGGTGCTACAGTTGAAGATATAAAAGTTGCTGAGACAAGCGTTAACGCAGCTGAGGTTGCTCTTAAGATCGCTAAAACCAATTTGGAAAATACTAAAGAGTCAGGAGCGGAAAAAATAAGAAAAGCAGAGCTTGCTCTTGAGAACACCAATGTATCTTTGATTTCTGCTGAGCTTGATTTTCAAAACAGCGAAACAAATTTGGGAAATGTAATTTTAACAAATGAGCAAAATGTGGACAATGCTTACGAATCTTTAAAGATTGCTTTGGATAAAAATTTATTGAAAATTTATGAATATTTAACTCAAGTTGACGAAATTGTTGGAGTTGATGACGTGGACGCTAACGACGCCTTTGAGTCTTCTCTTGGAATTTTAAAGAGTACTACTTTTGATAGCGCTCAAATGGCCTACACAGCAGCTAAAAAAGATTATGACGATGTTAATGATGAGTTTTTGTTGCTTGGCGAGGAAAAAAAATCAGATAAAATAAAAGAAATATCAGATGTTATGATTCAGGCCCTATATTCTCTTGACAACTCTTTACTCAAAACTAGAATTTTATTGAACAATTCTGTTGTCTCCGGCAATTTAACAGAAACAATGCTTAGTAATTTTAAGTCAACAATCGATACCGCCAGAATAGGGGCAAACACCGAGGTAGGAATCACTCAGACCAAAAAACAGCTTTTAGTATCAGCTGAGATAAATAAAAAATCTAACATTGATGCAGCTCAAGCTTCTTATGATAGCGCAAGTAGCAATTACAATAAAGCAGTATCTGCCAGAGATATATCCGAGCAATCTTTGTCCAGCACGAAAATAGATGCTGAAAACTCTACAAATAACGCCTCTTTAGAGATAGAGGCCAAGGAAAAATCCTTAGAGACCGCTAAAGCATCCTATAATCTTAAAAAAGCTCCTCCTCGTCAGATTGATGTTGCCAGCCTTGAAGCTCAGGTATCGCAAGCTTCAGCCTCTTTATCTTTGGCTCAAGAAAATTTAGGAAAAACAAAGCTGACAGCTCCTAGCGATGGTTTAATAACAAATTTAGACAAAGAATTGGGAGAGAATATAACTATATCCGGAAAGTTTGCCACAATGATTTCCCCGCAACTTATAATAGAAGCCGATGTTTCCGAAACTGATATCTCTAAAATAGAGATAGGGCAAAAAATAGATGTGACCTTTGATGCGTTCGGAGAAGAAGAAAAATTTTTAGGAGAGATAATTTTTATAGATCCGGCAGAAACAAAAATTCAAGATGTTATTTACTATAGAATTAAGGTCGTTATCAGAGACCGCAAAGGAAATTCCATCCGCTCCGGAATGACTGTTAATCTTGATATTTTAACCGGACAAAAAAGTGATGTTTTACTTGTTCCTGTTAGAGCGATTATTGAAAATAATGGAGAAAAATTACTTAGAATATTAACTGCAACTGGTATTCGAGAGATAAGAATACAAACTGGTATCAGGGGAGATGGAGGCGTGATAGAAATTGTCTCAGGGGCTAAGGAGGGGCAAGAGATAGTGGTGAGTGTCAGGTAGAGAAGATGTTTCCTTTGAAATAAAATCTGCCCTCACTAGACGCTTCGTTTTAGGCAAATTAAATTAATTTTTCTTAACACAAAACAGCAAACTCGTCGCATCCGCTCCTCAGACAGTGCTGTTTTGCTAAAAAATTAATTAATTTGTTGCTAAAACTCCGCTATATCGTTCAGGCAAATTTTATTTCAAAGAAAACTGGAAGAATAATTTTTATTTATCTGACTCGTGAGGAGGATAGAGTAAGTTTTTTATGTTAATAAAAGTAGAAAATTTGAAAAAGGAATATTGTACTGGGGAGGTCGTGACAAAGGTTTTGCGCGGCCTTGATTTTATTATTGAAGAAAAAGAGTTTGTGGCTATTATGGGTCCAAGTGGGAGCGGGAAGTCAACTTTGATGCATATTTTAGGGTTTTTAGATAGAGCCACTTCAGGAAACTATGAATTCGAAGGACAAGATGTTGGCAAATTAGAGGAGGATGATTTAGCAGAGCTTCGCAATAAAAAAGTTGGTTTTGTTTTTCAGTCTTTTAATCTTTTGCCAAGAACTACAGTTTTAGAAAATGTAAAATTACCACTTATTTACAGTGAAAATAAAAAAGATTTGGATAAAAGGGCTGAGGAAGTTTTAAAAAAAGTCGGGCTATCACATCGCGCGCATCATTTATCAAATCAACTTTCCGGTGGGGAAAAACAAAGAGTGGCTATTGGTAGAGCGCTTATCAATAACCCGGAAATTATCTTTGCTGATGAGCCAACCGGAAATCTTGACTCTGTCTCCGGAGTTCAGATTATGAAAATTCTGCAGAACTTAAACAAGGAGGGGAAAACAGTTATTTTAGTTACTCACGAAACATACACCTCCGAGCACGCCAAAAGAATAATCCATATTGTAGATGGAAAAATAGTCTCAGATAGTAACGTTAATAACCGGCGAAAAGCCCAAGACGGAGAGGTTCTAAAATAGTATTATTTTTTATGAAAACAAATTTTCATTCTTTGGAGATAAAAGAAGTTTTTCAAACTTTAAAAAGTAAAGAAGACGGTCTTAGTGATAAGGAAGCTAAGAAGCGTCTTTTTAATAATGGTCCGAACGAACTTCCTAAAGAGGAAAAGATTTCCTCTTTTTTTATTTTTTTAAAGCAACTTTCAAACCCGGTAATTTATATTTTGATTGCTGCCGGTTTAATTAGTTTGGTGACCGGGCATATTTTTGATTCTTTATTTATTGTAACGGTGATTTTATTTAGTTCTATTATCGGATTTTTTCAAGAAAAAAAGGCAGACGAATCAATCGAGAAGTTGCGTAATATGGTGAAGTATGAAATTGAAGTTATTCGTGATAACAAGAAAAGAATTATCCCTTCAGAAGAGGTGGTTATAGGAGATGTAATAGTTTTAAATCATGGCGATAAGGTGCCGGCAGACGCGCGAATCTTGGAGACGCAAAATTTAGAGATAAACGAGGCTATGCTTACCGGGGAGTCTGTTCCGGAGATAAAACAAAAAGCAAAAATTATTTTAGGGCTTCCTATGGCCGAGAGAACAAATATGGTTTATGCTGGAACAACCGTTGTCAAAGGCATAGGAAAAGCAATCGTCACAGCTGTTGCTAAAAAAACAGAGCTGGGGAAAATCGCCTCTTTAGTTAAAGGAACCGACGACGTTGCATCTCCTCTCCAAAAAAAAATAAAAAAGTTCAGCACTCACTTGGGAGTGGCTTTGGTTTTTTTAAATATTGTAATATTTTTCTTTGGCTGGCTTACGGGAAGAGATTTATATGAAATGTTTTTAGTTTCAGTTGCAGTTGTAGTGGCAGCCGTGCCGGAGGGGCTTTTACCGGCTTTAGTGGTGATACTTGCCGTTGGGATGCAGAAAATTTTAAAAAAGCAGGGACTGGTTAAAAAGATGATGGCTGCTGAAACTTTAGGTTCTGTCTCTGTAATTTGCGCCGACAAAACAGGAACTTTGACTCAGGGAGAAATGAGAGTTGATAGAATTATTACCGAGGATTTTATTTTGCATGCTAAAAAAGAGAACCTTAAAAATATTATAAACAAAGAAGAAGCCCCGAATCATTATTTGGCTTTGAAGGCCGGCCTGCTTTGTAACGATGTCTTTGTTGAAGATGATAACGATAAGATGAAAGAACCTGTCTTTAGGGGAAATCCTACAGAAAAGGCATTATATTTGGCGGGCACTCAGGCAGGCTTTGAAAAAGACGAACTGGAAAAGGAAGAAAAACGTATTGCTGAAATTCCTTTTGATTCAGAGTATAAGTTCATGGCAACTTTACACACCACTAAAAAGAAAGATTTTGTTATGTATGTGAAGGGTGCTCCGGAAAAGATAATTGATTTTGCGTCTTATATCAGAGTAAAGGAAAATAATGTAAAGTTAACCAGTAAATATAAAGAAAAAATAACAGAGCAATACTTAAGCTTGACTGCTCAAGGTTTACGGGTAATAGCGATAGGATATAAAGAGTTTCCCAAAAATGTTTTTTCCAAAACACAGATTGATTTTGATAAAAGTTATGTTAAGGGAATTACGTTTGTTGGTTTTGTAGCGCTTCTTGATCCGCTTCGGCCTGACGCTAAAGAGTCTATCAACTACTGTTTAAAAGCGGGGATTAAACCGGTTATTATCACTGGCGACCATAGGTTGACAGCCAAGACAATTGCCTTTGAACTTGGTCTTGAAGTAGAAGATAGAAATATTTTAGTGGGTAGTGAGTTGGATAAAATGGACGATAAAAAATTATTTGCTCGACTAAAAGATATTATTATTTTTGCTCGAGTTGAGCCTCGGCATAAAATAAGGATAGTTAAAATGTGGCAGTCCAGTGGCGCGGTTGTAGCTATGACTGGAGATGGAGTAAATGATTCTCCGGCGATTAAAGCAGCTGATATTGGGATTGCTCTTGGCTCAGGCACGGACATTGCTAAAGAAACCGCTGATCTGGTTTTATTAAATAATAGCTTTAAAGTTATCGTGGAGGCTATTAAACAGGGAAGAATTATTTTTCAAAATATCAAAAAAATTATAATTTATGTATTAACAGATTCTTTTACAGAGATGATTTTGATAACCGGGTCGCTTCTTCTTGGCTTACCCCTACCGATTTTACCAGCGCAAATTTTATGGATAAAAATTATCGAGGACTCTGTCCCTTCTATGGCCCTTGCCTTTGACGATGTAGAGGAAGGTGTTATGAACGCCAAAAAGAGCGGAGTAAAAGAACTTTTAAACAAGAGTTCTATTGGTTTGATAATCTTTTACGCAGTTATAATGGATCTTTCTCTATTAGTAATATTTCGTTTTTACGGGCTTAGAAATGGAGACATTGATTATGCGCGAACCATTACCTTCGTCGGTCTTGGTATAGCGTCTCTATTTTATATTTACTCTGTTCGTGGTCTTAAAAAAAGTATTTTTCAAATAAATTTTTTCTCTAACAAGCTTTTAACTTTCTCCACTGTATTTGGAATATTTATGTTTTTAATGGCAATTTATGTTCCATTTTTAAACAAAGCTTTAAAAACAGTCCCGCTTGATTTACAAGATTGGATAGTTTTATGTATCTATGGTCTTTCAAGTATCATCGTTTACGAGACAGGAAAAAAGATCTTCAAACAAGCGTGATAATATTATTATTTCCCCTTAAAAATTCTTCACCTGTTATTTTATTTTTTCCTTCCAGTTGAAGTTCTTCTATAACTAGACTTCCTTTTTTACATAAAACAATCATTTTTCCATTAGCTGGCGAATTGATTATTTTTCCAAAATTTTTATTTTTACTTTCAGTTTCATTTATTGTTGCCTTTATTATTTTTATTTTTTTACTACTGTCTGTATAACACCAAGTTCCCGGCCAAGGACGGTAGGCCCTTATTTGAGCTTCTATTTTTTCTACTTTTTTTGACCAATCTATTTTACCATCATCTCTTTCTAATATCTTGGTGAAAGTAGTTTTTTTATGGTTTTGTTCTTTAGCGGATAATTGTCCTGTTATGTGTTGTGATATTACTTTAAGTAATAGGATGGCTCCTAGCTCAGCTAGTTCGTTGTGAAGCGTTGAATAGTCTCTATTGTATGTTTTTACCCTTTTAGTACTTAAAATCGGTCCATGGTCCATTTTTTCGTCAACTAGCATTACAGTAACTCCAGTTTGCTTGTCTTGGTTTAAGATAGCTGATTGGATTGGTGATGACCCTCTGTATTTTGGAAGTATTGAAGGGTGAATATTCAGTGTTCCATAATTTGGTATATCTATAATTTCTTTGGGGATTATTTGCCCGTAAGAAACCATAACAATTAAATCGGGATTTAATTGTTTGATTCTTTCTGTAAACTCTGATATTTGCGTAGGTTGTAAAACAGGAAGATTATATTCTAAAGCTTTGTTTTTGATAGGAGGGGGGGTTAATATTTTTTTTCGCCCGATCGGTTTATCCGGCTGAGTGATAACACTTATAATATTAAAGTTATTTTCTTTTAATTTTTGTAGAGCTGGCACGGCGAAATTAGAGGTGCCGATAAAAATTATTTTTAAATTTCTTAATTTTTCTTGCTTCTCCTCTTCATTCATATTTTTAATAATGGCTAAAAAATAAGCCATTTTGTTACCTATATTTTTTTCTTTAACAATTCCCCAAACTCTTCTTACAAATATATCAGGGTATTTTTTACAGATATTCATTAAAACCGCCACATCTCTCCGGCTTTTTATTTTTCCAAATGACTCCGCAATATCCACAGCTAAAAACTGATGAGCAGTCCGCGGTCCACGCTTATCTTTTTTTTCTGTTTCAGATTTTTTGGTTTTAATTAAATTTTTTAAATCACTAGACATAAAATACTATATTCTAATCTTAGTATATAAAAAGTATTGCTTTTAAGCAATACTTTTTGTTTAAATGTTTATATATTTAAATGAGTTTTATAGCATCTTAAAATTCATTACTAAATACCCGACTCCGAATGGTGATTCGTATGATAACAGTTGCGGTTCGCATTCTATTTCGCTTAAAGCTCCAGACAAAACAGTAAAAGACCGTAGTCCACACTCTTTGGCTTCTTCGATTAGTTCTTTATCAAAGTTTAGTAAATCACCGTAGTTTTTCTTTTCCATTATTTGGATTAGTTTTTTATCAAATATTTCTCCTTTTGGCGAATATGGCGCCGGAGCATCATCGGTTAAGCAGTGAGACAAATCTCCAGAGGCGATTAAGGCGATTCTTTTATTGCTTCTGATGATTGTTTTTTTAAGGTATCTTCCAAATTCAAAGTGGTCTTGATAGCTTAAAAAAGAAAAAGCAATTGGAACGATTTTTACCTTTGGCATATTTTTTGCTAAATAATAAAGAGGCACCAAAGCCCCATGATCCATAAAAGATTCGTCAATCAGTTGAACCGGAAGGTTCTTTTTTTCTGCTCTTATTTTTATTTTATTTATAAAGCTAATATCAGGTTCAAATTCAAATTTAGTGTCTAAATCACCAAAGTTCTGAAAATCACCATAATATTTATCACTCATTTGCACACTAAAAGAATCTTGTTGTACTAATCCATGCGGTGAAATAATAATAATAGTATCGGGCTGAAGAGCATAAAGTTCCTCACCAAGAGTTTCCATAGCTTCTTTAGTCTTGGTAATTTGATTTAAATTGTCTTTACCAATACTAGGAATAAGTATCGGCGGATGAGGAGTAATAGCGGAGAAAATTAGCATAAAATAATATTTAAGTTCAATTTTATTATAACATAATTTTTGTTTTTCTACATCCCGGCCACTACGACTTTTCCTTCTTTTGTGTCTATATTAAGCTCTTCTCCGGTGGGGTGGATTTCTAGGACTCGGCCGTTTACGTCTATTATGTCGCTCCATTTGTAGCCAAGGGTTAGGAAAGTTTCTTCTGAGGCGATTGGTCGTTTTTGTCCGTTAGAGATAACGAAAACTTTTGGGTCTAAAATTGATTTGATAAGTTCGCCTTCTCGTAATTTTAAAGGCCCGGCTTTAGCGTATTTTTCAAGCTCTTCTTTTGGGGTTGGAATAATTTTCTTTTTTGGAAAGTTTATCTCCATTATTTGTTTGTGCCAAATCGGGTATCTGGTATTATCTATCACAAAGTATATTCCTCCGCTTGAAGTGTCTTGCAAAAGAGCACCGGTTGGATAGATGTCGGTTTCAGTGATTAGCTTACCAGCGTTGTAGTCGTTTAGTTCATCTTGCTCTATATCTATTATTTCGTCCCTGCTAAATCCGATTTTACTGAAAACTTTATCTGATTCTATTTCTCTTAATGTATCGCCGACTAAAAGATAGATTATTTCTTTTGGAGTGCGAAGTAGGGAGTAGTTTGGGAATTTGATTGGTTTGCCGGTGCTGTAGGCTTGCAGATCAATAGCCTCTACATCAACAACTTTATTTAAGGAAAATCTAGAAAGTAGGGCGGATTTGGATAAAAACGGTCTTTTTTCTCCGTTTTGAATTAAAAAGATTCCAGGTTGGCCTTTTTCTCGAAGCAGTGATCCGTCGGGGAAAAATGTATTTTGTGTAGGGAAATATTTATTCCAAAGTTTCCAGAAGTTATAGTTGCCATAGTAAACATGCGGAGTGTAGTTATAGAGCGCAGCTGTGGCTTGATTTTTTGGAGTTACAATATCAATAGTTTTTTGGTTTTTGTTGGAGTTATTAAAAACATAGGTTTCCCCGGTTTTATAGCGGTATAAATGACCTTCGTCTAAATATGAACGAAATTGTAGATAAGCGCTGTTAACTTGGCGGAAAAATCCTTTCCAACGAGAATTACAGCCACTTCCATCCGGACAACCATAGCCGGTAGCGGCGTTTAATTGTCCGCTGGACGGACTTGGATCTTCAACTAAACTTTGTTCTTTTTGAAGCAAAGTAAGCATAAATTTCGGATTAAGTTTATTTTCCTGAGATAAAGTATAGATTATCTCAGGGGCTTTTCTTACAGCGCCCTCAATATCTTCACAAAAATAATTACTTATAAATCCGCCTTTTTGCTCTAAAAAACTTTCAACATCCTCTAAATCCATTGAAGTATAGTCGTTCATCTCTGTATCGGTAACAATATAGTTAGGATCAAAATCCTCGCCAAAAACAGGCAAAACAGGAGAGAGTACTAAGCAAATACTAAAAATTGTAATAAAAATGTTTTTAAAATTCATAAAGTAATTGTTTTATATTTTATTGATACTATTATGATAGCAAATTTTAATTTTTCAGGCAAGAAAAAAACTGCCCAAAAGTTTGGACAGTTTTTTTCTTTTATTTTTTCACTTCAATTTTGAATTTATCTCCCTCAGCCTCTATTTTTATGGTATCTCCTGCTTTGGCTTTTCCTTCTATTATTTGCATGGCTATTTCGTCTAGGATTTTGTTTTGGATAACTCGTTTTAGAGGTCTGGCGCCGAAGAGCGGCTCGTAGCCCAGTTTGGCTACCAGTGCTCTTGCTTGAGATGAAACTTTGATTTTAATTTTTTTGTCTTTTAATCTTTTTGATACTTTTTTAAGTTGTAAGTCAACTATTTTTCTGATTTCTGATTCTTTTAGGCTATGAAAAATTATGGTTTCATCGATTCTGTTTAGAAACTCCAGCTTGAAGTTGTCTTTTAATATCTGCGTTATTTTTTCTTTTATTTCATCTCGGTCTTTTATTTCTTTGTCTTTTTTACTGCCATTTTCTTCAAAGCCGATAGAGTACTCCTGAATTATTTGGTTGCCCAAGTTAGAAGTCATTATAATAATGGTATTTTTAAAGTTAACCACCCGTCCTTTGGCGTCGGTTAAACGACCGTCGTCTAAGATTTGGAGTAAGATATTAAATATCTCCGGATGAGCTTTTTCTATTTCATCGAAAAGTATTACGCTGTATGGTTTTTTGCGAACCAGTTCAGTTAGTTGCCCACCTTCATCGTAGCCAACATAGCCCGGAGGAGAGCCGATAATTTTAGCTACGGAGTGAGACTCCATATATTCGCTCATATCAACTCTGATCATTGCTTGCTCGTCGTTAAAAATAAACTCTGCCAAAGCTTTGCCTAGTTCGGTCTTTCCAACCCCGGTTGGTCCGACAAAAATAAACGATCCAATCGGACGATTTTCTTCGCTTACTCCGGCACGAGATCTTCTAATGGCGTTGGCTACGGATTTGATGGCTTCTTTTTGGCCGATAATTTTTTGGCTTAGTACTTCTTCGGTTTTGGTTAATTTTTTCAGTTCGCTTTCAAGCATTTTAGATACTGGGATACCTGTCCAGCGAGCGACAACTGAGGCAATATCTTCCTCAGAAACTTCTTCTTTTAAGATTTGATTTTCACTTTGAATTTTAGCAAATTCAGCTTGCGATTCTTTAGCTTCTTTTTCCAGTTCAGGGATTATATCGTAACGAATTTCAGCTACTCTCTGCAAGTTTCCGCGCCGCTCTTCAATCTCAGCCTCTGATTTGGCTTTTTCCACTTCTTCTTTGTTTTTTCTTATTTTATCGATCAAAGATTTTTCTGTTTGCCATTGAATTTCAAGACCTGACATTTGCTCTGTTAACTCGGATAGTTGCTTGTTTATTTTTCTAAGTCTCCCAGCGGATTCCTTATCTTTATCTTGTTTTAAGGCTCTTTTTTCAATTTCCAGAGTTCGGATTTGCCTTTTCAATTTATCAAGGTCGTCCGGCATGCTGTCGATTTGCATTTTTAGCGCCGAGGCGGCTTCGTCTATTAAATCAATGGCTTTGTCCGGCAAAAATCTGTCTGAAATATAGCGATAAGATAGTTTCGCCGCTGCCACAATAGCGTGATCGGTAATGCGAACACCGTGGTGAACTTCGTATTTTTCTTTTAATCCTCGCAAAATCGCGATTGTTTCTTCTTGGGTTGGCTCTTTAACGTAAACCGGCTGAAATCTTCGCTCGAAAGCAGCATCACGTTCAATGTGTTTTTGATATTCCTTGGTAGTGGTTGCCCCAATAGTACGGAGTTCACCGCGAGCTAAGGCCGGTTTTAACATATTGGAAGCATCAAGCGCTCCTTCAGTTGCGCCGGCGCCAATGACGGTGTGAAGCTCGTCGATAAATAAAATTGTTTTTCCAGCAGATTGTTTTATTTCTTTTAAAACCGCTTTTAGCCGTTCTTCAAATTCTCCTCTGAATTTTGTGCCAGCCAAAAGCGCACCAAGATCAAGACTTATTAGGTCTTTGTCTTTAATGCTCTCCGGAACATCTTTGTCAACGATTCTTTGTGCTAAGCCTTCGGCAATAGCTGTTTTTCCAACTCCGGCTTCCCCGATTAAAACCGGATTGTTTTTGGTTCGTCTTGATAAAACTTGCATTACTCTTCGGATTTCTTTATCACGCCCGATAACAGGATCAAGTTTTTCTTCACGAGCCATTTCAGTCAAGTTAATGGTATATTTTTTAAGAGCTTGAAATTTTGATTCCGGATCAGGATCGGTAATACTCATAGCACCTCTTACTTCAGCTAAGATTTTTAAAACAGCGTCGTAGCTAATATTGAATTTGTCCATAACGTTTTTAGCTTTTGAAGGGACTTTAATAATAGCTAAAAACAGATGCTCAGTGCTTATATATTCGTCCTTGAATAGGTTAGCTTCTTTTCCGGCCTCGTTTATGATTTGAGAAATTTCTCGCGAAGCATAAATCGGGACTTTATTTGATTTTCCATTTGATTTTGGCATCTCTTTTATGCCAGAATCTATTTCAGACTTTAAGGTTTTAATATCGATTTGTAATCTGTCTAAGATACTTTTTACTGAACTCCCTTCTTGATTGGAAAGCGCGCTTAAAAGATGCAGGGCATCGACTTGATTGTTGTTATTTTCAATTGTTAAATTTTGGGCGACTACCAACGCTCCTTGAGCCTTAGTAGTAAATTTTTGTTGATCCATAGATATAGCTTTTTAAAAATTATTATTGGCACTCTCTGCGTTAGAGTGCTAATTTTATTATATAGGGTTTAAAAAAGTTGTCAAACAAAAAGCCGAAGCTTTTAAAAAAAGAGTTTCGGCTTTTTATCTATTAAAGGGGTACTAGTTTTTTACTATCCTTACTCTAACACAAAGGGGCTGATTTGTCAAATCTTTTGATTAATGTTATCATTTAAACATGAACAAAGAAAATATTTGGCCGATTGTTGGTCATCGGAATGTAGTTAAGATTTTACAGAAAGGTATTGTAAATAAAAAATTAGCACATGCTTATATTTTTAGTGGCGCAGAACACCTGGGAAAAAGTTTAGTCGCAGATTATTTTATAAGGTCTGTATTATGTGAAAAACAGGATGGATCTTTTTGTAATAGCTGCGAATTTTGTAAAAGTTTAGATCGTAAGATATACCCTGATTTTTATGAGATTGAACTGGAAGAAGGCAAGAAAAATATTAGCATAGAACAAATCAGAGAAGTTAGTGAAAAGATTAGTAAGTCATCTTTTCTAGGAAACTATAAAATTATTTTAATTAAAAACGCTGAAAGCTTAAGTTTAGGGGCTCATAATTCGCTTCTGAAGACTTTGGAGGAGCCAAGTAAAAAGACTTTATTTATTTTAACTACTGACAACTTAGAGTTAATTCCGGAGACTGTTCAATCTCGTTCAGAGATAATAAATTTTTATCCTGTTAAAAATAAAGAGATTTTTAATTATATTTTAGAAAAAGGAATAGACGCGTCACTAGCTGAAGAGGTTTCACGATTTTCTAAGGGCAAGCCCGGAGTTGCTATCAATTGCTTACAAAATAAAAAATTGATTAAAGACTATAAGCAAGAGGTATTTGATTTTTTGGATTTATTAAATTCATCTCTTAAAGAAAGATTCGATTATTTAGAGAAAAATATAGGTAAAGGTAAAAAGTTTTCAGAAAAATCTGTTTTGGCTAAATCTGTTTTAGATAGATGGCTTAATGTTTTTAGGGATTTATTGTTGTCAAAAAATTTAGCAAAAGATGAAATCAGTAATATTTTTGCCAAAGAAAGAATAAATTTGCTTAGTCGTAAATATTCAAGTAAAATGTTAATGAGTTTGATCGATAAAATAAATAAAGGAAAAGCTTATTTAAACAGTAATGTTAACCCTCAGTTGGTTTTAGAAAACTTAATATTAGATTTTTAAATACATTGTTTTATGAACAAAAAAATTATTATTTTTCTTTTGCTTGCCCCGCTTGTTTTAACCGGGCAAGCTTGTCAGTTAGGTTTTGGCGGTAAAAAACAGGAAATTAAACCCGATGCCGGTGTTTTTAAAACAGCAGACGCCGGAGTAAGCTGGAAACAAATTGCAGCTGTTCCTTCAATTAGCGGCAGCCCCGGGAGTATTGGTAGGGTTAGCGTCGGAACAGTGGAAGTTGACCCGCAAGATAATAAAGCTATTTATCTTGGAACCGATCGGAACGGAATATATTATACTTACGATGGAGGAGTGCGTTGGAATAAAATGAGCTCTTTTCCTAAAGGAAAAGTTTATTCTATAAAAATTGATTCAACCAGCAAATGCATAATTTACGCTACCCATAAAAACTCTGTTAGGAAGACCACTGACTGTGGAAGAAATTGGAGTGTATTGTTTGTAGCCGATAACGCTAAGACGGTTATTAGCGCTTTGGCGATTGACTTTTATAATACTAATATAGTTTATGCTGCTACCTCAGGAGGTGTAATTTATAAAAGCTTTGACTCCGGAGCGACTTGGAGTACACCCTTTAATAAAATTAGCGCCAATATAGTTAAATTTTTAATGGATCCGTACGATTCAAGAATAATTTATGCTGCTACAAAGAAAAAAGGAATCTTTAAAACAACAGACGCCGGAATCAACTGGGTGTCGCTTGCTGAGAATTTAAAACAGTTTAAAGGTTACAACGACTATCGAGGTTTATTTTTTAATCCATCTAAGCAAAATAGCTTGATTTTGGTTTCTAAGTATGGTTTGCTTAAGACAGAAGATGGTGGAGAAATTTGGTCTTCTGTTCCGCTTTTAACGTCCCCTGGTGCAGCTGATATCAGGGCGGCGACTGTTGACCCAAAAGACGATCAAATCTTATATTACAGTACCAGAACAACTTTTTACAAAACCATTAATAATGGAAGTGATTGGGAAACAAAAAAACTTTTTTCTACTAAATTACCAACTTTCATGATACACGACCCGGAAAAATCAGGAGTTATTTATATGACTTTTAATTATCCGGCGAGTAAATAATTAATTTAAAATTAAACATATGATAGACAGCTATAAAGAAAATTTTGACAAAGAAATAGATCGTTTAAAAGATGAATTAACTAAAATAAGAACTGGACGAGCTACTCCGGCCTTACTTCAAAACATTATTGTTGAAGCTTACGAGGCCAGAACACCTCTGCCGCAACTGGCTAACATTAGCGCTCCGGAGCCAAGAACTCTAGTAGTTCAGCCCTGGGACAAAAGCGTGACTAAGGAAATAGAAAAGGCTATTGCCAGCTCTGATTTAGGAGCCAGTGTTAAAAACGATGGAGAGATTTTAAGAATAACTTTACCTCTTTTAACAGAAGAAAATCGGCAAAAGTTAGTTAAGTTGGTTGGAGAAAAAATGGAGCAAGCGCGAATCGCAATGCGGATCGTAAGAGATAAAGTAAAAGATGAAATTAAAGAGCAGGAAAACGCTAAAGAGCTTACTGAAGACGACAAGTATCGCTTAATAGAAGAGCTTGATCTTAAAATCAAAGAGTATAATAAAAAAATAGAAGAAATAGGAAAGGCTAAGGAAGAAGAAATAATGACAATTTAATTCAATAGACCTATCACGTAATAATTCACTACTGCAATTTCCATATTTTGACAAATTTCTTTTTAAAATTTTTGACCTATACGCAGGTATAAGCAAAAAATTTTAAAAAGAAATTTGCCTAAAATCTGAAAATTTCGCTACGCAATTTATTACGCGACAGGTCTAATAATTTTCAATTTGCAATTTTATGTTTACTGTTATTGTGTTTATTTTAATTTTAAGTGTTCTAGTTTTTGTGCATGAGATGGGGCACTTTGTGGTGGCTCGTCGAGCCGGAGTTAAGGTTTTTGAATTTGGACTTGGTTTTCCACCGCGGGCTTTTAGTTTCTATAAAGATAAAGAAGGGAAGTGGAGAAAGTTTTTAAAGGGTCAAGATATAGCAGAAGTCCCGGGGACTTTATATTCTTTGAATTGGATTCCTTTGGGTGGGTTTGTAAAAATTAAAGGAGAAAACGGAGAGGAAGCTGAAGACAAGGATAGCTTTGGCAATAAAAAAATCTGGAAACGAATTTCTATTTTATCCGCCGGAGTGATTATGAACGTTATATTAACAGCTGTGCTTTTGTCTATTGGATTTATGATTGGTTTGCCTCAGATTATCGATAAAGAAAATACTAAAACATTGACGGTTGAAAGCGCTCAAATCCAAATATACTCAGTTGAAAAAGATACCCCGGCCCACGATGCAAAAATTCAAGCCGGAGATGTAATAGTTTCAATTCAAGAGCAAGAGTTTGTTGATATAGAAAAACTAAGCGATTTTATAAATGAAAAAGAAGGAGAGGAGATAACTTTAAAAATTAAAAGAGGCGATGAAGAGATAGAAAAGAAAATAACTCCACAAAAATCAGAGGAAATTGACAGAGCGGTTATAGGTGTTGGTTTAATGAAAACAGGATTAGTGTCTTATCCGTGGTACCAAGCAATTTATAAAGGAGTTTCCACAACTATAGAGCTAACCGGTTTTATAGTGAGTGCTTTTTATAATATTATTAAAGACTTAATAATTGGAGTAGAGGTGGAGACTGATATTGCCGGACCAATCGGAATCGCGGTTTTAACAGGACAAGTTGTTAAACTAGGCTTTATTTATGTTTTGCAGTTTACCGCCTTATTGTCTCTTAATTTGGCGATTATTAATTTTTTACCGATCCCAGCTCTTGACGGAGGGCGAGTAATCTTCTTAATTTTTGAAAAATTACGCGGTAAACCAATCAGCGCCAGAATTGAAAATATTATCCACAATACAGGTTTTGCGCTTCTAATGTTCCTTGTTCTGGTGGTAACTTTTTACGACTTATCAAAATTTAAAGATTCATTTATAGCCCTTTGGGGTAAAATAATTGGATTATTTTAACTTAAACTATATGGAACACCAAAACAACATCGCAAAATTTGCTTTTTTTTACATGCTTTCTTTAGTGTCGCTGGTTTTTATGAGTATGGCAACCGGGATGATTATTTTTCAGATTATCAATAAGAATATTATTGATCTGATTAATGAATATAGTGCTAGATATTCTCCCGAGCAGTTGAAATTTGCTATTTCAGCCCTTATTGTTTCTGTCCCGGTTTATTATTTAACAATGCGCCAAATCCATAAGAATTTATTTTCCGGTGCTTTAAATAAAGACTCCGGAGTTCGTAAATGGCTAACTTATTTTGTTTTACTTGTTTCTTCCGTTGTTATGATTAGTTGGTTTATAGGAACTATTAATGGTTTTTTAGACGGAGAATTAACTCTAAAATTTATCTTAAAATCATTAACTGCTATTGGCATCGCAGCAATTATTTTTTCTTTTTATCTATACGATATTAAGCGCGAGAGTGTTGAGAATCAAAAAGATAAGGTTATCAAATTTTATTTAATAGGTTCTTTAGTTTTGATATTATCAGTTTTTACGGCTAGTTTGTTTTTTGTAGAGTCCCCGCAAGAAACCAGAAATAGAAAGCTGGATAATGCCGTACTTCAAAAATTTGATGAAATCGATATGGCGATGAACGAATACTATAATGAATATAAAAAATTACCGGAAAATTTAGAAAAAATAAAAGACGAATTTGTTTATATTACAGAGAAAGATCTATTAAACCCAATAACAGAAAAAAAGATTGAATATAAGGTTGTTGGAGAAAAATCTTTCGAACTTTGCAGTGATTTTAAAACTTCTAATGAAGAAGAGGCAGTAGAAAGAAATGGTTCTTATAAAGATCGCTGGTTACATGAAAGCGGTTACCAGTGTTTAAAACAAAAAGTAAGAGAAAATAATATTCCAAAAGAAACCATTCTTCGTTTTTAAGTATGGATTTTTTATCACAGTATAACCAGTTTTTTAGGACTGTTTTAAAAGGGCTTCTTAACAATAAGTTAAGAAGCTTTTTGACAATGCTTGGAATTATTATTGGGGTTGCCTCTGTTGTTATTATCATGTCGCTTGGTTCCGGAGCGCAAAGTTTGATTTTAGATCAAGTTAAAAGTTTAGGCAGTAACACTGTCGGAGTTATGCCGGGAAAGTCAGAGAAAAATGCTCCGCCGGCCTCGGCTATGGGAATAGTGATTACAACTCTTACCTACGACGATGCAATGGCAATAAATAATAAGAATAAAGTTCCAAACGTTATTGATGTTGTGGCTTACTCTAAAGGTGTTGCCACTGTTCTGAGAAGAGATGTTAACATCGATACTAATATCTCTGGGACTACTATTGGTCTTTTAACAGTAGAAGATGGCGATGTGGAGGAGGGTAGATTTTTTAGTAAAAATGAGGAGAAGAATTTAGCTAAAGTAGCGGTTTTAGGTTATAGTGTTAAAAAAGATTTATTTGGAGATTCAGATGCTGTTGGTAAAAAAATAAAAATAAAAAAAGTTAATTTTGAAGTAATCGGTGTAATGAAAGAGCGTGGAACAGTTGCTTTTCAAGATTACGATAATCAAATTTTTATTCCGATTAGAACAATGCAAAAATTAATCTTAGGCGTGAATCATATTGGTTTGTTTCGGGCGAAAGTTGATAAAAAAGAAAATATGGAAAAAGCCACAGAAGATATTGCAGTGACTTTGCGTGAGCGCCATAATATTATTGATCAAAGCGGTGACTCCGATGATTTTACGGTCAGAAGCAGTGAGGAGGCAATGGACATGATTAGTGTTATTACAGACAGTTTAAATATTTTTTTAGCGGCCATGGCCGCGCTTTCTCTTTTGGTCGGTGGTATTGGAATAATGAATATCATGCTTATTTCTGTTAATGAAAGAACAAGAGAGGTGGGACTTAGAAAAGCAGTCGGCGCTAAAGGAAGGAATATTTTAGGTCAGTTTTTAACTGAATCTGTTTTTTTGACTGTGCTTGGAGGATTGATTGGAGTGGTTGTAGGAGTAGTGATTTCTTTTTTGATTTCTGTTCTAATTAATTTTTTAGGATATAATTGGTCGTTTATAGTTTCTTTTAGGTCTATATTTTTAGGAGTTTTTATTGCTGCTTTAGTAGGAATTATTTTTGGACTATATCCGGCTAGAAAAGCATCAAAGTTATCGCCAATGGAGGCACTGCGCTATGAATAATATTTTTAAAATTGCTGTTCAGGGATTGCAGACGAATAAGATTCGGACGTTTTTGACTATGCTCGGAGTTATTATCGGTATCGCCGCGGTTGTTATTGTAATGAGTGCCGGTAAGGGGCTTGAAGGTTTACTTCTAGGGCAAATTGAAAGTTTTGGAACTGATATTATTGAGACAGAGATTAAAATCCCTGTTACTAAAAAAGGAAGCAGTCAAATGTCGTCTGATATTGAGGGCGGTATGGCTATGGCAACCGGTGTTACTATTACAACCTTAACCTTGGACGATATGGAGGATATTGATAATTTGGATAATATAAAAAGATCTTACGCCGGAATTATGGGTCAAGAGCAAGTAAGTTACAGTAACGAACTTAGAAAAGCAGCGCTTCTTGGTGTAAGTAGCAGTTATATAGATATCGATAAAAGTGAGATTGATTATGGTCGATTTTATACTGAAGCAGAAGAAAAATCATTAGCCAAAGTAATTGTATTGGGAACAGAGATAAAAGATAAATTATTTGGAGACAACAATCCGAT
Organism: Candidatus Falkowiibacteriota bacterium; assembly: GCA_018651725.1. Lineage (GTDB taxonomy): Bacteria > Patescibacteriota > Patescibacteriia > JAACEG01 > JAACEG01 > JABIDK01. The sequence continues at coordinate 14,843 of JABIDK010000002.1, read as the reverse complement.
TGGGAAAAATATTAAAATTAGAAAAAGAAATTTTAAAGTAATTGGGGTAATGAAAAAGCGAGGTAGTGTTGGTGGAATGAATTTTGATGATTATATTTATGTTCCAATTCAAACGACTCAGAAAAAGATTTTGGGGATCAACCATGTTTTGTATATGATTCATGAGGTGGAAAATATGGATTTTGCCGATCAAACAGCAGAAGATATTAAATCAATTTTGCGAGATAATCATAATATTAGTCACCCCGACAAAGATGATTTTCGGGTGGTTACTATGGAAGAGATGCTTTCTATCATGGATACAGTTACAGATACTATCACTATACTTCTTTTAGGTTTAGTTGTTGTGTCGCTTATAGTTGGTGGAGTAGGGGTAATGAATACAATGCTTGTGGTGATAAGTGAGCGTACCAAGGAGATTGGTCTGCGAAAAGCTGTTGGCGCAAAAAATCAAGATATCTTAAATCAGTTCTTGATAGAGTCTGTAATTATTGCTATTTTAGGAGCTGTTATTGGTATTATTTTGGGAATAATAATTGCTTATTTAATTGCTCTTATAGCCGGTTCGTATTATAATATGGATTGGGACTTTGTCATTAGTATGGATTCTATTATTATTTCTTTTATTTTTGCCTTTGTTTTGGGGCTTGGTTTTGGGGTATATCCATCCAAAAAAGCTGCTGAGATGCATCCGATTGAGGCTCTTAGGAAGGAGTAAGGAGACCGCAGAAGAATGTGGGTTATTTTTGCAACGAATCTCCGTTTTAGGCAAATTAAATTAATTTTTTTTAACGCAAAACAGCAAACTCGTCGCAAAGCTCCTCAGACAGTGCTGTTTTGCTAAAAAATTAATTAATTTGTTACTAAAACTCCGTTATGTTGCAAAAATAACCCACATTCTTCTGCTTGTTGTGTGTAGTGGTGTGGAATGTGGAATTATTTTTTTATGATTATAAAATCAAAAGTTATAAAAGGTGGAGGGGTTGGTAAAGAGCTGGGATTTCCTACGGCTAATTTAGATGTTGGCTTAAGAGAGTTTAAAGAGCTTAATTTTGGAGTTTATGTTTGTGAAATTGGCTATAAAGATAAAATTTATAAAGGGTTGTTGCATTATGGTTTGCGAAAGACATTTGAGAAAGAAATATCGGCCGAGGTTTTAATTTTAGATTTTGAGGAGGATTTATATGATAAAGAAATAGAAGTTAAAATAAAAGAAAAAATTAGAGATATACAAAAGTTTAGCTCAAGAGAAGAATTAGTTAAACAGATAAAAAAAGACGTAAAAAATTTATGAGTAATAAACAATTAAAAATTTTATTAACCGGTGGAGGGACTTTTGGGTCGGTTACTCCTCTTGTTGCTGTAAAAGAAGAGTTAGATAAAGACAGTAAAAATTACAAGGCTCTTTGGGTTGGAACTCAAAAAGGACCGGAAAAAAAATTTATAGAAAAACAGGGGATTGAATTTAAAGCTATTTTTTCCGGAAAGTTAAGGCGGTATTTTGATTTTAGGAATTTTATTGATCCATTTTTGATTTTATTTGGTTTTTTCCAGTCGTTTACTATTATTTTGAAGTTTAAACCAAGTGTAATTTTATCAGCCGGTGGGTTTGTAAGTGTGCCGGTTGCTTTGGCTGGTTTTATTTTGCGTGTGCCGATTTTAATCCATCAAATGGATATTCGACCAGGGTTAGCCAACAAAATTATGGCGCCTTTAGCAGTGAAAATTACAGTTGGATTTGAAAAATCTTTGCAAGATTATCCACAGAAAAAGACAATTTTAACTGGGAATCCAGTTCGACAAAGCCTAAAAGCAGTTGAAAGCGAAAAGTCAAAAGTAAAAAGTAAATTGAATTTTAGTAATAATTTACCTGTTATTTTGATTATGGGCGGTGGAACCGGGGCAATGGCAATAAATAAATTAGTTAAAGAAAGCTTGGAGGAATTAACAAAGTTTTGTCAAATAATTCATATGACCGGGAAAAATAAATCATCCCAACCTTCAAATTTCAAATCCCAAATTTCAAATTACCATCCCTTTGAATTTTTAGATAATATGCCGGAAATTTACGCTATTACCGATGCTGTGATTTCACGTTGTGGAATAGGCTCTCTAAGTGAACTTGCTTTTTTGGGCAAACCCTCAATTTCAATCCCAATGCCGGATAGTCATCAGGAGGAAAACGCTAAAATTTTTAAAGATGCCAAAGCAATTATAGCTTTAGATCAAAAGAAATTATCTTCAAATGATTTTATAGCAAATATAAAAGAAATATTGTATAATAAAAACTTAAGCCAAGAGTTAAGTAAAAATATAAAAAAACTCGCAGGTCAAGATTCCGCAAAAAAAATAACAAAAATTATCTATGAAGTTATTTAAAAAAAATAATTATTTGGATAAAGGTTTATCTAAAGGATTTATCTCTCTTTATACTGGTAGAATGATTGCTCAGCTTTCATCTGGGATAGGCGGTTTATTTTTACCGATTTTTTTGTATACTATTTTTGGCTTGAAATTACAATATGTTGTTTTATTTTATATAGTTAATTTTTTGCTTTGTGTGGTTTTTATACCGTATGGGGCTAAGTTTTTAAATAGTTTTGGATTTAAAAAATCACTTCAGTTAAGCATCTTGTTCGGAGCGTTATTTTATGCTTCTTTTTATTTTATTAACGAGAGCAATGTTTTTTATTTAATTATTTTGCCTATTATTATAGTTAATTTATTTCGATTAACCTATTGGATTCCGTATCATATAGATTTTGCTAAATTTACAGACAAAAAAAGCAGAGGAAAAGAATTCAGTATCATGGAATCAACCAGGCTTTTTATTAGTGTTTTGTCGCCGATCCTTGTTGGTTTTTTGGTTCAAAAATTTGACTTTGAAATAATGTTTATAATGGGGGTAGTAATTTATTTTTTGTCTGGAATTCCATATTTAAATATTCCAAGAACTAGAGAGAAATTTATTTGGAGCTATAAAAAAACCTGGCAAGAATTTTTTTCTAAAAAAAGTAGAGGCGTGGTTTTTGCTTACATGGCCGACGGAGCGGAAAATGTGGTCGGAGTTGTTGTTTGGCCTATTTTTATTTGGGAGTTGTTAAATGGAGATTTTTTTAAAGTCGGGGCAATATCGGCTTTAATTATTGCTGTAACTGTTGTTTTGCAGCTAATATTGGGAAAATACACAGATAAATTGGACAAAAAAAAGATATTAAGACTTGGTAGTATTTTTTATTCATTCGGTTGGATTATTAAAATTTTTGTTATTACTGCTTTCCAAATTTTTATTACCGCCACATATCATAATTTGTCGCGTATATTTTTCAGGACTCCGCTTGATGTGCTGACCTATGAAATAGCAGCCGATCAAGGACATTATGTAGATGAGTTTACAGTTATTCACGAGATGGCCATAAACGCCGGAAGAGTTTTAATGTTAGTTTTTGTTTTAATATTTACTTTGATATTTGGTTTTAGTGTTGAATGGACATTTGCTTTAGCCGCTATGGCAGTATTAGCGGTAAATTTTTTAGAGTTTAAAAAATTAAAATAAAAAAACAGGACTTCGAAAAGTCCTGCTGTTGAAGAAACGTTTGGCTAGCTTAGTCCGATAATCGGCTGAAAATCACATAAAGAGCAGAAACATCCAAGTGGTATCCCCTTTATCTCGCGAATAAAACCTTTAGGGTGGGGGCAGTAAGCCGGCTTTACTACAGCTTTTTGAAAAATTTTAGCTATCTTTTCATTCAGCCCCATTGTTTTTTCCGTTGAGTCAGTAATTTTCCAGAAAGCCAGCATATTTGTCGCTTCAGAGATATCTTGCTTAGAAACGGCAAGAAGAGAATATTTCTCTAATCCCAGTAACTCAACACATCTGTCTAAACAATTGCAATTACGTTTTTTCATTGATCCCTCCTGTTTTAAGGTTGATAGGAACAGTCTCTTAAGAAAATAGTAGTAAAAAAAATGTTTTTTGTCAATATTCTATTGACTATTTCTATAAAATAAGTTAAAGTAAAAAAAGTTAAATTACACAAATTTTGTGGAGTTTTTTATTTTTTGGGTCGGTACCAAAGCGGTCAACTGGGGCTGACTGTAAATCAGCTGGCTTCGCCTTCGGGGGTTCGAATCCCTCCCGGCCCACACACATTATTAATCATACTCCCAGTTAATTTAAATTTCCTCTGTTTCGTTTATCGAAATGGTCGCAGGGAGTAGTAGTCTTTAATAGTTTAATTAATGAACTGATTGTACTATTAAAGAACAAAAGGAGAAAAGTTTATGTCAAAAACACCTGATTTAATGGGGATGTTAAAAGCGGGGCTTCACTTTGGGCACCGTACTTCAAAGTGGCATCCGAGAATGGAACCTTATGTCTTTACCTCTCGTAACGGCATTCATATTGTTAACCTGGAAGAAACCTCCAAAGCTCTTGGAAGGGCTGTTGAGTTTGCAAAGGACATTACATCTAAAAATGGTTTAATTCTTTTTTTGGGAAGTAAACCTCAAATTAAAGAAATGACCAAAAAGTACGCCATGGAAGCTGAAATGCCTTATGTTGTTGAAAGATGGCTTGGCGGAACAATCACGAATTTTGGCATTGTTTCCAAAGGAATTAAAAAATATATTGAGCTTAAAGAGCAAAAGAAAAAAGGAGAGTGGGATAAATATGTTAAAAAAGAAAGATTAAAATTAGACAAAGAACTTGAGAAATTGGAAAAGAAATTCGGAGGAATGGAGATCGTTAAAAAAATCCCGGATGCAATTTTGGTGGTTGACGCTAAAGGAGAGAAAACAGCCATCAAAGAGGCTAAAATAAGAAAAGTCCCTGTAATTGCTCTGTGTGATACTAATATTAATCCGGATGGAATTAATTATGTAATTCCTGGCAACGACGACTCTATCAAGGGTGTAAAATTAATCTTTGAGACAATAGTAGAAGCAATTAAAGAAGGAAAAAGCAAAAAAGACCTGCCCGCAGCTACTACAACGTTGCAGGCGGGAGAAGATAAAAAATAATAACTAAATTACACAAACATATAATTATTTGATTATAAAATGGATGTTTTATAGTTGATGATCAATGTTTAATGAATATATGGAGGATATAAAAAAAATAAGAGATTTAACCGGCGCCGGTATCGTTGATTGCAAGAAAGCTTTGGATGAAGCTGGTGGGGATATTGATAAAGCAGTTGAAATTTTAAGAAAAAAAGGCGAAGCTAAGGCTGCTAAAAAATCAGATCGAGCCACTAACGAAGGTTTGGTAGAAATAGTTTCAGTTAATAATAAGGTTTCAATTGTAAAAGTTCTTTGTGAGACTGATTTTGTAGCTCGTAATGAAGACTTTAAAAGTTTTGTTAAAGAAACAGCTAAGGCTGGCTTGGAAGGATCTGCTGAAGAATATTTTAACGATAAAAAGGATGAATTTGTTTTGAAGATTGGTGAGAATTTAACCTTTGGAGCAGGTGAAGTTTTAGAGGGTGAATATATAGCCTCTTATTTGCACTCCAACAATAGTGTCGGAAGCGTTGTGATATTTAATAAGGAAATAGATGAACAATTGGCGGTAGATATTGCCATGCAGGCTACTGCTATGAGCCCTGATTATTTATCTCCAGAAGACGTTCCAGTCGAAGAGCAAGAAAAAGAAAAAGAAATTTATCGTGAGCAGTTAAAAAAAGAAGGTAAACCGGAAGAAATTATTGAAAAAATTCTAGAGGGGAAAATCAATAAATATTTTGAAGAAGTTTGTTTAACTAAACAGTCTTTCATTAAAGAAGATAAAAAGAAAGTAGAGCAAGTCTTAGCGGAAGCCGATAAAGAGGCAAAAATTATTAAATTCATTAGATATTCGTTGTAAAGTTCTTTGATAGGTGCGGTTAAAATTAAAACCGCTAAATAATAATCATGAGTCAAAGGAGGGCGTAATAATGACTAGGGGAGAGGCAGTAAAAAGCACAATAAATGCATTGAATGTTAGACCGGTACAATTTTTAAAAGAAGTAAAATGTCTTTTCGGTTGTAATTCGTCTCATTTTCACGTTGGGGACAAAAAAAATGGATGCCGAAGATTATTGTGTTCAAGGTGTCGGAATTATTTTAGTGTTAATGAGGTCTGGGAAATAGTCACTCAAACAAGAGATGGAATAATTCATTAGTTGCGCGAGGGGGCAGTTATTTTTGCCCCCCTATTTTTAAATTATTTTTTCAATATATTTGAATTTAATTTATAGATTAATATTATATTATTATGTCATTAAAATACAAACGAATTTTGTTAAAAATTTCTGGGGAGATGCTTGCCGGAAAAGGGGAATTTGGTATTAATTTTGACGCTGTAAAAGTAGTTGCCAAAGAAATTTCAGCAATAAAAAAGATGGGAGTTGAAATTGCGATTGTTGTTGGTGGTGGAAATATTTTTCGCGGTCGGTTTGTGCGTAATAAAGAAATAGATAAAGCCACAGCCGATTACATGGGAATGATTTCTACAATGTTGAACGCTATGGCTCTTCAAAGTATTTTAGAGCAAGAAGAAAAAATAGGCACTAGAATTCTCTCTGCTATTACAATGATGGAGGTGGCAGAGCCGTATATTCGTCGTCGTGGCATTAGGCATCTGGAGAAAAATAGAATAACAATTTTAGCTTGTGGCTCAGGAAATCCATATTTTACAACCGATACCGCCGCGGTATTACGCGCTTTAGAGTTACATTGTGATGTAATATTAAAAATGACAAAGGTTGACGGTGTGTATTCAGCTGACCCGGAAAAAGATAAAAATGCTAAAAAGTACGACAAATTAAGTTTCAGAGAGGCACTTGTGCAGGATATAGAAGTAATGGATTCAACTGCTTTTACACTTTGTATGAAAAATAATTTGCCGATTAAAATTTTCAAATTTGAAAAAGGTAATCTAAAAAAAGCAGTCGAAGGAAAAGAAATCGGAACGCTAGTTAGTTAGGGTCTGGTGATCACTGCTTGTTTTGCGCTAAATCTCCATATTTTGGTAAATTTCTTTTTAAAAAATTTGGCCTATACACTAGTATAAGCAAAATTTTTTAAAAAGAAATTTCCTAAAAATCTGAAAATTTATCACTAAAACAGCAGAAATCACCAGACCCTAGTTAGATTTATGAAAATAGCTAAAGTACAATTTTATCCTTGGGACAATCGGACATGTGATTTTTCTTCCGGGGATTATGATTTAAAAATTGGAGATAAGGTAATCGCCAAGACAGAGCTTGGCTTTGAGATAGGTACAGTAAAAGATTTAGAGAACCCAAAAGAAATTACCGGCGAAGAAGAAGAAATAAAAACAATCTCCAGGTTGGCAACTAAGGAAGATTTTAAAAACAGTAAACAAGAAGAAAAAGAAAAAAAAGAAGCTAAGAAATATTGCAAAGAAAAAGCAAAAGAATTAAACCTAACAATGAAGATCGTGGATACTTTTTTTAGCTTTGACAGAAGGCATATTATTTTTACTTTTATAGCTGATTCAAGAGTTGATTTTCGGGAACTTGTTAGAGTATTGACAACAAATTTTCAAAAATCAATCAGAATGCAACAAATCGGAATTCGGGATGAAGCTAAAGTAATAGGCGGAGTTGGCGTTTGCGGAAGAGAGCTATGTTGTCGTAAGGTTCTAAAAGTTTTAACAAATATTCGTTCTGATCTGGTAAAATTGCAACAGTTGGAAAATAAAACTTCAGACAGATTATCCGGTGCTTGCGGTCGGCTTATGTGTTGTTTAGCGTACGAAAAAAATACCTATAAAGAGTGTTCTAAAGGAATCCCCCAATTAGGAGAGCAAATAAAATATGACAACAAAAAAGGAGTAGTAATAGCCAGACATATTCTAAAAAGAGCAGTAAGAGTAAAAGATCAAGAAGGCTTAATCACCGAGGTAGAAATTGACAAATTAAGAAAGTGATATAAAATATAAAAAGTAAATAATTATTCCCGGGTGGCGCAGTGGTAGCGCAGTTGACTGTTAATCAATTGGTCGTCGGTTCGAATCCGACCCCGGGAGCCGATTAAAATATCGCTTAACCAAGCGGTATTTTTTTATACCCCTCATCGGACGCTCGAACCGTTGTTGGCTTTGAGGATGATTTGTGATAAAATTAGAATAATAAAATTATCAACCTAATTATGTTTAAAGATTTTGAACAAATAAGTCCATACGATGAAAAAGAATTAGAAAAAAAATTAGCTAGAAAAAATAGTGATAATATTTTAACGAGAATTAGCCCGCGTGAAGAAAAAAAATTAGAAAATGAAATTAAAATTGCTAATTCAAATACTCCAGAAGAAGCTTTAGTTAATGAAGAGGGTGAGCCCTTGTTGTTATATAGGGGTTCAGATTTATCATTTGACCAGGAAGAGAGATATAGTAAAGAACATTTAGGGAGCACAACAGAAGCTCCTTCGGCAGGAGAAGCTTTCTTTTTTACAAACAGAAAAAAGACTGCAGACTATTATTCAAGAGGCGCTAATCCAAATAAAGAAAGTTCTATTAAAGGTGGTGGTGACCCACATATTGATAGAGTTAAATTGATTATGAAAAATCCTTATATTCATGATTTTAAGGGTAAATTTTATAGGGGAGAAGAAACTACCTATTATAATTTAATAAAAAAGGCAAAAGAGGAAGGATATGATGGAGTAATATTTAAAAATACATATGATGGCGGAGAATATGGCCGACTTGACGCAGTTTTAAAGGGAAGGTTTAAGTCGGAGGATATTTATGGAGTATTTGAGCCAGAACAAATAGTATTTGTTAATAGAAAAGAAACTGTTTCGCCAAGAAAAAAAAGAAGGTTAAAAAATAAAAAATAGATTGAGTAAATTATATTAAACAGGTTCGAACGTCGTCTAGCCAACGGAGCCAACTAAAATATCGCTTAACTAAGCGGTATTTTTTATACCCCGAGTCGGAATATTTGCGTGGTTAGAACCAGTATTGGTTTTGAGGGTGATTTGTGGTAGAATTAAATTATATGAAGAAGAAAAGTAAAAATATACCAGTTGACAAATATATAAAAGTATTAAAAAAATTTCCACTAAAAAGAGTAGCAGTGGGAGTCTTGATTTTTAATAATAAAGGACAGATTTTATTATTAGAACCTAGCTATAAAGACTGGTGGACTCTTCCAGGTGGTGTCGTTGATGAATTTGAATCTCCAACAAAAGCTGCTGTGAGAGAAGTAAGGGAGGAAATAGGAATAAAAATGAAAATGAAGAAATGTATAGCTGTTGATTATCTAAAATATCGATTAAAAAATAACTATACAGATGAAAGTTTGCAAATTATATTTTTAGGAGAAAAACTAACTATCAAGACTGTAAAAAATATAAAACTTGATAAAAAGGAAATAACAGATTTTAAGTTTGTAGATTTTAAAGATGCTTTAAAACTTTTAAATAGAAGACTTTCTAATAGATTAAAAGGAATAAATGAAGATTATAATAATTTTCATTTATTAGAAAATGGGAAAAGAGTTTATTAACAGGCTAAACAGGTTCGAACGTTGTCTAGCCAACGGAGCCAACTAAAATATCGCTTAACTAAGCGGTATTTTTTATACCCCGAGTCGGAATATTTGTAGGTTAGAACCTTATTTTATTATTGACATTTTATGTTTATTTTGTTAACCTATATTAAAACTGAGCGAACCTTGATAATAAAAAAAGTTAAGAAGGAGGAAATAAGGAAATGGAATTAATGACAAAAATAGCCTGTTCAACTGGTCAAACATTATTTGTGAAAGAAAAAGTAATAGATGAAAATGGCAATTGTATAAAATGTGGCGCTGAAACATATTGCAAGCACGAAGAAATTAGTACCGGGTCCGGATACCTAGAAGTATTTGAGTTATTTTGCCCTGAGTGCAAAAAAATCAATGAATGGCGACACCTTAATGGCTCTGGAGACGACACGGAAACGTGTCCTTGGTGTGGAAAGAAAGCACTATAGCTTATTTCCAGTTACAACAAGGGGTTAGTCAACATATTATTGATTAACCCTTTTTAATTTCAAGATAATTATACAGAACAGGTTCGAACGTTGTCTAGCCAACGGAGCCGCTGAAATATCGCTTAACCAAGCGGTATTTTTTTATACCCTTCACCAGACTACCGAACCGCTGTTGGTGTTTTGGAATATTTTGTGGTAGAATTTTAATATAAAATAGAAATAATTAATTATGAATAAATTTTTAAAAATTTTATTTTTTAGCTTTACTTTTTTTGTTATATTTGGTGAGGCTGTAAGTGCGGCCACCATATATGTAGACAGCTCCACTGGTAACGATACTACAGGAGATGGATCAAGTGGAACCCCGTACAAAACTTTTCATAAGGCATATACAATGTCTAGTGATAATGACACCGTTGATTTAACTGGAACATTTACCTGGACCGATGCCGATGAAACAGGGGACTCTTCGTATAATGGTTATACTATAGAAAAAGATTTAATTATAAATGGGAACGGTATAGATCAAACAATTATTCAATCAGCAAGTAGTAGTACGACTGGAAATAGAAGAATTTTTACCATCTCTTCGACTGCGTCTTCAACCATTCAAAATTTGACTCTTCGTTATGGACGAATTACTAGCACATCATATTATGGTGGGGCTGTTTTTAATGATGATGGTGCTTTATTAATCGATAACTGCGAGATATATGACAATAGAGCCGGTGGTGGCGGCGGAGGTGTGGCCTCAGAAGGTACCACTACAATCCAAAACTCTGCAATTTATAATAATACCGTGTCGTATATGGGTGGTGGTGTTTTGAATAGTTATTATGCTACCGGGGAACTATCAATTATAAATTCAACTATATACAGTAATCAAGCTACGGCAACAAGCGGATATTATGGTAGTGGTGGTGTGCACATAAGAGGTGAAACAGATACTTATATTACAAATTCAACGATAGTTGAAAATACTTCTTATGGTGGCGGAGGAGGAGTAGACATTGACAGCAAGGGTAGTTTGGCCACTCTTACTGTCAAAAATACTATTATTGCCGATAATACTTGTACAAATTATAGTTCTTTGGATGACTTTGACCATGATTATGGAAGCGTAGTTGATAATGGCTATAATATCGTTGGAGTTTCGTCTGGATTTACTTGGTCAACAAACTGGACATGGACCGATACTAATGATGATGGCACATTCATTTTAAATTCAACTTCTACGACCGGCACGCTTAATCTTGATACAGATGGTGGTGTAAACGATGATCCGGATAGAATAAAAACTTATGCTATTCTTTCTTCTGGTAGTATTGCAGTGGATGGTGGATCAACTGTAGCTAATGGGTCGGTGTCCGTGCCATCGGTAGATCAAAGAGGCGCAACCAGAAATGGAGCGACAGATATTGGTGCTTTTGAATATGATGGGGGAGGATTATCTATCTCAGACCCGTCAACTCAAGCCAGTGAAGTAGCTTATTCTTCAGTTGAATATAATCAAATGACTATTAGCTGGACAAATGGTAGTGGATCTAGGAGAGCGGTATTTATGAAACAGGCAAATACCGGCACCGCATCTCCTGTTGATAATACAACTTATACCACCAACGCTGTTTTTGGGAGCGGAACACAAATAGGTTCAAGTGGCTGGTATGCTATTTATAATGGACTTAGTACTAGCGTAACTGTTACCGGACTTGTTAAAGCAACTGATTATATTGTTCAAGTTTTTGAATATAATGGTGTTACTCCTGGCGATGAAGACTATTTGACTGATACAGCTAGCAATAATCCTTCAACTGAGTCAACATATACTCCGGTTACTATTTATATTAATTCCTCAACCGGTAACGATTCTACCGGGGATGGTAGCTCTGGTAGCCCGTACAAAACTTTTCACAAGGCATATACAGAAGCAAACGGTGACGACACTATTAGTGCAACTGGTACTTTTACCTGGACAGACGCCGATGAAAGTGGAGATCTTCAATACTATGGTTATAAGATTTTAAAAGATTTAACCATTACCGGTGGTGGTCCAGACCAAACTATTTTTCAGGCGGCTAGCAGTGAAAATTCTACCGATAGGCGTGTTTTTACTATCGACTCAAACGCTTCTAGTACTATTAGTCACATGACGATTAGGTATGGTGATACAGATAGTTATAGTAGTCAGTATGGTGGAGGTGTTTCAAATGTTAGTGGAAATTTAAAGGTTGAGCATTGTGAAATTTATAGTAATCGCTCTCAGGGTGGTGGAGGTGTTTCTAGCGATGGCACTACAGAAATTTTAAATTCTGCTATATATAATAATACCGTATCTTATATGGGTGGCGGTGTTTTAAATGAATATTATGCTGTTGGTGATTTAAGTATTACTAACTGTAGTATTTATGGTAATACTGTTACTAGAACTACCGCTTATTTTTCCGGTGGAGGGTTTCATCATAGAAGTAATACTAATACTTATATTACCAATACAACTGTATATGATAATTATTCTCGTTGGGGAGGGGGGATCGATTTAGACTCTAGAACCTCTGGGCAAGGTCATGTGTATTTAAAAAATACAATTGTAGCCGGAAATGATGCACATTATTCTAGTACTAAAGATGTTTATATGCATTCTCCTTATGGCACATACCATGACAATGGTAATAATATTATTGGAATTTCAACTTACTCATGGGCGGCTGATTGGAACTGGTTGGATGGCGATGGGGATGGAACATTTATTTTAAATTCCACATCAACTACTGGAACCCTTAATTTAGATTCTGTAGCAGCAATTAATAGTAATCCACACAAGACTAAGACCTATGCTTTATTGGAGGATAGTATAGCTATAAACGGAGGTTCGTCTAATGTCAATGAATTAGTGGTAATACCAACAACCGATCAAAGAACAGCTTCTCGCTCTAGCACAGTTGATATTGGTGCTTTTGAATATGGTGGTGAGTTTGCTGTTCCAGTTGTTTTGAGTCTTTCTCCTTCAGATGGGGTAACAAATGTTACTTCAACAGCTAATTTAGTAATTACCTTTGATGAAGCAGTGGATGCAGAAAGTGGTAATGTTACAATCTATGAGTCAAGTGATGACAGTATTTTTGAAACAATTGATGTTACTAGCGGGCAAGTAAACGGATCAGGTACAGCGGAAATTACCATTAATCCAAATGGAACCCTTGAAGATAGTACTGGTTATTATGTGAAAATAGACTCAACCGCCTTTGATGATGTAGATAGTAATAGTTATGCTGGAATTTCTGATACAACTACTTGGAATTTTACCATTGGTGACTATACTGACCCAACAGTTTCGATTTTATCGCCAGTTGATAATGCCACGTTAGTATCGGTAAGTGCTAATTTAGTTATAACTTTTAATGAATCAGTGGACGCTGAATCTGGAAATATTACTATTTATAAGACCAGTGATGACTCTATTGTGGAAACATTTGATGTTACTTCAGATATCTCCGGATCCGGAACCACAGAGATTACAGTTAATCCGACCTCTGATTTTAATGGTGAAACCGAGTATTATGTTTTTATCGATACAACAGCCTTTGATGATTCATCAAGTAATAGTTATGTTGGAATTAATGCGTCTAGTACTTGGAGTTTTATAACGGCCGATATATCTGACCCAACAGTTTCGATTTTATCGCCAGTTGATAATGCCACGTTAGTATCGGTAAGTGCTAATTTAGTTATAACTTTTAATGAATCAGTGGACGCTGAATCTGGAAATATTACTATTTATAAAACCAGCGATGATTCTACTGTGGAGACATTTGATGTTACTTCAGATATTTCTGGCTCCGGAACCACAGAAATTACAATCAATCCAACCGCTGATTTTAATGGTGAGACCGAGTATTATGTTTTTATCGATACAACAGCTTTTGATGATTCATCAAGTAATAGTTATGCTGGAATTAATGCGTCTAGTACTTGGAGTTTTATGACAGGGGATATTATTATACCAACAATTTCAGCAGGATCTCCATCGGGAGAGCAATTATCTGGAACAACAGGTGTTACTATGTCGGTAACAACCAGCGAGGTTGCTACTTGTAAATATTCTACTTCATCCGGAACAACCTACGCCTCTATGATTGCTTTTATTGCAACAGGCTCCACAAGTCATTCTACGTCTATTTCCGGACTTTCTGACGGAGGTAGCTATAATTACTATATTTTATGTCAGGATAGTTCTAGTAATGAAAGTAGTGAATATACTGTTTCTTTTTCCGTAGCTCAAGCAGGGGGCGGAGGAGCTCTGGCACCAGCACCTGCTGTTGGAATGGGTGGTTCCAGTACTTTTGTTCCGATGGGGCAAGAAGGAGCTGTTGGTAAAATTGGCTCTGAAGGAATTAATACTTTATCTTATATCAATTCAAAAATTAATTTTATAACTCAATCTAGCGCTAATGATATTGATGAAATTTATAAAATAGAAATTAAAGACCTTCATTTATTTTATAATACTTTGAAGGCTAAAATAGATAGTGTAGATGAAGTAATAGAATTAAAATTAGGGGGTAAAAAATTAATTGATTTGGATGGTGACGATATATTTGATATCGAAGTTACTTTTGCAGATTTAGTGGTTAATAGAGTTGAGCTTACGATTATTTCTTTAAATGAAGAAGGGGAAAATAATAAGCCAGAGGTTCAATCAAAATCAAATTATAACAACCCTGAAGTTGAGACCATTCCGGAAACATCAACCCCGCCTAAAACTAACTTTAATCGAGATCTTTATTCAGGACTATCTGGCCAAGACGTTAAGAGTCTTCAGATATTTTTAAATAACAATGGTTTTAAAGTTTCTAGTGAA
>JABIDK010000004.1 GCA_018651725.1 Candidatus Falkowiibacteriota bacterium | reverse complement strand
TGCTCCAACTCCAAATCAAACTCCTGCTTTAGAGTTTTAATATCTTCGAGTTCTTGTTTTAGTTGTGGACAGCTTTCTTGGCTCATAGTCGTATATTTTCTTATTTTTATGATATAATATATTTTGGTGTTGGTCAAATGGGGAAATTAGCCAACACACTTTTCCGAACTACTGCCATTTTTTGAATTTTATTTTTAGTATGTAAAATAATAGTTTTCCCCTGTCCGCCGTGGGCTTCTTGAATTTCCTGTTCATCTTGTTCGTACATTTTTTTTATCTTTATTTTAGTCTTTACTCCACTTGGTTCTATAATCTCTATGTCATCTCCAACTAAAATAGCGTTGTGGACTTTTATGTGAGTACTCCACTTCTGACTTTCGATTTTCAACTTTATAGACTTTACGGACTTCGTTATTTCACCAACAAACTGATGCTTGGGCATGATATGAGATGAACTATATTTTTGTTCAACTTTTTCTTTGCCAAATAAAAATCCGGTAGTGTATCCCCTGTGGACCAAAGATTCAAGTTCTTTATATAATTTATTAAGTTTTTCGTTTGTTAGCCTTAAATCAAGCGCTTGCCGATAAATTAAAGAAACTAAAGAAGCGTAATAAATGCTCTTGGCTCTCCCTTCGATTTTAAAAGAGATTATTCCGGCGTCTTTAAGTTCATCTAAATATTTAACCAAACATAAATCCTTGGAGTTTAAAATATAGCTACCATGCTTATCTTCTTCCATATTCATAACTTTATCATCATGACCATCAGCTTTAATCAATGTATCGTATTTCCACCTACACGGCTGAGTGCAGTCTCCTAGATTAGCGCTTTTCCCTGTAAAATAAGAACTAAGCAAACACCTACCGGAGTAACTCATGCACATTGCTCCATGAACAAAATACTCCAGCTCCAATTTAGGAATTTTTTTATGGATTTCTTTGATTTCTTCTAAGCTAACTTCCCTGGCTAAAATAATTCTTTCCACTCCTTGTTCAAACCAAAATTTAGCTGACTCATAATTAGTGCAATTTGCCTGCGTGCTTAAATGAATAGGAACATTTGGACAATGTTTTTTAGCCAAAATAATTACTCCCGGATCAGAAATTATTATACCATCGGCTTGCCACAAATTAACTTTCTTTAAAAATTTTGGCAATGGTTTTAAGTGCCTATTATGAACAAAAATATTAACTGTAATATATACCTTTTTATTTCTCTCATGAGCATACTTAATAATTTCTTGAATATCTTTTTCTGTAAATTTATTAATCCTGGCTCGCAAAGAAAAATCCGGGATTCCCAAATAAATAGCATCAGCCCCAAACTCCAAAGCATACCTAGCCTTCTCTATAGATCCGGCCGGCGAAAGAAGCTCATATTTTTGTTTATTCTTTTTTATCATAAAATTAAATGTTTATCCCGCTTAGCGGGATCCCGCCTTCATTATATTAAATTTAGGTGGCGGGATATACTTAAATGCTTATATGTTTTTAACCATATATGTTCCCTCTAATTCATAACCTAACTTTTTATAGTACTCTCGCACACCAATTCCGGAGATTACCGCTATTTTTTCCTTTTTATTTTCTTTGGTTATTTTTTCCACTTCTTGCATTAACTGTTTTCCAAAACCTTGATGCTGGACTGCTTTTTGTTTCTTCTTTTTTGTTAACGGCATTAATTTTCCATAAGTATGCACCTCGCGTATCAAAGTGGATTTTTTTAACTCCGGTATTATTTTGTATAATTCATCTTTTTTAAAATCAGGAATTCTTAATCTTAAGAAAGCGTACAATATTTTTCTATCCGAAGATTCAAAGCTTAGAAAATATTCTTTACCACCCAAAGTGCTATATTTTTCTATAAACAATTTTGCGTCTTCTAATTTTATCTCTCTACCCCTAGCCTCACGACATCGAATACATTTACAAATCTCGTTTTCGTCTTTTAAGCGTTTTTGCAAAACTTCTCTTAAGTTAGAAATTTTATTCCCGGCTTCAATCGATACTGTTGGGATATCACGAATAAGTCGAACAATGCGAATATAATATGGAGTTAATTTTTTAATTTTATAAAGTAAATTTATAAGTTGTTTATCAGAGTATGGTTTGTATTTTCCTTTTTGCCACCAAGCGTAAAGCTCTGAGCCTTTGACTACCACACAAGGATAAATTTTTATCTGATCCGGACAAAATCTTTTGTCAGTAAAAATCTTTTTAAACATTTGCAAATCTTTTGCAGGAGTTGCTCCGGGTAAGTTCGGCATTAAATGATAACAAATTTTGAACCCGGCTTGTTTTAATAAAAAAGTTGCTCTGATAATATCTTCAACACCATGGCCTCTTTTATTCAACTTTAAAATTTTATCGTCTATTGCCTGTACTCCCATCTCTACCCGAGTACACCCGAACTCCCTAAACTGCAAAATTTCTTTTTCATCAATATAATCCGGTCGTGTCTCCAAAGTTAAACCCACTATCCTGTATTTAGTAATTTCATTTTTTTTCTGTTCTATTAATAATTGTCGTCGCCGTTCACTAATACTTATCTTTGAACTATAACTTTCGACTTTCGACTTTATAGACTTTCGACTAGCATAAACGTTTGCCGCCCTAAACAACTCCTTAATATACCAATATTGATACTTTTTATTGAAACACGACCAAGTGCCTCCCATCACGATTAACTCGATTTTATCAACATCGTGCCCATTATCTTCCAAGGCTTTAATTCTAGCCGTTACCTGCGTGAAAGGATTAAAATTACACAAAATAGCACGCATAACAGCCGGTTCGTTAGAGAGGTAGCTTTTTGGCATCTTTTTTTCTGTTGGGCAATAAACACACTTTCCCGGACAACCATAAGACTTAGTTAAAACCGCGATCGGCGCAACTCCGGAGAGTGTCCTAATCTTTCGTTTTTTTAAAATTTCTTTTATTTTACTGTTCTTTTTTACTTGCTTATTTGCCAATTTGTTGTATAATTTTAATATATCGGCATTTGAAATCTGCTGAATTTTATTTTTATTAAAAAGCTCTCTTTTCAGCTCTAAAAACTCCTTCTCGGTCTGAGGATTAGCTTTAATTATTTGTTTTACGATATTATTTATCATAATTTATATGAATGAAAAAACTGTTGAAAAAATTATTAAATTAAACCAAGAAAGCTATGAAAATATAGCAAAAGAATTTTCTATTACCAGAAGCTATATTTGGCCTGATCTTAAAAAACTGGCTACTAACGTTCGTGATGGACAAAAGATACTGGACGTTGGCTGCGGTAATGGTCGACTTTTTGAGGAATTAAATAATAAAGATATTGAATATTTTGGAACTGACAGCTGTAAAAAATTAATTGATATCGCCAGAAACAGATATAAATCTTTCGCGCCAAAAGCTCAATTTGGTGTTTTTAATATTTGCGATATGCCTTTTGGGGAAAAACAGTTTGATGTAATTTTTACTATTGCGGTTTTGAATCATCTTCCTTCTAAAGAATTAAGAATACGCGCGCTCCAAAAAATAAATAAACTTCTGTCTCCGGGAGGACTCTTGCTTATGACTAATTGGAATCTGTGGCAATTAACAATAAAAAAGAAAAGTTTATTTTACTATACTCTTAAAAAATGGAGAACATCTGATAAAGCATGGAAAGAAAAATACGGATTGAGTAAAAAAGAGTTTGGATTAAAAGATATAATGACTGAATGGAAAACAGACAAAAAAATAAATCCTCTATATTACTATGCCTTTAGTTTAAAGGAATTGAAAAGTTTAGTCAAAGAAGCAGGCTTTGAAATTTTAGATTCTTACTATAGCAAAAAGGGTCAAAAAGTCAACCGCTTCAAGGGAGGAAACATAGTAATTGTGGCACGAAAAATTTAATCCTACCTACTAATTTATGTCTTGGATTTACATCGTTGTTATTGCCTACTTACTAAACGCAATAGCAATTACAATCGATAAATTTCTTCTAACCAAATCAATCCCAAATCCGGCTGCCTATACTTTTAACATAGGCATGCTTAATATTTTAATTGTCTTGGCGCTTTTACCGTTTGGTTTTTTTATCTTGCCGTTATCGCTAATATTTTTAAGTATTATTGCCGGACTTTGTTTTATGTCGGCACTCTACTTGATGTATACTTCTTTAAAGCACTATGAGGCTAGTCGTATTGCTCCTTATATTGGCAGCTTAAACCCTATTTTCATTTTTATTTTAGCCTATCTTTTTTTAGGAGAAAAATTAATGCCTAATCAGATATCAGCTTTTTTTCTAATTATTGCTGGCGGAATTTTAATATCAATTCAAATTAAAAACAGAAAAAATATTTTCCCTAATTTACTTTTTAATCGTCTCTATCGTTTTTTCGGGAAAAAAGAAAAAATCTCTCTAGTAAGAATTTTAAGCATAGCTACATTATCGGCTTTCTTTTTTGCCTCATCTTACGCTCTAACAAAATACATTTATAACTCAACTGAATTTTTAAATGGATTTATCTGGACTCGTTTTGGTTTGATTTTAGGAGCACTACTTCTTTTAGTTCCAAAAAACGTTCGAAATAACATCTTTAAAACCCAAAAAAAATCAACTAAAAAAACAGGGGTGATCTTTTTAGTAGGCCAAATTTTCGGTGGTTTAAGTTTTTTCTTAATCAATTACTCCTTTTCATTAAACAGCGTCACTTTAGTTCACGCTCTTCAAGGATTACAATATGCTTTCTTGTTTTTAATAGTCATAACTTTAAGTAAAAAATTCCCTCAAATTCTGGAAGAAAAATTAACTCCGCTTATTTTAACACAAAAAATTATAGCGCTCGGATTGATTGGAGGAGGTTTGTATTTATTGGTAGTATAAAAACATATGTTCCAAAGACTAAAACAATTTATTTTAGGTAAACTTAATACTAAGTTAAAAAAGATTGCTTTTAATTCTTTTTTGATTTCTTTTTTAATTCTTTTTATTCTTCTTTTTCTTTATTGGCCGCGAGATATGTCAAAAGGCGTTAAACCAATTTACGGGTTAAACTTCTCCCAAAAATATGCGAATGACCTTGGGCTTAATTGGCAGGAAACTTATCTAACGATTTTAGATGAGCTTAAGCCAAAAAGAATGCGGGTTTCCGCTCATTGGGATTTAATAGAAAAGGAAAAAGGTCAATATAATTTTTCAAATCTTGACTGGCAAATAGAAGAGGCTGGAAAGCGAGGCGTTCAGATAATTTTAGCTATTGGTCGACGCACTCCTCGCTGGCCGGAGTGCCATCCGCCTCAATGGTCTAAAAATTTAACTGAAGATAAAAAAGAGAAATATATTCTAAGATTATTAGAAGCGGAGATTAAACATTTTAAAAATTTTGATAACATTGTTTACTGGCAAATAGAAAACGAACACTTTTTAGATATTTTTGGAGAGTGTCCGGACGGAGATGAAAAATTATTAGATAAAGAAATCGCTTTAGTAAAATCTTTAAGTAACAAACCGATTATTTTAACTGATAGCGGGGAGCTTAGCACTTGGAAAAAACTTGCTAAAAAAACCGACGTTTTAGGAACAAGCATGTATAAAACTGTCTGGAATCCGTACTGGGGATTTTTCACCTACCCTCTTCCGCCTGCCTTTTATTATTATAAGGCAAAAATAAACCAGTATTTTAATAATAATTTACAAAAAGTTATTATTACTGAGTTACAGGGAGAGGCTTGGGCAAATGCTCCCCTTAATACTTTATCGATTGAAAAACAGCTACAATCAATGAATAAAAATAAATTAAAAAATAACTTAGAGTACGCCAAACAAAGTGGTTTGAATGAAATTTATATCTGGGGAGCTGAATGGTGGTACTGGCTAAAACTCCAAGGAGAAGATTCACTATGGCAAACAGCTAAAAATATTCTTTGAATTTTTGCTTTTTCCCGCCACTTTATTATTTTCAATGAAGGTGGGGTCCCGCTATGACAGTGATTAATTTATGTCCTTAACTCGTAAAATAGCTCACAATACAATTATTCAAACAACAGGAAAATTTATTTCTGTTTTTTTGGGCGTGCTGGCTCTTGGGGTAATGACTCGTTATTTAGGCCCGGTTGGTTTTGGGCAATATACAATTGTAGTTGCTTTTTTGCAGTTCTTTGCTATTTTTGCTGACATGGGACTTATGCTGGTTACCGTACAGATGATATCTCAGCCAAATGCAGACGAGCAAAAAATACTTAGCAATATCTTTACCTTGAGATTTTTTGTCAGTTTGTTTTTCTTTTCCATTGCTCCTTTGGTAGCTTTATTTTTCCCCTATCCACCGCATGTTAAAATTGCTATTGCTATTTTTACTCTATCTTTCTTTCTTCTAAGCTTAATCCAGGTCTTAACCGGACTCTTTCAAAAAAGACTGCAGATTATTAAAGTAACTGTTGCAGATCTTATCGGCAAAGCAACTATTGTTTTGTCTATTTTTATAGTTGCTTTTTTTGACCTTGGACTTATTGGAATAATTATCGGTGGAATAATAGCCAATATCTTTGGCTTCAGTTATCTTTTTTTATCGGCTCAAAAAATTATTAAAATAAAGTTTGCCTTTGATTTTGAAGTTTGGAAAGAAACAATTCAAAGATCTTGGCCTATTGCCATTTCCATTGCCTTCAATTTAATTTATTTAAAAACAGACACTATTATTCTTTCGCTTTTCCATTCCGAAACCGTTGTTGGATTATATGGAGCAACCTTTCGTTTTTTAGAGATTCTAATAATGCTTCCAACGATGTTTATGGGACTTCTTTTGCCACTTCTTACAAATTATTGGGAGACCAAAGACACTCAAAAATTCAAAAAAATATTACAAACCGCTTTTGAGATAATGATTATGATGGCGATCCCGCTTGTTGTTGGAACTTTATTCTTAGCTAAACCAATCATAGTATTAGTGGCCGGACAAGATTTTGCTGTTGCTGCTCCAGTTTTAAAAATTATTGTTTTAGCTTCAGCTATTGTTTTTATCGGTGCTCTTTATGGATATGTGATTGTAGCACTTAATAAGCAAAGGCAGATGATTTGGGCCTATGCCACAACTGCTGCAATCAGTTTAGGGGCTTATTTCCTCTTTATTCCAAAATATTCTTACTTTGGCGCAGCTTGGGCAACGGTTTTAGCAGAAAGCTTAATTGCCATAATTTGTTTTTGGATGGTTGTTAAAACTACCAAAATTTTTCCTAACATTAAAATAATTTTTAAATCATTCTTTGCTAGTGGCATCATGGCTGGGGCTTTATATTTTACAAAAGATCAAAATTTATTTCTTTCTTTATTTTTAGCAATAGTCACCTACTTCACAGCCTTATATCTGGTAAAAGGATTCTCTAAGGAATTGATCAAAGAAGTGATAAAGGTAAAATAATATTATGTTTTATTTTATAACAATTTATTTCATAATTTTCACCCTTATAACTTGGCGAAACTTACCAACAGCGATGGCTATTGTTATTGCCCTACTTCCAACTTATTTAATTCGTTTTCATATTTGGGTTTTTCCCTCTACTCTCTTAGAAGGAATGGTTTTAATTGTTATTGCTGTATGGTTTGTACAATTTGGATTTAAAAAAGTATATAAACGCTACAAGCACGAAATTATCTACAAACCATTCCCTTTTCAAGCTCAAATTATTTTAATAATGATAACCGCGACTATTTCTATTCTTATTGCTCCTAATATATGGAAGGCTTTGGGTTTATGGCGAGCATATTTTTTAGAACCGATTTTATTTTTCTTAATTTTTATTCAGGTTGTAAAAACTCGTAAAAATTTACAAAAAATTTTATACGCCTTAGGAATTAGCGCTCTAGGAATTTCTCTTTTTGCAATTTACCAAAAAATAACCGGTAATTTTATTCCTGTAGCAATGTGGCAACCGGAAGAAACAAGAAGAGTCACCAGCTTCTACACCTCCCCCAACGCAGTCGGGCTATACCTCGGACCAATTGTTATGATTTATTTAGGGTGGTTATTTGATAGCAAAAAAATATTATCTACATTTTGGAAAATACTAATTTTAATTACCTCTCTTTTAGCTATTATATTTACAGTTTCCGAAGGAACCTGGGCAGGATTAATTGTTGCTTTAATATTTTTTATTGTTATGTTTTTTCAAAAAAATATACAAGGTATAAAAAAATCTACTTTAATAATTATTTTTATTTTATTAATTGCTATAGGATCGGCCTTATTTTATCAACCAGTTATCAAAAACAAAGTCGACCAAATTATTTCTACCCCATCAGCACAAAATCGGATCACACTTTGGCAAGGGGCCCTGAATTTCTTAACTCAAAATCCAAAAAATTTTCTATTCGGCTCTGGTATTTACGGATTCAATGAAATTCAAGAAAAATTCCGCGATCCATTAAAACTAGAACCCTTAATTTACCCGCACAACATTTTTCTAAATTTCTGGATGGAAATAGGGTTAGTTGGAATGATTACTTTTGTCTGGCTCATTATCTCTTTTTTAAAAAAAATATATAACACCAACACACAAATTTATATAAATAAAATGTTAAACATCGGCCTTGTCTCCGCTATAATAACTATTATAATTCACGGCTTAATTGATGTCCCCTACTTTAAAAACGATCTAGCTATGTTATTTTGGATAATACTGGGAATATCTATAACTTTAAATTATTATGAAACTAAAGAATCTATTGAAAAATAAAGTTTTTGTTTATGCGTCTATAATGGAATTACTTTTTGTACTTCTTATTTTTGCTGAATACCCGTTGCGAAAAATTTTTGGTGATTATTTTACACCACCTTTAACCGGATATATTTTTATTTATTTTATTTTTATCTTTAGCGGACTTATCTTTTTTTATTTTTTAATTTATAAGCTGGGGAAAAATAATAAAGATATAATAAAAAATAACTTTAAAATAATAATTTTTTTCTTTATTTTATTTCAGCTAACGCTACTTATAATTCCACCTCTTGGGTCAAGTGATCTTTATAATTATATTTACAGAACCAAAGTTTTAACCCATTATCACGAAAATCCTTTTTTAGTTCCACCCGACACTTTCCCTCAAGATCCGCTTATAAACCTAACCTGGAGCGAAGCTCATAATACTCCGCTCATTTACGGACCTCTGTGGCTTGGAATATCTATTTTACCAACAGTTCTTGCTTTCAACGATATAACTGCCGGGGTAATGCTTTTTAAATTATTAGCAATTTTATTTAGCATTATTTCTGGTTTTTTAATTTTTAAAATTTTAGCCAGAATCAAGCCGGATTATAAATATTTAGGATTCACTTTATACGTTTTTAACCCACTTCTGCTTTTTGAAATAGCCAATAATGGACATAACGACATAGCAATGATGTTTTTTGTTCTTTTAAGTGTTTATTTTTTTCTAAAAGAAAAATATTGTTTAAGTATAGCGATTTTAACTTTATCTGTAATTATTAAATTTATAACTATTTTACTGCTTCCAATATTAGTTCTAATAATTATAAATAAAAAAGGAAAAATTAAAGAAAAAATAAAATTTATATCTTTAAGTATACTTATATTTTTTACAGTTATTTTTTTAGGATATTTTTTATCTGGAAATAATTTAAAGATTTTTTTAGGCGTTTTAAAACAAACACAAATGAGTATTTTTACTCATTTTTCCCTGTTTCCTTTATTATTACAAACATTCTTTCAAAATTTAGACATTATAATCATTAAAAAAATCTCCAATCTTGCTTTTATCATCTCCTATGTCATAATAATCACAAGGATATTATATTTAAAAAATAAAGATTTTTATAATTTAATAAAATACTTTTTTTTAGTATTTTTTCTTTATTTTATACTAGCAAGTACTTGGCTAATGCCTTGGTATTTTATTTGGATTATACCTTTAGCTGTTATACTTAATTATAATGCTAATGACGCGAATGATACGCAAATAACGCGAACGATAACGAAGTTTCGATATGAAAAAATAATATTTTATATAACTACCCTTGGCTTGATGTCTTATACCTTTCTTATCTATCCGATTTTTTATTTATTATCTATAGTGGGTTTGATTTATTATTTTATTTTAAAAAAATTTTTAAAATCTAAACATGAAACTAAACATAACTCTTCCGTGTTATAATGAAGAAAAAATATTAAAAAAAAATATTCTAACACTTTTCAATTTTCTGAATAAAAATATAGTAGACGATGATTGGCAAATTATTATTGCTGATAATAATTCTATTGATAACACTAAGGAAGTCACAAAAGAACTGGAAGAAAAATTCAGACAAATAAAATACCTTTTTGTACCTCAAAAAGGTAAAGGCGTTGCCATAAAACACGGCTGGCAAAAATATGAAGCCGATATTTATATTTTTATGGACGCTGATCTGGCAACCGATTTAGAAGCTTTACCGAAATTAATAACTGCTATAAAAGAAGAACACTATGATATTGCTGTTGGGTCAAGATTCCACAAACTTTCCAATGTCAAAAGAGGAATAATCAGAAAAATAATTTCTTATAGTTACAGGGTTGTAAAAAAAATATTGGTTCGTTCAAGCGTCTCTGATATTCCTTGCGGATTTAAAGCAGTCAATAGAGAAATAATTAAAAAAATTCTACCTCAAATAAAAAATAAAGAATGGTTTTTTGATTCTGAATTAGTTATTTTAGCAGAAAATCAAAACTATAAAATCAAAGAAATACCTGTAAAATGGGAAGATTTACGAGAGAAAACAGACAAAAGTCGAGTAAGAGTAATTTCACTTGGGTTCGATTATTTTAATAATATTTTAAAATTAAGAAAAAGACTACAGAAAAAAATATGAACAAAAATTTTAATAAAAAATTATCCATAGTAATTCCTGTTTTTAATGAAATGGAATCTCTTGAAGAGTTAAATTTAAGAATTACAAAAGCCCTTTCTGGTCTTTCTTTTGATTATGAAATAGTTTATATAGACGATGGGTCAACGGATAATTCATTTAAAATTCTAAAAAAAATAAAAGAACGAAATCCAAAAATTAAAATAATTCAATTTCGTAGAAATTTTGGAAAATCTGCTGCTCTTAATGTTGCTTTTAAAGAAGCTAATGGCGACTTAATTATCACAATGGATGGCGACCTGCAAGACGAGCCCACGGAAATCATTAATTTTATTAAAAAAATAGAAGAAGGGTATGACATGGTCTCCGGCTGGAAACAAAATCGAAAAGATCCTTTAATAAAATTAATTTCCTCAAAAATTTTTAATTTTACAGTTTCGAAATTAACAAAAATAAAACTACATGACTTTAACTGTGGATTTAAAATTTATCGCTCTGAAGTAATAAAAAATATAGAAATTTACGGAGAACTGCACAGATTCTTGCCTGTTTTAGCTTATGAAAAAGGATTCAAAATCGGGGAGCTAAAAATTAAACACAACGCCAGAAAATTCGGAAAATCAAAATATGGGAAACTGGGTTTACGAAGAATAAAAAATTATTTACTGGACCCCATAAACATTATTCTTCTAACCAAATACGCTAAAAAACCAGCTCACTTTTTCGGGAACATCGGACTTTTATCTTTTGGGTTAGGGTCTGTATTTTTTCTTTATCTGACTATTCTATGGTTACTCGGACACCGCCCCATTGGCAACAGACCTCTATTATTCTTAGGAATACTCTTAATCATAATTGGGATTCAATTAATCTCTATGGGTTTCTTAGGCGAAATAATTACCAGACAAAACTCTAAAAAAGAAAAAATCTATTATGTTAAAAAATAAAATAAAAAAACATAAAGATAAATTAATTTTTTTGGGAATATTTATTGTTGCTTTTTTAACAAGATTTTTAGGAATGGCTAATTTTATAAATATTGATGCGGCTGGAGTATGGATATACAGAGCCAATAAATTCATTAACGCTATAACAACTTTTAACTTACAAGATCTGCCACTTATAGGCCAAGGAACTTTTTTTATGGGGCTTCTTGGATCTTCTATAAAAATAGCCGGGTTTTTAAAAATTAATTTAAATGATCCGGAAAAATTTTTAATAATTGCCAAACTCCCAATTGTCTTGATTACATCTTTTACGATAGCTTACTTATATATTTTATTTAAAAAACTTTTTGATAGCCGCGGTATTGCACTTAGTGTTTGTTTATTTTTACTTGTTGATCCGATATTATTATATAACTCCAGAATGCTTCATTTAGATGCATTAACAACTAATTTTATTTTACTTAGCACTCTTTCTTTGTTTATTTTTTTAAAAAATAAACAAAAATATAATTTAATTATATCAGGAATTTTTATTGCATTAGCACTTTTAACAAGGTCTTCGGCTGTAGTGGCCTTAATCGCTCTTTTTTATTTTTTCGCAGTTTCTATTGTTTACAAAAAATATAACCTTAAATTTAAAGATATTTTCACTTGGGTACTTATAATTTTATCTGTAGCAATAATATTGTGTCCGAATTTATGGGTCAACCCATACACTTTTTTTGAACATTATATTGAAAGAGCAATTGTCGGAGTAACTACAATACATGAATATCCAAATTACAATGAATCCGCAATAATTAGAAATTTATATTATTTTATACATTCCTTAATCACTATACCGATAATAACTCAATTGTTATTTTTCTTTTTTATTTTTGTTTATTTTACTAAAAATGTAAAATTTAAAAAAACAAAAAAAAGTTTTATAAATTTTTCCATACTTTTAATAATCTTTTATTTTATTTTATTTACTTTTGCTCAAAAAAATGCTATTAAATATATTTTACCGGCACTAACCTTAATCAGTATTTTGGCCGGTATAGGATTCTATTTACTAATTAAAAAAATAAATCAATTATCACGACCTAAAAAAAGTATTTTAACTTCTTTGATTTTAATAATTCTTTTAATCCAAATTTATAATATCTACTCTCTTTATCCGTACTATGATTATAAAAATATTTTAAGCAAACCACTGGCAAGAACAGAATTAAAAAAATCTAATGCTTTTTTTTGGAATGGTGACCAAGGCTTGAAGCAAGTGGCAGAATATTTTATATCGCTTAACAATAACGATATTAAAATAGCGTCTTGGCACAGAGCGTCTTTACTTTTTTTCTGTAAAAAACATAATTTTACAAAAGAGCAAATTATACCTATCTATGAAGTAAATGAAAAAAACTTAAAAGAAATTGACTATTTTGTTCTAACCAATGATCAAGTCCATCGAGGTATATTACAAAATTTTCTACAAAAAATTATTTACGAAAAAAATCTTAAACCAGAAAAAACAATAAAAATAAATAATATTGAATATGTGTGGATATATAAAAATCCACTTAAAGTATATGAACAACAATAACACGATCTACTTAAGCGTTGTAATCCCCTGTTTTAATGAAGAAGACAGTGTTAAATTATTGCACTCTAAAATTTTATCTGTTTGTGAAAATTTAAATAATTCTTTTGAAATTATTTTTATTAATGACGGCTCAACAGACAATACTTTACAAAAATTAAAACAATTAAAACCGATCAGAATAATAAACTTCAGGAAAAACTTTGGGCAGACCGCGGCACTTGATGCTGGATTTAAAAAAGCTCAAGGAAAAATAATTATCGCCATGGACGGAGACCTACAAAACGATCCTGACGACATTCCGAAACTATTAAAAGAATTATCTGAAAAAAATTATGATGTTGTTTCCGGTTGGCGGAAAAATAGAAAAGATTCTCTAAGCAAAAAAATAATTTCCAGAGGGGCCAATAAATTAAGGAAATTTTTTATTAACGAAGGAATTCACGACAGTGGCTGCACCTTAAAAGCATACAGAAAAGAATGTCTTAAAAACTTAAATCTATACGGGGAAATGCATCGCTTTATTCCAGCTATTTTAAAATGGAAAGGGTTTAAAATCGGAGAAATAGAAGTTAAGCACCACTCACGTATTCACGGTAAAACAAAATATAGCTGGAAAAGAACTGTCAAGGGACTTTTAGATATGATAAATTTATGGTTTTGGAAAAAATACTCTTCCCGTCCTTTACACTTTTTCGGCGGACTGGGAATTCTATTTATGCTAATCAGTTTCTCCTCTGGAGCTTACGCGTTTTATCTAAAAATATTTCAAAAAATAGATCTGTCTGACACAGCCTTAACTCTTTTTTCTGTTTTCTTGTTTTTAAGTGGAATTCAACTTTTAATTTTTGGAATACTGTCTGATATTTTAATAAAAAGTTACTACCAAAAATCTAAAGAAGAACCATATTTAATAAAAGAAATAATAGATTTATGAAGATACTGGTAATAGCCCCTACTCCATTTTTTGTTAGCAAAGGTACGTCTATTCGCATATTAGAAGAATCATTAGCCCTTGAAAGAAGGGGCCATACTTTAACTATCGCCACTTACCATATCGGAGAAAATATTAACGTTAAAATTAAAACCAAAATTGAAATATATCGTATTCCAAAAATACTTTTTTGGTATAAAAAAATAGAGGCGGGACCGGATTGGCAAAAAATAATTTTGGATTTTTTTTTAATTTTCAAAGTTCTATATTTAATTATCAAAAAAAAACCTCAGCTAATACACTCTCACCTACATGAGGGGGCGCTAATAGGCTGGGTAGCTAAAAAAATATTTTTTTGGAAAAAAATAAAACTAGTAACAGACCTCCATGGCAGCTTAACAAAGGAAATGGTCTCTCATAAATATCTTAACAATAAAATTTTATATAAAATATTTATAAAATTAGAAAACTTTATAAACACTTTGGGAGACTATGTAATAACCAGTTCAAATGAACTTACAGAAATTATTAAAAAAAATAGTAGCAAAAAAATTAAAACTATTTTGGACGGTGTTAATTTAGAAAATTACAAGTTAAATAAAACAAAAAAAGAATTAAAAGAAGAGCTAAATATACCAAATGAAAAGTATGTTATTATTTACACCGGATCATTAATAATGAATAAAGGAATTAAAAATCTGTTAAAGGCTATTCCTATTGTTACAAGCAATAATAAAAACGCTTATTTTATAATAGCCGGTTATCCAATTGAAAAAGTTAAAAACTATATCAAAGAAAAAAAATTAGATCAGTGTGTAAAAATAATTAATCCGTTAAATTATTTCGATTTACCACAAATTAATAAAGCCGGTGATATTGGAATAGACCCAAAAGATTCGTCAGTTGGTCAGGCTAGCGGTAAAATACTCCAATATATGGGGGCAAAAATTCCTGTTGTATGCTTTGACAGACCAAACAATAGAAGCTACTTAGGAAAAGCAGCTTATTACAGTAAAGAAAAATCACCCCAAGGAATAGCCGACGGGATATTATATTTTTTAAATAATCCAAAACAAATAAAAATTAAGGGGGAACTGGCAGGGGAAAGAGCAAAAAATTTTAGCTGGGAAGCTCCTGCTCTAGAAATAGAAAAAATATATAAATCATTAATAACAAATTAAACTATGGAAACTTTAAGAAACTGTCCTCTTTGCATGAGTGACAATACAAAATTTTTATTTAATTCTAAAGATTTTTCTAGCAATAAAGAAGAAATATTTTCCATGTCTAAATGTCTAAAGTGTGGAGTTATCTTTTTGTCCCAAAGACCGAAGGAAGATGAAATTAGTAATTATTATTTTAATGATTACAAACCATATTTAGGAGATTACAATTATTTGGTTAAAAAAATTATAAAAAAAAGAACTTTAAAAGAAATTAAATTATTTAATAAACTGAATAATTCGATACAAGATGTTCTGGAAATAGGATGCTCATATGGAAAATATTTAAATAACTTAAAAAAATACGGAGGATATCGTGTTACGGGTGTAGAAATTGACGAAGATTCATGTCTCAGAGGACAAAAAGAATATGGAATCAAAATAAAAAATAATATTTTAACTAATGTCGAATTTCCTGCTAACCGTTTTGATCTAATAATAATGAACCATCTTATTGAACATTTATACAATCCTGAAGAAACAATAAAAGAAGTTTTCAAAATTTTAAGGCCAGGAGGGTTAATTATAATAAAAACACCCAACTTTAAAACTCTAGAACGAAAAATTTTCAAAAAATATTGGGGGCCATACGAAGCACCACGACATTTATTTATTTTTTCTGAAAAAATTCTAAAGAAATTATTAAATCAATCCGGATTTAAAACTTTTAATGTCTTCTACGAAAAAACCCCTAACAATATTATCTTATCTCTGAAAAACTATTTGTCGCAAAAACAAAGAGGTAAAAAAATTAGCGAATTATTTAATGTTAACAATTATTTTTTGTTAGCTTTACTTCTTCCTTTTTCGTTTCTTTTAGGAAAATTTAAACAAAGTGGTAGAATGGTTATTATCGCTAAAAAACCAACTAGCGTCTATGGAGATAAGCCAAAAAACATTTAAAATAATTATAACAATAACAATCGTTAGTGTATTTTTAATACGACTTTTTTATTCTCTACCCAATGCACCGACCTTGGACACTGATGCTATTTTTAGTGTTGAAGCAGCCAAGAGCATTATAGAAACTGGGGTACCGCTAAGAATTTCAACAAACGAATTTTATAATCGAGACTATTTAGCTCATTATTTATTGGCTGGGTCAATCTTTTTATTTGGTGATAATTCTTTTGGATATGCATTTCCGAGTTTAATTTTTAGTGTTTTAGTTTTAATCTTAACTGCTATTGTTGCACGAAAAATAACCAGCAATAAACTGGTTATTTTTTTATCTATTTTTTTTGTGGCTATTTCAATGATTGAAAATACTTACTCTGTAAATCCTCGCTCTTATATGTATTTCCAGTTTTTTTATTTATTAACAATATTTTTATTTTATAAAGGATTTGTGGAAAATAATACAAAAAATAAAATATTAACCGTATTTTCTTATATGGCGTCTGCTTTATCTCACTATGGAGGATTGATTTTAATGCCAATATTCGGTTTTTATACATTAATTAAAATTAAAAAATGGTATAAAGATAAATTTATTTTAATTTTCTTTTTAGTAATAACAATCTTTTCTTTAATACTCACTTTTAACAGTTCATCACCTATTTCAAATGCACTAACCAGTCCTAATAAAAACCAAGGTGGTCCTCTGGACATATCTTTCTCGTCATTTTTAAATGGAAATATTTCCGGTTATTTTAGTATTTTATTTTTTTATCTACCATTTATTTCTATTTTTATTTTTTTTGGAACATTTCATGCTATAAAAAATAAAAAGCAAAAATTATTTTATTTTTATTTTATTTTTTGGGGTTCTTTTTTGTTGATATCGCTTTCAACCGGTTATATTAATCCAAAGTACGTTTTTTGCCTATTGCCTCTTTTGGTTATTTTATCACTTGACGGAACTAATAAATTTATTAATTATTTTTTTCTTAAGGGTACGAATGAAAAAGAGAGAAAACGATTAACAGTATTTATTTGGACAATTTTAATATTATCTTCTCTAATCACAAGCCATATTATATATAACTCTTATAGTTTTAAATCAATATTTGGCGATCATAAAAAAATTATTTTTCATCTAAAAGAAAATAAACAGGCGGATGATATTATAATTTGCACTGACCCGACTATTTATTTCTTTTACTTAAACCAATGTGATTATTATTTATTTCAAGATCAAAAAATGGGAGGAGATAAAAAAACTACCTGGAAAAATCTACCTAAAAACTACAAAGCACCATACAATACCGGCTATATCGATAACTTAGAAAAACTAAAAAAAATACTATCCAAAAATAAAACATGGATAGTAACAGACAAACAACATTATAGTAATGAAATTTTTAATTATATAAGAAATAACACAGAATTAAAATATGAAAAATTAAATAAACACGATCGTACTATTAGACTTTTTTTAAGTAACGAAAAATAACATAAAATTTTCGATATTGATTATACTTCTGTGCAACACTTCTTTAATATTAATTAGTTAAGTGCTTAATATTAAAATTTTCTATAATTTCTTTTTCCTGAATAATCCCTTTAGCGCTTCTTAGCCCGTTCAATCCGGCGTAAGCATCTTTAATATTTATTATATTTATTTTAAAGTTATATTCTTGATTTAAATATTTATTTGGAATTAAAAATTTGTAATTTGTTTTTACTGCTTCTTCTATCTTCCACTCTGACGTTGGATAAACTCCATATGCTAAAGGGTAAATTTTTTGCCAGACAATATTATCTTTTTTGTCTAAAATTTGCAGTTCCAATTGATAATTTTCTTCTATTTTTTCAAAAATTTGCCAAATAAACGAATAATTAATTATATAAGATTGACCAAATTTTTGTTCGATTTTTTTATTTTGAATATGGTCTAACAAGGTGTTAGTTTCTATCAATTTTATATCACTCTTGTAATTTTTTTTAAATAAAACTATAGTATCCGCTACTTCAACCACTCCATAGTTTTTTAGATATTCTTGCAAACGATTATTACCGGAAAAATATTTTTCTTGTCCATTATACTGAATTTGATATATTATCAAATCAGAAAAATCTATTAAATAATAATCTACTTCTTCTGGGAATTTATAATCATCTTTAGAAAATTGTGTTTTTCCTAAAAAACCATAATGCAAAGAATATAAGTCCTGCCTATTTGATAAATTTGGTAAAAAATCAAAAGAAGAAACTATTGAGGCATCTGAAGGTATTTTATCTATTAATGTTTTTATAACAATTGTTCTGTCTTTTATTTTTGTATAATTATAAATTTCTTTTGAGCCACTTAAAGTCGGGCCAATAACAAAATTCGCGTAAATTATAGTTACACCAACAAATATAATTAAAAAAAACTTATCTTGAATTAAGATTTTCAAAACAGTTTGTTTCTCCTCGCGATGACAATTCTTTCTTTTTAAAAAATTTTTTAACCCATAAATTGAGCTAACAGTTAATGCCAAGAGAAATAAAATTGCGTAATGAGTTTTATAGAGAAGCTCTTCTGATCCGGACGAACTTAAAAAGAACTGAATAAACGGTCCCAAGGCTAACAATAAATATCTTTTTGAGAAAATCGGCAAGAAAACGAAGGGTAATAAAAAAACAAAAACAACTATCAAATTTCTTGGAGAGAAAAAATGTAAAAAAACTTTTAAAGGCTGACTTAAAATATTTATTATAAGTTCAAATAAACTATTACTCTCCCCTAGCCATTGATAATAAGCTAAAAATTTATATGCTCCATCGGGATTAAAATGGTTTATAATTATATTTGAAGAGAAGAAGTAGAAAATAGAGATTAAAAACGGGAAGAGAAAATATATTAGTTTGTAAGGCCTTTCTTTCTTATAATCTAAAAAAGGAAGAAAAGAAAACATAAATATTATTAGACTGATATCTTCTCTGATAGTTAAAGCTAATATTAAAAATAATGCGTAGAGTAAAAATTTTCTTTTTAAAAAAAAATAAAAAGCAAACAATAGAAAAAATAAAGCAAATGGCAAGATGTGGAATTCAAAAAGATTTGTATTCCAGAGTAGGGGGTTTAATAAAAAGACAGTGGATAAAATTATTGATACAAAATTACTATTTTGACTCTTGAAAACTTCTTTGGTAATTAAATAAACAGGCCAGGCGGAAAGTCCTAAAATTAGACTTTGTAGAAATAATAAAATTAACGGACCTTTGAATAGTATATAAATTGGCGTTAAAAGTAAAATAAACGGGATAAAATGATCTCCTAAATACGAATGTGGGTGAACACTAAACTCAAAAAATCTGTATTCACTGGTATTAAAAAAGACTTGGTTAAAAATTGCCAAGTCAATTCCGTTATATAAAAAATTATTATACTTCCAAAAACAAATTAAAATAAAAAAAAATGTGTATAAAAAAATAAAAAGCCATAAAATTTTTTGGCTGTTTTTGTTTAGAAATTTTTTAAAATTGTTCAGCATATATCCCAAATATCACAACTGTTTCAATTATCTTACAACACATCAACTTCCGGTTGTCTCAAACACTAATTTTACAAAAGCATAAGAGAATAAAACAACAATTGCCCCGATGGTTGAGTTTATTAGTATTTTTCTGGCCTTATCTTTATTGGCACTTGTTGCTCCGGCAGTCATCCAGGCAAATCCGCCGTAGATTATAAGCATTACAAAAATAACTGCCAAAAGACTTAAAACTCCTTTAACAAAACTTATCATCATTGCTTTTGTATGTCCAGCTGCACCTTCTATTATAGTTGGGTAATCATGATCAGGTTCAAATATACCAAGGTCTGCTTTAGCTATTTTAAAAAGCAAAAAAAACTGTAAAAAAGAAAATATTGTTAATATTTTTTTAAATGAATTTTTTATCATACTAATACCCGAGAGCGCCGAAGATAAAAATTGTAATTGCCCAAGAAAGCAAAACTATTGCCCCACCAATAGTTGAATTTATTAGTATTTTTTTTGCTTTTCCAACTTGCTCTTCGTTTCCGCGAGAAAACATCCACATATGTCCACCATAAATTATCATAACTAAAAATAAAATCGAGAAAAAACTAAGTATAGCGTTAATAATCGCTGCAACTATCCCCATTATAGAGACATCATCATTTACCGTTTCGCCTGTGCCAAATGCCCATTCTCCCATTAAATTATAATAGTCTCTACCATCGCTGTTTGCTTCAAATAATCTTGCCTCAACTATATTTAAAAATAAACAATTAACAGTTAGAACTGATAAAATTATAAATATAATTTTTGTTTTTAATATTTTTTGC
The DNA here is from genome assembly GCA_018651725.1 of Candidatus Falkowiibacteriota bacterium. Classification (GTDB taxonomy): domain Bacteria; phylum Patescibacteriota; class Patescibacteriia; order JAACEG01; family JAACEG01; genus JABIDK01. The sequence goes on along the minus strand of JABIDK010000004.1, from coordinate 6,748 downwards.
ATAAAAATTAATCGTAAGATTAAAAGTAACGTAACTTTCGACTTTATAGACTTTATTGGCTTTCAACTATATCGGTTCTGCTACTCCGGACATTTTCCAAATAACAAACCAAGAAACCACATAAGAAGCTAAAATAATAATTAAACCGATTACTGCTCTAATTATAATTTTTCTGGCCTTGTCTACTTGATCCGGACTACCTCCGGCAGTCATCCACAAAAAACCTCCATAAATCATAAGTATTAAAAAAATAACACTCAAAAAACTAAGCAGTATCCCGATTATTTTAGCTATGGCGATAACAAGGCTGTCTTCGTCCGGATCTGTTCCGTCCTTCAAGCCGGAGCTATCCCCTATTTCTCCCAACAATTCGCCTAAAGAAGCCGCGCTTGCAAACTGAGCTGGGAGTAAAAAACTAAATAATAACAAGAAAATAAATGTAAATTTAATTAGTTTCATATAAATATAATTCAAATATTATAAATCAGGGTTAAATCCAGTAGCATTACCAAGTTTGTAAACTACAAACCAGGTGATTGAATAAGCAAGCATTACTATTATAAGTCCGATTGTGGAGTTTGTTAATATTTTTTTGGCTTTCTCAACTCTATCTGTATTTCCTTCAGCCGTCATCCACATAAATCCACCATAAATCATTAAAAGTAAAAAAATAATCCCTAAAAAAGTTAAAAGAACACTTATGAGAGCTCCTAATTTTTCAGCAAAATACATTTCACCTCCTCCTTCTCCAATATCACTATAGCCCGCTCCAATGCCATCACCATCTTCTCCCTCCCCTGTTCCAACCACCTTCAACCTGCTTCTTATGTCCATTGGTTGTGCTGCGAATACAGGAAAAGAGTAAAACAATAAACATAGGCTTAAAAAATAATATTTTATTTTTTCAAATTTTAAATTCATATAGACTAGTCTGGTTGTATAATAAGCTATTACTGTAATCAAGTCTAATTAATTAGTGTAGCCTGTTGCGCTAATAAGTGAGTCAACAACAAGCCAAACAATAGCATAAGCAAACATTACAATTGTAAGACCAACTGCGGAGTTAACTATTATTTTCCGAGCTTTATCCACTCTGTCTGTATTCCCCTCAGCTGTCATCCATATAAATCCGCCGTAAATAACAAGAAGAAAAAATACAATTCCTAAAAAACTAAGCAAAGTTTTAATAATTTTTCCAAAAATAGGCTCTGGCTCATTGTTTGTTGTATCAAATCCAGCCCCTGAGCTGGCGTTATTTAAAAAATCACCAAGATTAGTTAAATCAGCCGCTTCTAATAAAATTAAGTTCGGCGACAATAAAAAAACTGTTATGATAATTATAAATAATATTTTTTGGAAAAAATTAAACATTGAAAAATTTTGTTACTTACAGTGCTTAACCAGCGCCAGAACTACTAACTGCACTTTGAATTTCAGTAGTAATAAGATATGTAACTACATAAGCGGATAATATTATGATAAGCCCAATTGTAGAGTTAACTATTACCTTCCGAGCTTTGTCTACCTGTTCAGGCTTACCTCCGGCGGTCATCCACATAAATCCACCATAAACTATCAAAACAAAAAAGATCACCCCTAAAAACGACAAAAGCGCGCCAATAATTTTTCCAATTACTAACGATAAATTAACATCACTATCACAGTCTGTCTTCCCGTCGCCACAAAAACCTGCTTTTTCACCAGTCGCGTCCAAACCGTAATCATCAGCATACACAAAGGCTCCGTTAAATAAAAATATTCCGAATAAAAATAAAGTAGTTATTAATTTTAATTTGTTAGACATAATTTTTATCTCTTTCTAAAGGAAACCAAAAACTTGACGCTCCTTTAGGCAGAGATAAATCTCTGCCAAAAATATAAATTGAAATATTAAAGCTACACAACTGCGTCTACAACGAATTTTACAATTGCAAATGCAGCTAGAACAATAGCTAAACCAATAATACCGGCAACAATCATTTGTCTGGCACTGGTTACTTTTTCTTCTGATCCACCTGAAGTCATCCATTTAAATCCACCAACTAAGACAACAGCAACAGCAAGTATTCCAAGGAAAGCTAAAAGAGAGTTAACAATATTAGTTAAAGCTACTTTTGGATCCTCTTCTGAGAGGTTCATAGTATCTATATATGGATCATTTGATATATCGTCAGCAAGATCAGCTAAAACTACAGTTGACATCATTGAAAAAACAAAAATAGCAGCTAAAACAATCGACATTAATTTTTTCATTTTTTTTCACCCCCTTTCAATATTTATTTAATCGTTTCAGCCTAAAAGCTAAACCGATCATGTATCTAGTTTAATATTTAACATAACTATTAAACTGATAATAAATTACACTACACAACTGCGTCTACAACGAATTTTACAATTGCAAATGCAGCTAGAACAATAGCTAAACCAATAATACCGGCAACAATCATTTGTCTGGCACTGGTTACTTTTTCTTCTGATCCGCCTGAAGTCATCCATTTAAATCCACCGATCAAAACGATAATGATAGCTAAAATTCCAAGGAAAGCTAAAAGAGCATTAACAATATTAGTTAAAGATCCTTTTAGGCTTTGTGTTCCTAAGCCAAAAGTAGCTCCAAGCTCTGCGCTAACATCAACCTGAGCGAAAGCAACAGTTGACATCATTGAAAAAGCAAAGACAGATACTAAAGCGATTGAGATTAATTTTTTCATTTTTTTTCACCCCCTTTCATTTGTTATATTCAAAAATTAAAAGATTGAAAAATTTAAAGATTATTAAATGACTTTTGACTTTTTATATTATAGCACAAAATTTAAATAAATAACAACACCTAAATTAATAAGAACGGTGACAGAAAGTTATTACCCATAACAAAGCTAACAATAGCGTAACTGGAAAAGATTATTATCAAACCAATAAATGCCCAGATTAGGATGTCTGTTCCTTTTTTCACCTTTTCCGGATTCCCCCTAGAAAGCATCCAAACAAACCCACCATAAACAAACATGGCCAAAGCTAAAGACCCCAAAATAGACATCGCGCCGCTGATAGCCATACCGATGATTTTCCGAGGATCTCTAAACTCATGATTACCCCCTAAAGGATTCTCTAATTCTTGACCAAAAATAACAATTGGCAACAATAAAACAAAAGTTATTAAAATATATTGTATTGATCTTTTTAACATATCTAAATTATTCTATATTTTAGTCAGAGACTGATCAGTCTCTAGTTGACTATATTCTATTCTTATTATATCAAATTTTTAAGAATCATCAAGACTCCACCATGAAGAAGTGTCAAATAAATAAATAGTGGAAAAATCATTGCTTACTCCCGTCAACGCTGCTATCACAAAATTCACAATTACCCAGCTTGCCATAACTAGACTCATTCCTACTAATGCTCCAGTTAAAATATCTTTTCCTTTTTGTATCATTTGTTGGTTACCACGAGACAATACCCAAACAAAACCTCCGTAAACAAAGAAAAGTAAAGTCAAACTTCCAAGAACACCAAGGATTAACTGAAAAACGTTGATTGCCACTTGGACCAGGTCTTCAACCCCGCAGTCTTCCGCGTTTCCACGACAATCATCAGGAATTAAATTCTTACCAGGAGTCCAAGGTTCAGCCTGTACTAAACTTGGTAAAGTAAAAAATACGCTAAAAACTATAAAAAATAAAAAATAAATTAGGATTGTTTTTTTTGACATAAATATTAGCTCTATTGCATAGCTTGATTATGTAATAGGCTATCACTTTAGCGTCTGAATACTTGCATTAACTGATCGTAGTAATGTTCCAAGATCTTGTGGCTCGTCGCTATAAATTTTGCTAAACATTTTTTGGAAGGCTTTTTCAAGGTGATTAAAGTCTCTGACTTCATGCCAGCTATCGGCTGTTAAAACTTGAGTGGCAAAAGATTTTAGCATCGGATCTTTTTCTTGAGTCTTGATCAAACTTCTAAGCGCCGTTGGTCTTTTCGCGTCTTTTAAGTATTCTTTTACATTTTCCTCTTGACTTAAAAACAATATAAAGTCCCAAGCTTCTTTGGTATATTTACTTCTTTTAAAAACAGTTTGAGTCCAGTAATTTGCATAATTAATAGGATTTGATAAATTAACTTGCGGTATTTCACTAATTGAAAAATTTAAAATAGGAGCTTTTTGTTTAATTAGAGGAATATGATAAGAATATCCAATAAAAAAAGCTAAATTACCTTCAGAAAAAGCATCTAACGCATTTGGCTTTTCATTGTTCCAGGTGTAAATTTCTCTTTGCGGATCAGCAAAGTCTAAATAAAACTCTAAAGCTTCCGTAGATCGCCCTAAATTACTGCCTTTACTGGCAAAAGCGCTTAAATCTACACCATTTTGCATCATTAAAAGTGATAAAATATCAACTGAACGGTCAATATTTTCAAATGTACCAAGCGCAGCTCCAGACTGGATTATATTGCGATCTACATCGTACTGAGTTAAAAGCCTAACATCTTCAATAAATTCATCCCAGTCTGCCGGTGGAAAAGGAATGTTCGCGCTATCAAGCAAATCTCGATTATAAAATAAAGCTAAAGTATCAAGAAAAAACGGCAATGCGTAAATTTCTCCATTTAAAACAGAGTCATGATAAACAGTTCCCGAATAATTATTTTTTAACTCAGACAAGGAAATAGTATGCGTTTTTTGGGAAGTTATCACTTGCTCAGTTTTTTTCTCACAACCAGGGATTGCTGCTTTATAACTTACATACGGCAGCTCAATTGACTTTGGCATTGGTAAAATCTTATCTTTATATTTTGGCACCCAAGTATTGTGGATAGAAAAAATATCAGGCCCTTGCCCATCTGCCCAACCTTCAAGTAAACTTCTTTCATATTCTTCATATCTTAGCTTTTTATATTTAACAGTAATATTTGGATGAATTATTTGATACTTTAAAATCAATCTATTCATTACCTCCGAATCATCCCAAACCCCCCAATACTCCAAGGTTATCGGCTTTAATTGCTTGGCAATATCGTTAGAAGTACACTTACACTGAAAACCAGTGCTTAAAAGAAGCACAATAATAAGAAGTAAAATTTTAAAACTAGGGTTTTGTTTTCGCATTGTATGTTTAAATATTTATATAATTTTATTGTAGCATAAAAATAAAAAACCACCAAACTAAAAAAGATTGTCCTGATACCAATGAAAAAATAAATGAACTAAGCGAAATAAAAATAAATTTTTGGAATAATTTCCCTACTCTCTTCTTAATCTCAAAGCTACCACTAAAGCGAAAATTGAAATCATCACTATTAGTCCTACAACGATATATAATATATTTGCTTGTTTATCTTCTTGCTTAATTACTTTATTTATCTTCTCTATTGGATTGTTGTTCGTTGCTTTTTTCTCCAACTCTATTTTTTTTATTAATTCTTTTTGAATGGTGGCTGGGTTTTCGCCTGTACAGTCAGAATCAAAGTCTTTGATATTTTGACAGTCAGGGTCGCAGATGTTGTCTGTTACTTTATCGCAAAAATTATCTTTTTGACCACTAGGGCAATCTTGCTCACAGTTTTCGTAGGATTCATGTCCTTGACAGTTACTGTCTCCACAGACCTGGGCAAAGACTTGGATGTTTATCTCTAGAATTTCGGTGTTATTGTTTGAGCTAAAGACTTTGATGATTTTTCCTGAGGGATAGTATGGTATCTTTAGATCAAATTTCTCTGATCCTTCAAGGCTAAAATATGATTCTGTTAGAATTTCTCCTTGGAAAGAATATAGTTTGGCTAGGAAGTCTTGAGGATCTTTATTTGGGGTTATCTCACCATTACTGACTACTATGTTGTAGTTGTCTACTTTTAATCCTTGTTCTTGAGTTTTGATTAGGCTTATCTGGTAGTGCTGGGCTGGGGCTTCTTGGGCTGTAGTTGTGGTGAAGCTGAGAATGCTAAGGATGGTTAAAAGGGAGATAGTGAATAGGTTGGTTGATGTTTTTTTCATGGGGGTTGTTTAAAATATGGGAAGTTAAGGTTGTGGGAAATTGTGTGGGTGATATTTTAAGGGTTGACCTCTTTAGTTTTAAATATGAATTAATAAATTCCTAATTCGATACGACAAGTACTTCCACATGAAGAACTTCCAAGATACTGTTCATCGGCATAATAACGCTGTTGCAAAGCTGGATCTCCCATTATACTACTACACCAGTCGTTAGTACACCCTGCACAAGTTCTACCAAATTTAGGTAACATAGATGCACGTTTCCAACTTTCATAACTACAAGAGCTGTTAATAAAATTTGTTGCCGAAATAATACTTTGCCAACGCCCGCACATATCACCACCCCACGCACAATAGGAATACCTTTGCCAATTACTAGCCTGACTCCAACCACTCGGTACAGTTAGTTCGCTGCCAGAAATTTTACAGATCGTGCCGCTTCCCCCGGTATTAAATACCGTTCCATTTATAGGCGGAGATGTACAGTCACTCTCACAATGAGTAGACCCGGACCAAGTCAATCCACTACCACATACTGAATTACAACATCCTCCACTTTCACACTCACTACCATCCCCACAAGCCATCCCATCCGGCTTTAAAGCTATTGTAAAGTTCCCGATGTTGTTCGCATAAATATTATTTCCCTTGTTATCCTCAGCAAAGATATCTATATAGTAGGTTCCTAGCGGTTGACTTGTTAGGTTCCAGGAAGATGTTCCATATTGATCGTTATTAGCGCTGCCATCG
>JABIDK010000005.1 GCA_018651725.1 Candidatus Falkowiibacteriota bacterium | reverse complement strand
GCTATTCCAACATCATTCTCCCATGGATCCCAATAAGTTTGAAAATTCTGTAAAAAGTTAGGGTCATTTACAAATTCATCCCAATTTTTACGCGCCTCACTCATTGTACATTTTGGTGTTCTAGGACGCTCTATACTGGCCAGTCCACCGGCAATTCTTAACTTAACTCTTACGTCGGGTTCGCATAAAAAATTAACTATACTACCCACAGTACCTTTACTGTAATTTCGTCCGGCATTTCCGACAGTAGGATTACTGCTTAAATCTAAGCCTTCTTGACAATTATCAATTTCTTCTTGCACAAGCTGATCATAACATTCTTCCATCACTCCTTCTCCTCCAAGACACCTATCTTTTAACGATTCGTGGTCTATTCCATCTAAACATTCACTATAAAGATCTTGATCATAATGATCCTGACTATCCCAGCTATCAGCCGCGGTCATTATAAAAGTTCCAGCGGCTTGATCAGCTGCGTCCTCTAAATAAGCTCCCCAGCCTTGAGTAATAAACATTGGTTTTTGCCCTTTGTCTCCGGTTGCAACCCAAGTGGCTGTATCAACCGCCAAAGACTTTAAAAACTGATGCAAAGTGGCTTTAAACGCTACAGCCGCCCAATGCTTTTGATTTTTTATCAATTTAGCTTCAGCTTTTTCCCATGCTTGCCAAACTTTATCGAAAACCCCCCTAACAGCATCTATCCTGGCCTGCATAACTTGTGTTGCCTCACTAGCAAGGCCTGCCTCTGCTTTTTTCGGAAAACCAACCCCGACCAAATTAAAAATCAGCAAAAATAAAACAATTCCGCTTATAAAACGTTTTTTGTTGTTTAAATTGAACATAATTTAAAACTTTATTATATTCCTACTTCGTCAAAAACAAATTCTTTGATTTGTACAGCTGATTCTAATGCCTCTTTTGCGTCGTCCCAGGAAAATCCTTCCGGCCAATCTCCCGGATAGCGAGTTTCAATATAATAACGATTAAGAATTTTTATATTATTGTGCATTTTCTTAATATCAGGAACAACATCAAACAATATACTTTCCAGCCTTATCAGATCATGAATTTTTGGGATATCTATTTTATAAAAAACCAACAATGCCTTTAAAAACTTTTCCGCCATTTGTTGCGACAAGAAACAGGCGACTCCGGGGGCTGCTTTTTCTTTGATAATTGCCTCTACCGAAGATTCGTCTTCCTGGGCTTTATTGAGCCATTCAATAACATTTTGATTGATTTTGTTATTTTTTAGCATACAAAATCTTCCCCATTGTCATAACTTTTTTAATAAAAAAATTATCTTTTTCTATTCCGCTTTCTATTTGTTTAGGGGTAGAAACAATTAAATCAATTGGAAAAAGGCGCGGAAAAATATCACCGTCAATATTTCGCGCTGTTTTTCTTGCATTTTTAGTGTTTTTAACAACAAACAAATCAACATCACTGTCAGGACCCGGTGTTCCCCAAGCGTAAGAACCAAAAAGAATAATTTTTTCCGGTTTATACTTTTTAACAATCTTTTCAGTAATCTTATTTATGTCTTTTTGTTTTTTTGTTACCATAGTAGTGCTTTTAACTTTTAACTTTCAACTTCCATTTACCATTTCTACATACATTTTCATTATATCACTATCCGGTATTTTCTCCAAATCTTGTTGAGTCATTCCGGACTCTAAAAGCATCTCTTTAACCTCGCTAAGTGTGGCGTTGCCGGACATTAATCTTTGCTGCTTGTCTGTTTGTTGATTTATTGGTTGTCCTGTTTTAGGATCTAAACCGATATTTTTAAATTGCTCATCAATAACTTCCATATCATCAAAAGCAGTTGAGGGTTTTTCATCTTCTATTTCAGGCTCATCCGGTAAAGAGCAGTCCTGTCCGCGCGGACAATGCGGATTTTCTCCGGCGTCAATTTCTTCCTTGTCGGAAAATCCATCTGAGTCAGAGTCAGCAATATAAACGCTGGTATGATAAACATTTAATTCGTCGTAGTCACTAAGACCGTCTTGATCCGTGTCTTTATTTTGAAGTTCAATCAATTTTTTTAAATCCTGTTCTTGTTCATTTAAAGTATCAGTGGAATTACTTTGATTATTTTTAACGGTCCCGACTATTGTATTATTCAAACGCAAAAAACCCAAAATCAAAGCCCCAATACCCAAGACTATCAAAAATATTTCAATGGTTTTTGTTTTTTTAGGCAATTGCTCGTTCATAAAAAATATCTTATTAACTTTCGACTTTATGGACTTTACAGACTTTTGACTAAGTTTATTATATCAAAAAAATAAAAAAGCACCAAATCATAACAAATTAACTAACTTCACCCACTCTTCAACCAACAACTCCTGGGCTCTTGTATTTTCTTTTAACTCTAATTTATCAAAAATCTCTTGTATTTTTTCTTTTTTAATATCCAGTCCTTTAGATAAATTGCTTTTTAATTTTTTTCTTTTACTTGAAAATCCAGTTTTGACAACTTTAAAAAACAATTCGTTATCGTTGACTTTTGACTTTTGACTTTTGACTTTAAGACTAATCGTAGCGCTATCCACTTTTGGAATTGGCAAAAAACTTGTTTTTTTAACTAAAAATTCAATCTTGCAATCAGCATAAAATTGGCAAGCAACGCCTAAAATACTCATCTGTCCGGGCTTAGCTGTAATTCTTTCGGCTACTTCTTTTTGGACCATTAAAATCATCTCAATTGGTTGATTTTCTATTTCCAAAAAAGTTCTAATAAATTTAGATGTTATATTATATGGAAGATTGGCAACAATTTTATAGCTGCTAATTGGTAGCTGGTAGCTGGTAGAGTCAATTTTAAGTATATTATCGCTTATAATCTCTATATTTTTATAGTCTTTTAACTCTTGCTTTAAAACTTTTACTAAATTTTTATCCAACTCTACGGCGATTACTTTTTTTACTCTTTTCGCCAACTCTTTGGTTAAAACTCCCATTCCCGGCCCCACTTCCAGCACCACATCACTTGATTTTAAATTAGCTGAATCAACTATCTCTTCCAAAACTTTTTCATCAATCAAAAAATTTTGCCCTCTGCCATGAATTGGTTGAAAATTATATTTCTTTAGTAAATTTTTTGTTTCTTGCAAAAGCATCTAAAAAAAATTAACGGCTTATCTTTAACCTCACAATCTTAATAAAAAACTCAATAATATCTTTAAAAGCTAACTTTGATTTACCGTATTTTCTGTCTATAAAAGTTATTGGGATTTCTTTAATTTTAAAATCTTTTTTTTCGCATAAATATATCATCTCTTCCTGAAAAGCATAGCCATTGCTTTTGATATTGTCTAAATTTAAACTCTCCAAAGCTTCTCGTTTATAACACCTGAATCCGGTTGTTACATCTTTAGTCTTAAGCCTAAGTAAAATTCTGGAAAATAACATTGCGCCGTTTGAGCAAAAATGTCGCCAAAGATTCCAGTCTTTAATTTCACCTTGCTCTATTTTTCGAGAACCTAAAACTACTTCATTCCCATTTTTTATTTCCTCTAAAAACCTTGGAATATCTTTTGGATTATGAGAAAAATCCGCGTCCATTTCAAAAATCAAGTCAGCTTGATTTTTAAGAGCGTATTTAAATCCAGCGATATAAGCGCTGCCCAAACCAAGCTTTCCTTTTCTGTGAATAACTTTAATAGAGTAGTTCTCAGCCAATTTATCCGCAATCTCACCTGTCTTGTCCGGAGAGTTGTCGTCAATAACAATAACTTTCAAATTTTCTATTCCCAAACCAAAAATCTCTTTAATTAAATTTTCAATATTCTCCGCCTCATTATAAGTCGGAATACAAATAAATATTTTTTTATCGTTCCACATAGACTTTTGGCTTTATAGACTTTTGGCTTTATAGACTGCGTTCCACATTTTTATAATCTTCTCAATACTTTTCTCCAGACTAAACTCTTTTAAAATATAGCTCCTTGCTTCTTCGCCCATCTCTGTAGTTTTTTCTTTATTTTTTAATAAAAACAAAATTTTCCCTGTTAGCTTGTCTTTATCATTAATCGGAACTATAAAACCGGTTTTTCCTTCTTGAATTATTTCTTGAGCGCCAATGGTGCTTGAAGCAATACTAGGTTTTTTAGCAGCCGCTGCTTCGAGTAACACTTTACCGAAACTTTCATTTGTAGACGGCAGAACAAAAAATTCGCAGGCCTTGTAAAAATTAGGCAGATCGTCGTGATTAACAGCACCCAGCAAAAAAACTTTTTCTTGAAGATTATGTTTTTCTATTTGTTTTTCCAAATCTTCTTTTAATTCACCGGATCCGGCCACAAGCAAAACCGTATCGTTATATCCATTCAAAACTTTTTTAAAAGCATCGATAAGTAAAAAAATATTCTTAGCCTTAACCAGTCGTCCAACAAGTAAAATTATTTTCCGGTTGTTATATTTATTTTTAATTTCTTCCACTCGTTCATTGTTAAATTGTGAAAATTTTTCCAACTGAACAGGGGTAGAAATTTTATAAATTTTATTTTCCAAGATATTCATTTTTACTAACTTTTCTTTTATAACCCCACTTACAACTCTAATAGCGTCGGCTTTTTTAATAACAAATTTTCCAATACAAAGTAAAGGCAAATTAAACCAATTTTCTTTTAGCCAATATTTATTTCCAAAAAAATCACCATGCGAGTGAACTACAAGTTTGGTTTTTGTTTTTCTTTTTAAAAGATAACCAGCCAAACCGGTTAAAAAAGGATCCTGGCAAACAATTAAATCAAATTTTCTTTTCTGAAAAATCTTTTTACCTATTTTATAGGCATCTAAAAAATAACAAAATCGCGACCAAGAGCTAGTCGGATACGCTCTTACATTATGACTTATTTCAAGCTCACTTTCTTTTCCTTTATTCATAACAATAATATCTAAATTTTCCACATGCTTTCCATACAACTTATGCCTTTCAGTTGCATCACCAAAAGCCCCTTCAATTCCCAATAAATTTTTATCCAAACTAATCATTAAAATTTTCATATATCTTTTAATGTTTCTAAAGTTTTATCAATCATTGTTTTGTATCTAAATTTTTCCAGATCGTTAGAAGAGTTTATGGCGAATTTTCTTTTTAAATTTTCGTTGTTTGTTAAATTTAAAATCGCTTCTTGCCATTTTTCTTCATTGTTATACTCAATTAAAAATCCGTTATAATTACTTTTTATTACTTCTTTATTTCCTCCTTTATTTGAAGCAATAACCGGTTTGTGATAGGCAAAGGCTTCGATTAAGACATGCGACAAACCTTCGTAGCCGGAGTTTAAAATAAAAATATCTGAAGCGCTAAAATAGGAAAATAATTTTTTGTGCTCTATTCGGCCCACTAAAAAAACTTTTTTCTCTAAGTGCTTTTCTCTTATTAAATTTTCCAATTTTTCTTTTTCCGGACCATCGCCGGCTATGACCAACTTTAAATTTTTATCTTGCTTTAAAATTTTTGACCAGATATTAATTAGCATTTCAAAACCTTTCCACGGAACCAGCCTGGCAATGGAAAAAACTATTTTCCCATGAATCCTTATATTATCTTGAGCAGTTAATTTATCTATTATAGAAACATCGCTCAAATTAACAGCATTATAGATTACCTTTATGTTTTTTTTATTTACTCCCCAGCCCTCTACCAAGTCTTGTAAATAATAACTTGGGGTAATTACTTTTTCAGCGTTTCTAACAACTCTCCTTTGGATAAATCTAAAAATCTCTACCTTTAGTGAGTATTTTTTATCTTGAAATTCATCGATTCCGTCGATTACTCCAAACCGATTCCGACCCTGTTCCCAAGCGTAATCCCCTACCACCTTAACTAAATATTTTTTCTTTAAAAATTTACAAGCAAGCATCACGGGGAGACCAGCTGAAACCGGCCCCATAGCATAAATCAAATCAACTGATTTTCCAATCTTTAAAAGTTGTAAAAAATAATCCAAATAACGAAAAAAAATTGGTTTGCTTCTATCTATTTTAGTTACTTGATAACCGTCTACTTTTTCTTCTCCTTTTTCGTCTGCATAACAAATAACCTCAACCTTGTGTCCGGCGTTTATTAACTCCTTAGCTAAATTTTTACTATATGTAGCCGGCCCACCAATATCAGGCGGAAAAATATCAGCCGCTAATATTATTTTCATATACTTTAAATGTAAAATATTTATTGCCTAAAAAATTCCAGATTAAGACTACTCCGGTTGCGATTACTTTTGCTAAAATATACCACAGCCCAAAAAACTCTACTCCTGTATACATTATACCGTTATTAATAATCAGTCCTAAAGTGGCGATAGTAAAAAAAATCGGTAACTGCTTTCTCTTTTTTCCATTTGACTGAAATGTCCAAGATCTGTTTAAAGAATAATTTACTAGAGCCGAAACAATAAAAGAAGCTGTAGCAGAGGTTAAATAATAAACGCTAAAAAAATCAGTTAAAATAAAAAGAATCCCAAAATCAACCACTGCAGCGGTTCCGCCAACTATGCAATATTTTATAAAAAGTTTGTACTTATAAATTAAATTTTTAATAGCTTCCATTATTTTTTTGTTATCTTTTTAAAAATCCCTTCCATGTCCTTGGCGATTATATTCCAATCGTATTTTTCAAAGGCCATTTTCTTAGCATTTTCAACTGTCTTTTTCGTTTGTTCTTGATTATCTAAAATTTTCTTAATAGCTTGAGCAATGCCTTTTGGATCACGCTTATTCACTGCCCAGCCGGTTGATTTTTTGTTTGGATTTTTTTCGCTGTCAAATAAAAAATCAGCTATTCCACCCTCTTGGGTGGCTATTACAGGAATTTCAGCGGCCATGGCCTCGATAAAAGAATTACCAAAGCCCTCAGATAGTGATGCACGAATAAAAATATCAGAGGCCTTTAAATATTTAGGCATTACTTTATGATCAACCAGACCTAAAAATTTAACTCTATCTTTCACTTTTAATTTTTCAACTAATTTATCTAATTTTTCTTTATCCGGCCCATCACCTAAAACCAAAAATTTAATATTATCCGGCAAATACTGTAATGATTTTATAACATCATCAACAGCGTTTTTTAAAACCAATCTTGAGGTGGTAATAACATATTTATCGTTATCTTTTTTGCCTAGTTCTTTTTTGAGTTCATTTAATTCCTCTTCGTTATACTCTTGAGAAAAATGAGCGGTATTAACTGCGTTAGGAACAAGTTTTAACTCTCCCTTAAATCCCATACCCTTGCCCCAGCTTGCCAAATAATTAGAGATCGCTTGCAGATAATCGGCTTTAGTGAAAATCCTCTTAAATAAAGGTTTAACAAATCTAACTTTTTTCAAAATATAATCGATCGGATCGCCTTCTTGTAAGGTTAATAAATACGGAACTTTTGGGTGCCTAGTCTTAAAAAACATAGCTGCAAAGCCGGCGTAAGCCGCCATCATCGCCCAGATCGCATCATATTTATTTTTCTTATGTAGCTTTGAAGCTTTAAAACAAGCAATAAACGGAAAAATTAACTTATTTAACTTCAACGGATACTTCACTAAATCTTCCATCTTCGCCCCCGGTTTAGTAAAACCAATCCGATAAACATTAACATTACCAACCCGTTCAAACTTCGGCAAATCACGATCAAAACGAAGCGTTACCATATCAAATTCAATGTCTTTAATCCGATCTGTTTCCTCCTTAATAGCCAACTCTGCTCCCCCTACAAACGGCGGATAAGCCAAAGAAAAAATTAAAACTTTTTTAGACATTTATTTTATCTTTAATATAATCTTCTACATTTTTTTGGGAAGACCAACCCAGTTCTTTCATTTTTGTAAAATCTATTTTAGAAAATTTTCTGTCGCCTCTTTTTTCCGGAATCATTTCTATTTTTCCATTAAAAATTTTAGCGATATCCAAAATAGAATATTCTTTATTTGATCCGATGCAATATCCATCACCGTTGCCTTTTTCACCAACCAAAACAAGTCCATCTATTGTATCGTCAACGTGAGTAAAGGCTCTTTTTTGTGTCCCTGGAGAAACCACGGTCAAAGACTCTTTGTTTTTATATTTTCTAATAAAAATTCCTATAACTGTGGCATATTTACCATTACTTATTTCTCTGTTCCCGTAGACGTTATAAAAATAAGTAATAGCATAATCTAACCCAAACCATTTTCCATAGTTATTCACTAAATCAGTATTAGTTGATTTAAAATAGACATAGGGCGCTTGATCTTTTCCATTGCCATTATCACTAAATTCGCCAAATTTTGTACTGGAGCCGGCGTATATCAGCCTAATATTATTTTTTCGACAAAATTCAAGAACCTTAAAAGTTCCAAATTTATTAAGTCGCCAAATTAAATCAATATCATCAAAGCTTGTCATCACTCGAGAATATTCGCCAAGATGATAAATAACATCCGGAATTTCAGTTATTAAATTTTCTATATCTTTTGTTTCACCTTTAATATATTCCACTCCTTTAATATGGTTTTTTTCGCTGCCGGTAAAATAATTATCTAATGATATAACTTTATGTCCATCACGCAAAAGACGCTCGCATAAATACGAACCAATAAACCCAGCTCCTCCGGTAACGAGAATTGTTTTCTTCATAGTTTGAATTTTTATATTATTTATTGTATTATACCTTTAAATAAGATAATTAGTCAATTTTTAATATGAAAAAAATACTTTATGTTATCACCTTGCCGGAAATTGGCGGGGCACAGAAATATGTGCTTGATTTGGCTTGTAATTTAAAAGACAAGTATGAAGTAATGGTGGCCTCGGGCGGGAAACTTGGTAGTCCTCTTTTTCAAAAACTAGAGCAAGAAAAAATAGAGTATTATCCGTTAAAACATTTAAAAAGAGAAATTGATCCTTTACACGATATTTTGGCTGTTTTTGAGATGCGTAAACTTATTAAAATGTTTAAACCAGACATTATTCATCTTAACAGCTCTAAAGCCGGGGTAATTGGCAGCTTAGGTAGCGTTGGTTTAAAAACTAAAGTAATTTACACTGCTCATGGATTTGTTTTTAATGAACCAATGAATATAATTAAGAAAAAAATATATTTATACGCGGAAAAATTTTCTGCGATTTACAAAAATAAAATTATTGCGATTAGTGAAAAAGATAAACAAATAGGAATTAAAAATAAAATAGCGCCAAAAGAAAAATTTGTAACCATTCAAAATGGCCTTAACTTAAATGATATTAATTTTTTATCAAAAGAAGAATCAAGACGTGAATTAAATCTTTCTCAAAATCATAAAGTAATCGGGGTTATTGCTAATTACTACCCTACCAAAGCTTTACATCGGCTGATTGAGGCAGCTGGAATTATTATCCAAGATTTTAATAATGCTAAATTTATTTTAATTGGTGATGGACCGCAAAGAAAATCCTTGGAGGAGCAGATTAAAAAAATGAGACTTACAAATAATTTTCTTTTCGGGCCAATAAAAAATGCTGCACGATATTTAAAAGCCCTGGATGTTTTCGTGCTGCCGTCGGTGAAAGAAGGTTTCCCATATGCAATTTTAGAGGCCATGGCTGCTGAAGTGCCAATCGTTGCCACCAAAGTCGGCGGGGTACCGGAAATAATCACTGATGGTGAAAACGGATTTTTAGTTGAGTCAGTTCAAGGAAAAGTGGAAACTAAAACAATAAAAAAAATAGCTGAGAAAACGATTTACTATTTAAAGCAACCAGAAATTGCAGAAATTTTCACAACTAATGCCTATAAAAAACTAATTAATAAATTTACCTTGGAACAAATGATCCAAAAAACCGAGGAAGTTTATAATAGACCTGTTGCATAATAAGCTATGTAACGAAATTCCTAGATTTTGAGGAAATTTCTTTGTAAAATTTTTTGCTTATGCCTTAGCATAGGTCAAAAATTTTACAAAGAAATTTACCAAAATATGGGGATTGCAGTAATAGTTTATTATGTAATAGGTCTATTGAAACTAAAATACTATGCCTAAAATATCTAAATTTAAAGAACAAAGAGTCGGAGTATTAGTTGACATCCAAAACCTTTATTACAGCGGAAAAGTTCTCCATGGAAAAAAAGTAAATTTTAACAAAGTTCTGGAAGAGTCTGTTTCCGGAAGAAAATTTATCAGAGCTATTGCTTACGGAATAAGAACAGCGGAGGGTTTGGAGGAAAAATTTTTTGAAGCTCTTGAAAATCAAGGATTTGAAGTGAAAACAAAGGATCTGCAAATTTTTCCAGGCGGAGCAAAAAAAGGAGACTGGGATGTTGGCATCGCTGTTGATGCTATTAAAATGTCTAAAAGTCTGGACGTTATTGTTCTTGCCTCCGGTGATGGTGATTATATTCCTATGGTAGAGTACATCCAAAATACTACCGGTTGTCGAGTAGAAATAATCGCCTTCCAAGAATCATCAAGCGCCAAACTAATAACAACCGCTGACAGCTTTATTAATATGAGTCAAAATAAAAGAAAATTCTTAATAACCAGATAGCCCTTTTAAAAAATAAAACTCTGCTCAATAGAGCAGAGTTTTATTTTTTAAATTTCGTGACAATATCGTTACTAAACCCTTCTTCCAATTCCGTGATAATTAAAACCAAGTTCTTTCATTTCCCTAGGATCAAAAATATTTCGACCGTCAAAAATATTATGTTCGCCTAAAACTTCTTTTAATAAATTTTTATCGATTTCTTTAAAATGATTCCAATCAGTTATTACTACAACAGCATCAGCTCCACTAGCTGCATCATATGGTGAATCAAAATATTCAACTTCATGAGGCAAATGACTTTTTGCATTTTCAATAGCGATTGGATCACAGGCTCTTACCTTAACTCCGCGACCAATAAGCCAACGGATTAGATTGATTGCCGGGGACTCTCTAACATCATCTGTGTCCGGTTTAAAGGCAAGACCCCAAACAGCAAATATTTTGCCACGCATATCAGGAAATGTCTTTTTAATCTTTTCTCTGATTAATCTTTTCTGATTATTGTTAACTTCGATTACTGACTTTAAAATTTTGAATTCATAGTTATTTAAATTGGCAATCTGATGCAAAGCCCTGGTGTCTTTTGGGAAACATGATCCGCCGTAACCAAGTCCGGCTTCCAAAAATTTATCTCCTATTCTTTTGTCCAGCCCCATTCCTTCACTTACCTCTTTAACATCAGCACCAACTCGCTCGCAGATACCGGCGATTTCATTGATAAAAGATATTTTTGTGGCTAAAAAAGCATTGGAGGCATATTTAATTAACTCTGCGCTCTCAGGAGTTACGAAAACTTTTGGACAGTCAAAATCTTTATAAATTTCCTCCATTATTTTTTTTGCTGTTTTGCTGTTTGTACCAATTACAACTCTATCCGGATTCATTACATCGCTAACAGCCATTCCTTCACGTAAAAACTCCGGGTTAGAAACAACATCGAACTCATTGTCATAGTTTTCTTTAATAATGTCTGCAACCTTCTTGGCCGAGCCAACCGGCACTGTGCTTTTATTTATAATCACGGAATATTCTTTCATACTTTCTCCTATCTCACGAGCAACCGTGTAAACATAACTTAAATCAGCCGCACCGCCTTCGCCCTGAGGAGTACCAACGCCAATAAAAATAGCCTTGGCTCCATTTATAGAAGATGCTAAATCCGTGCTAAAAGACAATTGCTTGGCTTTTATATTTTTCTCAATCAGTTCATCCAGGCCAGGCTCATAAATAGGGCTAATGCCTTGTTTTAATTTTTCTATTTTCTCCTTATCAATATCAACACAGACCACTTCGTGGCCCTTTTCAGCTAGTCCAACTCCTTGGACCAACCCAACATAACCTGTCCCAATAACTGCAATTTTCATAAATATTATATTTAATCTTTATAATATTCCTTATACCAATCTGCAAAATTTTTAAGCCCTTCTTCAATTCTTGTAGTTGGCGCCCAGCCGAGTGCTCTTAACTTGGAAATATCAGCTACCGTGGATTTGACATCGCCCGGTTGCATTGGCAACATGTTCTTTTTTGCCTTAGTCCCTAGACTTTCTTCAAGAACATCAATAAACCTCATTAAAGTCTCCTCTCTGTCTCCGCCGATATTCATTATTGAATATCTAGCCGGATTATCAAGTGCCTTAATGGTTCCACTAACTATATCATCTATGTAAGTAAAATTTCTACTCATTTTACCTCTATTGTAAACATCAATTGGTTGCTCTTTTCTCATTTTATCGGCAAATTTAAAATATGACATATCCGGCCTACCCCATGGTCCATAAACAGTAAAATATCTAAGTCCGGTCACATTTAAACCGTACAAATGACTATAAACATGGGCCATTAATTCTTTTGATTTTTTAGTTGCCGCATAAGGTGAGATTGGATGATCAACCCTATCTTCTTCAGAAAAAGGGACCTTTTTATTTTGAGCATAAATAGAAGAAGATGAAGCAAAAACAAAATTTTTAATTTTATGCTTTGCTGCTAAATCTAGTAAATTTAAAGTTCCGCGAATGTTAACCTCTTCATATAAAAATGGGTCTTCCAAAGAGTTTCGCACCCCGGCCATAGCCGCAAAATGCATTACTTTGTCTAATTTTTCTTTTTTGAATATTTCTTTAAGTAAATCATAGTCGCGAATATCTCCTCGATACAATTTGAAGTCATAACCTTTTAAAAACTTTTTAATCCTATCTTCTTTTAACTGCGGGTCATAATAATCATTAAAATTATCGACCATCACAACTTCATCACCTCTGTCTATTAATTTTTTCGCTAAATTAGAGCCAATAAATCCGGCTCCTCCGGTAATTAAAATTTTCATATATTTTTTATAGATTCTATCCACTTTAAAGTTTTTTGCGCCCCTTCTTTTAAATCAACTTCTGCTTTCCAGCCTAACAGATCATGAGCATTTTGACAACATAGAACGCTTCTTTTAACTTCTCCTGGTCTGTCGTTTTCACATTTATAGTCAAACTTTTCTTTGGTGGTATTCTCGATTGCTTTTACAATATCTAGAACGCTTGTTTCTTTTTCTGTCCCGATGTTAAAAACCCCTGAACAATCTTTTTTCATTGCTAAAATAAAAGCATTCACTACATCGGAGATATAAACATAATCTCTGGTTTTACTGCCATCGCCATAAATTATACTTTGTTTTTTCTCAACTGCATTGCTAGTAAAAATTCCAATCACTCCACACTCTCCTCCTTTATATTGCCTGATGCCATAAACATTAGCCAACCTTAAAACAGCATAATTAAGTCCATGAACTTCTTTTAAAAACTCCAAATATCTTTCCGCGGTATATTTATGAATTGCATACGGGCTAAGGGGTTCAATTAAATCTTCTTCTTTTGCCGGACTCTCTACATCGCCATACAAGGCTCCGCCGGTTGAGGCAAAAATAACTTTCTTAACTTTATTTTTTGCACTTGTTTGAAAAATATTCAAACTTCCCAAAGCATTAACTTTATTATCAAAAACAGGATCATCAACTGATTTCCTCACATCGATTTGCGCTGCAAAATGAAAAACATAATCAGGCTTTTCTTTTGCAAAAATATCTTCAATTTCAGTTGAGCAAATATCCACTTCATAAAATTTAGCCTGCGAATTTATGTACTCTTTTTTCCCAGTAACCAAATTATCAACAATCACAACATCATCACCTTTTTCAATTAAGGCATCCGCTAAACTAGACCCAATAAATCCGGCACCGCCAGTAATTAAAATTTTCATATGAATATCTTTATTTTTTTAAACTTTTTAAATACTCCTCAATAAATTCATCGACTTCTCCGTCTAGGACTTTTTCTGTTTCTTGAGTTTCAAAATTTGTGCGGTGGTCTTTTACCATTTTGTAGGGATGTAGGACATAACTTCTGATTTGACTACCCCATTCGGCTTTTTGAACTTCGCCGCGGAGTTCTTTTTTTTCTTTATCTTTTTTTTCTTCCTCGTACTCTAAAAGCTTGGCGCGTAAAATCTTCATAGCAGTTTCTTTGTTTTGCAACTGTGATCTTTCATTTCTGCAAACCACTTTTATATCGGTTGGAATATGCACAATTCTTACAGCTGAATCCGTAGTATTAACTCCTTGCCCGCCGTGACCGGAGGCTTTAAAAGTTTCCACTCGTAAATCATCGTCTTTAATTTCAATTTCTTGTGTGTCTCCCAACTCCGGTAAAATATCAACTAAAGAAAAAGAAGTATGTCGCATTGCTTCGGCATCAAATGGTGAAATTCTAACCAAGCGATGAACGCCGTTTTCACTCTTTAAAAATCCAAACACGTTTTGTCCTTTAATGTGCAAAGTAATACTTTTTATTCCAGCCTCTTGTCCTTTTGATTCATCTACAATGTCCACTTTCCAATTCTTTTTTTCACAAAACCGCAAATACATTCTCAACAACATTTCCGACCAGTCCTGAGCATCTACTCCGCCGGCTCCGGCGTGAATTGACATTATCGCGTTATTTTTATCGTACTTGCCGGAAAACAAAACAAAAAACTCCAACTTTTCAAACTCCTTTTCTTTATCTTTAAGTTCTTTTTTTAGTTGCTCGCTTAACTCTTCATCTCCTGACTCAGCTAGTCCCAATAGCTCCTCTGTTTCTTTTTTAATCTTACTCCAGCGTTCAATTTCTTCACGCAAATCACTTGCCCTTTGACTAACTTCCCGCGCCTCATCTTGATTGTCCCAAAAGCCCTGCTCCGACATCTCCATATCTAAAACTTTCAACTCTGTTTTCTTATCATCAATTTTAAGAAGCTTCATAGTTTCTGCTATCTTATTTTTCAATTCTTTAAATTGTTGGCTTAAATCTTGTATGGACATACAATAAGTCTAATATACAAAATGTTTTTTAGCAAGAAAATAAAATCCCATTTTAATGGGATTTTATATTTTTTACTATCTTTTAATTTTATTTTTGTTGATTACAAAAAAATTTTAATTGTTCCAGTTGTTTTTGGTCTAGCTCCATTGAACCATCTTGCTGGTTTGCTCCGGTTATCATTCCCCAAAGCGTTTGATATTGCTCAAAAGTTTTCTCTAAAATTGGCGGAAGGTAAAAAACAGCTAAAATCAAGGGGACTATAATTAACATAATGTAAAACCAGCCTTTAATTTTTTGAATTAAAATCCAACGGCGAGTTTTTTTGCTATGAGTTAAAATCTGTTTGGAAACATCCAAATTTTCCTCTAGAAGACGAACAATCTTTTCGTCATGAGTTTCCATAGCAATATTTTTTTCTTCTTTACTTTCTGTTTGTTTTTTAAGCATAAAAATATAAATTATTTAAAATTATCCCCTAACAATACATTTCTGCCCCAACTCTTCGGCGACTAATCTAAATTCTTCTATTTCTTCTTTTTTCAAGGGCTGTAATTTATTATATATCTTTTTATCGTTTTCGTCTAATTTTTCTGTTGGGTTAATAAAGTTTTGCAGATAATATATTTTATTATTCTTTATATCTTGAATTATTCTTTTAATATCGTCTTTACTAAAAAGCCCTCTAGTCAAAGAAGTTCTAAATTCAAAATCAACTTTTTCTTGTCTTAATATCTTTACACTTTCCAAAATTTTAGAAAATAATTTTTCATTTGTTATTTTTGTTATTCTTTTGTAATCCTCAAAGTTAAGCGGGGATTTAATATCCATAGCCACATAATCAACCAGTTTTTCGTTTATTAAATCTTGTAACATCTCCGGATTGGTGCCGTTGCTGTCCAGCTTTACTAAAAATCCCATTTCTTTAACTTTGATAATAAATTCTTTTAAATCTTTTTGCATTGTTGGCTCTCCGCCGGTAATTGAAATTCCGTCCAGCTTTCCCTTTCTTTTCCCTAAAAATTCAAATATTTCTTTTTCTTGAATTAAATTTTCTTTGGGAAATTTATTTGGAAAAATCAACTCCCGATTATGGCAATAAAAACAATTAAAGTTACAACCCAAGGTAAAAACAACCGCCACCATTTTATTTGGATAATCTATTAATGATAATTTTTGTAATCCAGCAATTTGCATAAAATAATATTAAAGGGCGGGACTCTGCCCGCCCTTGTTTACTTAATTTTAATATCCCCTAACTTTAGCATCCGCAGCCGTCGGCTGCATATTCCAAGCGTTTTTCAAACTCGGATTGTTTAGCGTCGTTCCATTGTTTTACTGGGCGTAGGTATCCAACTACTCTGGAGTAAACTTCTGTTTCCGCATCACAATCAGGACACTTTGGCTTTTCGCCTGTGATGTAACCGTGAGTTGGACAAACACTAAAAGTTGGAGTAATTGTGTAATATGGCAGTTTATAATTTTCGGCAATTTTTCTAACCATATTTTTTGTGGCCTCAACCGATGGCATTCTTTCACCGATAAATCCATGAACAACTGTTCCGCCGGTGTATTTGGTTTGCAGCTCGTCTTGCAGATCCAAAACTTCAAAGATATCATCTGAATAATCTACCGGTAAATGAGAAGAGTTGGTATAGTAAGGAGAAGCGCCTTTTTCATTAACCTCTTTTTCATTAGCTACAATTATGTCTTTAAATTTCTTTTTATCAACGTTGGCAAATCTTCTGGTAACTCCCTCAGCCGGAGTGGCCTCCAAGTTATAAAGATTGTTAGTTTCATCTTGGTATTTTCCCATTTTATCTCTCATAAAATCCATTACCTCGATCGCTAATTTTTGCCCTTGTTTTGAAGCGATATTCTTGCCTAGAATATTTACCATAGCTTCGTTCATTCCGTTTATACCAATAGTTGCAAAGTGATTTTGCCAGTATTTATCAAATTTTTTCTTAATGCCGTCCAGATAGTGTCTAGCGTAAGGATAAAGACCGCCGTCAGTTAATTTTTCAATAATTTCCCTTTTAATCTCCAAGCTTTCTTTGGACAAGTCCATAAACTTGCCTAAACGTTTATAGAAATATTCTTTTGCTTTTTCAATATCCTCAGGATATTTTTTCTTAGCCAGATATCCTATTCTCGGTAAATTAATAGTTACCACTCCGATCGATCCGGTTAAAGGGTTGGCTCCAAAAAGTCCTCCGCCTCTTTTTCGCAGCTCTCTATTGTCCAAACGTAATCTGCAACACATAGACCGAGCATCTTCCGGGCTCATATCTGAATTAATAAAGTTAGAAAAATAAGGAATTCCGTATTTAGCGGTCATTTCAAAAACTTTTTCCATTACTTCACTGTCCCAATCAAAATCCTTAGTAATATTATAAGTTGGAATCGGAAAAGTAAACACTCTTCCAGTCGCGTCTCCTTCCATCATTAGCTCGGCAAAAGCTTTATTGATCATATCCATTTCTTCTTGGAACTCACCGTATTTTTCGTTCTGTGGTTTACCACCGATAATAACACTTTCATCTTTAATCATGTTTGGAACAAACATATCCATTGTGATATTTGTAAATGGTGTTTGAAAACCAACTCGAGTCGGAACATTAACATTAAATAAAAACTCCTGTAAGGCCTGCTTTGTTTCTTTATAGTTTAATTTATCGTACCTGACAAAAGGCGCTAAATAAGTATCAAAGTTAGAAAATGCTTCAGCTCCTGCAACCTCACCCTGAAGAGTGTAAAAGAAATTAACCATTTGTCCAAGAGCGGTTCGAAAATGCTTTGGTGGTTTGGCTTCAACTTTACCGTTAACTCCGCCGAAACCTCTCATTAAAAGATCCTTTAAATCCCAGCCGGCACAGTAGGGAGCCAAAAGCTGAAGATCATGAATGTGAATATCACCCTCAACATGAGCATTTCCGATTTGCTGAGGGTAAACTTTGTTTAACCAATATTTTGCTGAAATAGTTGAAGCTACATGATTGTTAAGCCCTTGCAGCGAATAACTCATATTACTGTTTTCCTTTACTCGCCAGTCCAATTGCTCTAAATATTTCTCCATAAGTTCACCGGAATCAATAAGGTCTTCTACGTCTCGCAACTTTGCTCTTTGGTCACGGTATAAAATATAAGCTTTAGCTGTTCTAATGAGTCTTGATTTAATTAAAGCTTCTTCAACAATATCTTGAACTTCTTCCACCGCCGGAATAGAACGAACATGAAACTTGGAGTGTAAAATATTAATAGCTTCTTTTGCAAGCTCTTCGGCAACTTCATTTGAATTTTCCACTTCTTTAGTTTCTTCCAAGGACTTTAAAATAGCGCTAGTGATTTTGGCTGTGTTAAAGTCAGCGATAACTCCGTCTCTTTTTAGAATTTGAGTAATTTTTTCTTTAGTTTGAGTTTTGATAACCATAAATTTAAATTAATGAGTAGTTAAATATTGATTTATTTTTTCTTTTTTATTTTTTTAACTTTTCTTTTTAAGATATCATTTATTTCTTTTCGAAAAGTTTCTGCGTCTTCAAATGACTTATAAACCGAGGCGAAACGAATGTAAGCAACTTTATCTGTTCTTTTAAGGCGTTTCATTATTACATCGCCAACTTTGCTACTTTCAATTTCCCTAGTTTTTAACTTTTGAAGATCAATTTCTATTTGATTAATCAGTTTTTTAAATTTTTCAACGGTGATAGGTCTTTTTTCCAATGATTTCTTAAGACCTGACTCTATTTTACTTCTATCGTAAGATTCTCGTTTTCCGTTTTGTTTAAGAATCGTTAGATCTAATATTTCCACTTCCTCTAAAGTAGAAAAACGAAAAGCGCACTTAAGGCACTCTCGACGCCTACGAATTGCAAAACCATCCGAACAAAGACGCGAATCTATTACTTTTGTCTCGTTATGATGACAGTTTAAACATTTCATGGGTTTAAAAAACCTTTCTTTGGAGAAAATAAAATTGTAATTCATCTTCTTATTAAGAAAGGGCTTTTATCTAACTACACTATATCTAGTGTGTCTAAATAAATTATAATACTATATATTGTGCTTGTCAAGATCTAAAATTTGGCTTAAATAAGCTAAAAATAAAAAAGCCATCTGGCTATTGTGGATAAGTCTAATGAAATTAAAAGATTCAAAGATTATTTCTTTTTCATTTTTCTTCTTAAGAACGCCGGGATATCCAGTTCGTTTTTTTCTTCTGTTTTTTCCTCTTCTAGCTCTTCTTCTACTGGTTTATCTTCTGTGAAAAGACTGGTTTTTTTTTCTTTAGATAAAAAATCTTCTTCCTTATCTTCGTCAACATCTTCTTTTTTATTTTCTTTATTAGCTGGTAAATCTATGTTTTCTTTCTGGACTTCGAGAGTTTCTTTTGATTTTTGAAATCTGTCTCTGTCAAAACCTCTATTAAAAGAATCATTAAACCCAGTGGCTACAACTGTGATTCTAACGGTATCTTTAAGATCTTCGTCTATAATTGCGCCAAAAATAATTTTAGCCTCAGAGTCAACCAGCTCGGTGATAACTTTAGCGGCTTCATTAACTTCGTGCATTGTTAAATCCGGCGAACCAGTAACAGAGAACAAGACTCCTTCGGCTCCGTCGATCGACATATCAAGTAAAGAGTTTTCAATAGCGGCCTTAGCGGCCTTTTTCGCCCTGTCTTCTCCTTTACTCTCTCCTATTCCCATCAACGATGATCCGGCTTCCGACATAATTGCTTTTACATCAGCAAAATCAACATTAATAAGTCCCGGGACAGTAATAAGTTCAGAGATCCCTTGAACTCCTTGCTTTAAAACATTATCTGAAACATTAAAAGCATCAAGTAAAGATGTCTCCTTATCGATAATTTCTAATAACTTATCGTTAGGAACTACAATAATAGAGTCAACTTTATCGGATAATTCCTGCAAAGCTTCTTCGGCAATCTCAGATCTTTTTACTCCTTCAAAAGAAAAAGGTTTGGTAACAACTGCGATTGTAAGAGCTCCTAAGTCTTTGGAAATTTCAGCCACAATCGGTGCGGCCCCGGATCCTGTGCCTCCGCCTAATCCGCAAGTAATGAAGACCATATCAGCCCCTTTTAGCATATCTCGAATATCGTTTTGGTTTTCTTCGGCTGCTTTTTTACCAACCTCCGGGTTCATTCCGGCTCCTAACCCGCGAGTAAGTGTTTTTCCAATATGTAATTTATTTTTTGCTTTTGAAGCATGAAGAGCCTGGACGTCGGTGTTTATCGCTAAAAAATCAACGCCTCTAATTTTAGCGCTAATCATCCGATTAACAACACTGTTGCCGCTACCGCCAACTCCAATAACTTTAATTTTTGCAAATGTTTCAATATCAGGTTTTATTTGACTCATACTTTTATGGTGTTAATTTTTTAAGTAACTTTTTTAGTTTATCAAAGTTTTTTAAAAAATTCAAATTAATGTTAAATGTTCTTTTTTTGCGTTTTTCTTGATCCAAAGCATTCCACAAAACAAGCCCGCAAACAGTAGAGTAACTTGAGTCATCTACGTTATCGATGCTGCTTGAAAGTCCTTTTAAGTTTCCAAGTGATGATGGTAGAGATAATTTATTTTTAACATAATCTGTTAAATAAGGCAACTTTGCCCCTCCTCCGGTTAAAACAACTCCAGCAGGCAATTTTCCAAATCTTTTTGCCTTCTTAAGCTCTGTTGCTACAAAAGAAAAAATTTCATCGACCCTGGCTTCTATTATTTCATTAATATATCTTTTGCTGAAAGAATTTTTTCTTAAAGAGTTATCTTTATTGTCTTCGTATTTATTTAAGTCAACTTGCTCGGTTCTTCTAAGAGAACTTAAATCAAGCGTCCCTTGTTTTCTCTTTACTTTTTCCGCAACCTCAATGGATGATCTAAGCCCAATGGCAAGATCAGCCGTAATATGCGACGACCCAATTGGAATATTAAAAGCATGGATAACTTCACCTTCTTCAAAAATAGCCCCCTTAGTCAAAGTGTGCCCAATGTCCAGAACCAAAACACCGAGCTCTTTTTGCTTTTTATCGAGAATCGCCTCAGCTGTTGCTAAAACAGAAAAGACCAGTGAATCTATTTCCAAACTTGTTCTGTCAACGGATTTAGTAAAGTTATTAATTCTAGTATTTAACCCACTAATGACCTGGACTTCGGCTTCAAGCTTTATGCCGGTCATTCCGATTGGATCTTTAATGTTGGTTTGTGAATCAATATTAAAAGAAGTTGGAATAATATGAAGATTTTCATAGTTCGGCGGTATAGCCATAGACTTAACGCTTTCTATTGCCCGCTCAACGTCTTCCTCCTCTATTTCATTGTTAGCTTTAGAAATTGCAACTACTCCTTTACTTATACTTGAAGTAATATGATCTCCGGAGATACCCAGACAAATTTCTTCAATAGGAAGACCGATAACTATTTCTGATTTTTCCACAACTAAAGAAATAGTGGAAACCAAATCTTCCAAATTAGAAACATTGCCCTTAGTAAACCCTTCAGTAGGAACCTCAGACAAACCAATAATATTTATTTTTCTTTGGCCGTTCTCTTTTTCCTCAATCCTAGCCACTGCTAGACGAGTTTTACTTGACCCAACATCAAGCCCGGCAATAAGTCTATCGTGTTTCATATGTTATATTTTCATTAATCGCACTACAAATACGACACATTCGAATACCAGTTATGTGTTTTTCTATTATAACACAAAAAAGAAAAAAGCAAAAATCAATTTCTAAATATCGTTATTTTCCTTTTTTCTTAAAAAATAATATGAGGTTAATATTATAACAATTATACCACTAATAGCCATGATAGCGAGGACTATATTTTTGGCATTATCTTTAGGGATTTCTTGTTTAGCGACTGTGCAATCTTGAGGACAGTTTTGAGGAGTTTCAGGGGTAAGACATTTTCCGTCATTGTTACAAGGATTAGTTAATCTTCTGGCTTTTTCTATCTTTAAAAGATTTCCAGCCTCTACTTCGCTACCGTCCTCAAGTATGCAAGCTAAACATCCATGACCAGGTTTATAAGTAGCTCCACATTTTGCAGGATCATCTATTAATTTCATTTCATAGCCAACTTTAGCACAATAACTATGCTCTTGAGCCTCTTCGCCTCGTAAAAAACTCCA
Source organism: Candidatus Falkowiibacteriota bacterium (assembly GCA_018651725.1). GTDB lineage: Bacteria > Patescibacteriota > Patescibacteriia > JAACEG01 > JAACEG01 > JABIDK01. The sequence goes on along the minus strand of JABIDK010000005.1, from coordinate 106,065 downwards.
AGCTGGAGCTTGCTCTGTATCTGAAAAATTACAAATACCAAGCTCTCCTTCCGGAGTTTTTTTAATAGTAATTTTATAACCCAATTCTTCACAATAAGCTGCCGATGGATTTGGTGGCGGGATTATATGCACCATGGATTCTTGAGCAAAAATACTCAATGGTGATAACATAAAAATAAAAAATAAAATGGCTTTTTTCATAAATACTTTATAGTTAAAAAATTAAGGTGAAATAACACTATTTAAATAATAATCAGCTTCTAAAAGACACTCTCCATATTTTATACAACCATAACCTCCGTCTCCCCAACCCATTCCCCAGCTATTTTTAAACCACCAGCAACCAATATTATCATCCCAACCAACTAAAACAATTGCGTGATTTAAATCTTGAGCGCGTGAATCATCGTTTGTACATATCCAAGCTTGATCAGCAGGACTATAAACAAAACTACTAGAGCTAGCATCACCCATTGCAGCCCAAACCGGTCCTTCGTTCATAAGTAACGTTTTTATGGCATCTGGATCTGAAATTGCAGTATAGGCATTTGGAGCAACTGAGTAATCAGACATATCCCATACTCTGGTACTCCAATCAGCACATCTTCCACTACAACTACTAAGACTATCAAGATCTTGTCCCGGTATATAAGGATAACAAGACTCATCTGTTGTATCGCAATTAAATGAATGGCCGCCACCATTACAGGTTCCGGCACTACAACAATCAGAGGTTACATATTGTTCAGAAAGGTCAACGTCTAAGGCTGGGTTGTTTTCTTGTATATTGTATTTTCCTTCGGCAACCCCCATTGTAGCAAACGCCCAACAAGATCCACACATAGCTTGATATCTCATTGGACTCATCCAATCACTGCCATTATAGTCTCGCCAAGTAAAGGTATCAGGAATAAAAAGGCAATCATTATCGTTGCCAGAATCACAACCACTTGGACAACAACCATCACCATCTTGGCAACTTGCTTGAGTATTAGAACAACTTGCTGAACAACTTCCCGGGTTATTGCAGGTATCTGTTGTACAGTTATCACTGTCGTTGCATTCGCTATTGTTAGAGCAGGCAGGAGCTTGACAGCTGTCGGAGCAACAAACTTCTCCGCCCGAACAGTTATTAGAACAATTTAGAATATTATCACAGCCATCAAAAAGATTAATACCGCAGTTTCCAGGATAGTCGCTACAATTAAGGCTAGGTGTACACGACGCATTCATCTCTCCTGCACACAACAAATAAGCAGAATTAGAGCATCTCATACATCCTGAAGGATAACTAATATAAACAGATCCATAAATCCATCCTTGCCAATAACTTCCATCAGCTACATAGCTAGTTGTATAATTAGATCCAAACACAGACGAATGATCTTTATCCTGATTACAATTGCCATCATAAGCATCAGAAATCCACTGATCACAATTTACTGTTACACCGTTATATTGTTCTACTGATCCGTCGGGCTTACTTCCCGACCAAGCGCTACCACTATCTCCTCCGTCACTTCTACTTAATTGAATGCTACCATCTAACATATCCGCCCAATTATCTGCAAATTTATTAAAAGTCGTGTTACTACTTTTAAACCAATAAAGACTAACGTTAGAATCATAGCCGTAATTATTAGGCATATCTCTAAGCTCGTCGGTATCAGAAACAGAAATAAAAGCGTGAATATTTGAGACATTCCCAGGTAAATTAGCCGGTTTGTTGTTAGCGCAATAAGAGTCAAGACCGGATCTACCTCCGAAGTTACCATTATGAGAAGATAGGGCTCTGTAAACGATAGTTTTATTAACTCCATTAACACAAATATTATTAGTACACACTCCACTCGCACACTCACAATCAACACTACAAGCCTCACCATTCGCTTTAGAAGACGGACTATTAGAACAACTAGCTGAACAACCTCCCGGGTTATTGCAAGTATCTGTTGTACAGTTATTGCTATCGTCGCAGTCGCTATTGTTAGAGCAGGTAGGAGCTTGACAGCTGCCAGAGCAACAACTCTCTCCACCCGAACAGTTATTAGAACAATTTAGAATATTATCACAGCCATCAAAAAGATTAACATTACAGTTTCCTGGATAGTCGCTACAGTCAAGGCTAGGTGTGCACGCTGGAGCTATCTCTACATTTAATACTCCCGGTGGAGTTGGTTCCTGGCTCCAGTTACCAGCATTGTCGTAAACATGCATACCGTACCACCAAGATCCGTTGCCAGGGCTATCGGTATGGGAACCGGTCTGGCTGTCTCCGGAGATATTTATCGTTTGAATTTGACTCCACACACAACCACTCTTGTTTGTTTCGTGACAGTTAGAGGCATTGTATGGAGCGCGCCAGATTGCAATGTAGTCTAGTTGAGAGCCACCTTGATCGGTTACTGTCCAGGAGATATCGGCGTTATCGTTGTTTTCAACGGCGTTGAAGGTGTTGACGTTTGGATCCTGCATATCACAGTCCAAATCTATTGGGCTACTACAGCTTACGCAACATCCATCGCCTTGTGCGCAGGTACTTCCACAATCAGTATCGGTTGAACAAGAGCAATCAAGACAAGTTCCTGAACAATCCGGGTCGTCTGCACCGCTACAGTTTACTGGGCAGTTGTTGTTACAGCCGTCCGGGGTACAACCTGGAGCACAGTCGTTATCGTTACTAAAGTTACAACCATTTGGACAACAACCATCGCTATCTTGGCAACTTGTAACTTGGTCATTAGAGCAACTTGAGAAACAACTTCCCGGGTTATTACAGGTATCTACTGTGCAGTCATTGCTGTCGTTACAGTTACTATTGTTATTACAAATTACAGTTAAGCCTTCGTCGGTTTGGGTGTTACAGTTGTTGTCTTCGTTGTCACAGATTTCTGCGGTTGGTCCTACTTGGTTAAGACATGTTCCCCATTCTCCTACGATACAAGTTTGTTCTCCTGCTTCGCATAATCCAACATCTGTTCCGCAGGGTTGAGTTGTTCCGTTAACACAGTTACAGCCATCGTTAGTTTGATCGTTGCAATCGTTATCCTTCCCATCACAGATCTCTGGATTGCCTGGAAACATTTCATCGTCGTCATCATCACAATCGTTACCACCACAGATATCTTCAAGATAAGTGTCGTTATCGGTATCGCAGGTTCCGCTTGGGTAAATAACTAAATCTTCAATATTACTATTGCCTGAGCATCCGATTATGTTGCAGGCATTAACCATATAGCGAAATGTCCCGGGGTTTACTTGAGTGGCATTAAATGAATATGGGTTTTGAGCAACATTAAAGTTAACCATATCTACTGGTGTGCAGCCTGCTCCCTCACAAGAATAAAATTCATAATAATCAACTGTTCCGTTAGCCCCTAAGGTAAAGGAGATGTTCTCCATTACCTCTGTTATAGCTGGGTTAATTGTGATAGCTGGATTAGTTGGAGCAACTACACTGGCGTTGTTTACTGTTAAGGTTTGAATGTTATCTTCACTGCAACCAAAGCTATTACAGGCTCTTAATATGTATTCGTAAATTCCGGGAGTTCCGGCTGGATTTGTTAAAGATCCGGGATCGCCAATGTTACTTAGAGTAGACCAAGTTCCCCAAGTGCCGGAGTTAAATCTGGAGACATATTCAAAGCTCTCTGCATCAATGGCCGACCAAGAATAAGTAACGTTGTCTCCGGTAACTACGGTATTTGGGGAGATATTAAAGTTTACATTAGAGGGTAATTCTTCGCCTTCGGCATTTACCGTTAAAGTTCTGACGGTACTATAGCCACAACCATGACCATTACAGGCTCTGGCTCTTATTTGAAAATCTCCGGCCATATCGGAAACTTCGGTTATAGAGGTGGTTAATCCATAGTTAATAAAACTGGACCAGGGTTGGTCGTTGTATTTAAACTGCAGTCCGTAGTTATCGATGTTTCCATCGGCGGACCAGGAGTAAGTAACGCTTTCATTAATGTTAACAGTATCGGGCGTAACGGTCAGAGAAACATTGTTTGGAACGGTTTGAGGATTAATTATGAATGTTTGAACATTGGTTGCGTTTGAGCATCCGTTATCGTTGCAGGCTTGAAGTTGGAAGTTCCAAACTGCTGGGCCTGCTATTGTTCCGCTTTGCGAATAAGAGTTACTGCTTGTCTCTAAAGTAGTGCTATCTATTGGAACGCAACTTGCTCCTTCGCAAGAATAAAATTCATAATGAGTAATTAAGCCAGTGGCAGACATTGTGTAGGTTACAAAATCACCATCAACGGCCGGTGAAGGAGAAACAGTTAAGATTGGGCTGGCTGGGGTGCCTGTTCCGCCGCAGTCTATATCAAGATCGTTTACCTGTCCATCGCAGTCATCGTCTTCCGGGCTGGTGCAGTTTTCCGTTACTCCGGGGTTGATGTTTGAATTATTATCATCACAATCGCAAGTTTGACTCCAATGAAAACCGTTAGTTGTGTTTGTGTTGCAAATAGCGTTTAAATTAGAGCCTATTTTAAAAGGTTCATCACAGTTGCAATAGTTGTCGTGGTCGCTATCGCAAAGATCTTCATCGGTTGTTGAAGCATTACAATCGTTATCTACTCCATCGCAGACCTCTTGATTTCCTAAAAATCTATCGTCATTACTATCGTCACAATCATCGCCTCCGCAAACAGTTGAGATTTGTCCGTCTCCATCGCTGTCGATACATGGACAGTCTCCGGGGCAAGTATTAAAGTCCTCTCCAACTGCGCTATTGCAAACTTGATTTCCACAACAATCGGTTAGATTACAGTCATTACTACAGTTTGAGCACTCGTTAATATCAATATCGCAGGTGTTATCTCCGCAACAGCCTCCGGGCTGACAGTCCGGATCGTTAACGCACTTGGAATCAAGACAGACGTTATCGCAGGTAATACCGCAGGTAAGACAGTTATCGTTACTGGAGCAAATCTGTCCCAGACCGCAGCAGGTAGAGCTAACCCCGCTTCCGCAACAAACATTTACTCCCGGACAATTTTCATCAAGCGCCCAATAATTGCAGGTAGCTTGAGCTGTGCATCTTTCGATTATGCCGTTATTACATCTTAATTCATTAATATTATTGCAGGTTGAGCCAAAATCGCAGCTTTCTGTGATATCAAAAGATCCATCGCTAGAGCTGTAGATATTACCTAAGTTATCCATTATTTTAATAACTATAGTATAGTTAACTCCTGAGGACAGAGAATAGGAGGTCAGCCAGAGAGAGGAATATATATCATCGCTAGCACTAAAATCCCCGTGAGCGCTATCGCCGTCGTTGTGTAAAATGATCAGGGATTTTTGAGTTCCTCCGGGATCTAGAACAATTGCTCGAACATATTTAATGCCATCCGGATCGGTTGCTGTAACGTGTAATCTGACAACATTGCCTCGGATTGGACTAGAGACGCTTGCACCGCTGGTATTATCCAGTAATTCAAAATTATTAACTACCGGAGTATCGGCAGATGCAATAAAAGGCAAAAAAAGTAAGGCAATTAAGATTAAATAGAGTTTACGCATAATATTGATATTACTATTTATTTCCAAAGGGAAGAATATATCCTTTCTTGCTGTCACCTTCTCCATTGGGGTTAAGGTTTCTTTCAATTTCTTCTTTGTCTCTAAAACCATCGTTGTCGGTATCTTTATTTAAAGGGTTTGTCTGATAGGTAACGATCTCCTGTGAATCAGATAAACCATCGTTGTCGGTATCTTTTTTGTTGGGATCGGTTTTGTAGATTTCTTTTTCATCTTTATCGGTCAGACCATCTTGGTCAGAGTCTGGCTCTGATTCTTCGTTGTTTAAAAAAGATAAAGGGGTTTCTGCTGTTTTAATATCAGAGATAAGACTTTTTTCTTTTTTAATGTCTTTTTGGTTAAAAAAAATAAGCGTGGTAACGCTGATTATAACTAGGAGAATTAGTATTATTAAGATGAAGGTGATTCTTTTTTGATTGTTTAAAGGTGGCATATATATGGTAGGAAAATGATTGTTCCTATTATAACGCTAAAGATGGCTGCGGTTAAGACTATGGCTGAGGAAATGTTTTTTATTTCTTTAGAGTATTCGTGGATGCGGGGCTTTAAAATATCGATTAATCTTTCAAAGACGGTGTTAACAAGCTCTAAAATTAAAACTACACCAATTAGTAAGAGAATAATTGCAAAGTCTGTTTTTTCAAGTTTTAAAAAAACAGCTAAAATCAAAATTAAAATAGCCGCAACACTGTGAAATCGAAAATTTTGTTCTTTTTTCCAAACAGATCTAAGGCCACGAAAGGCGTAAACAAAACTTTTTGTAGCTCTTTTAAAATTAAAAAACATGTTTTTATATATTATATCTTTTTCAATATCATAGCTTCGATTTGCTTCATCTCATTTGCTTGCCTTTTTTTCTTATGATCATATCCTACCAGATGAACCAGCCCATGAATTAATAATATTTTTGTTTCTTGGTTTAAACTATGACCTTTCTCCTTGGCTTGTTCTGAAACTTTTTTATAACAAAGTAAGATCTCTCCTTCTAATGGATTTTTTTCGTAAATAAAACTTAAAACATCTGTTACTTTATCTTTATGACGATATATTTTATTGGCTTTTTTAATATCTTCCTCTTTAACTATTGCTATAGAAACATTTGCTTTTTTTATTTTTAATATTTTAAAAGATGTTTTTATTATATTATTAAAAAAATCTTTGGGAATTTTTCTGCCTGCTTTTTGATTTACTTCCCAAGTTATCATATGGCATCGAAACTTCTTATCATCATTTGGAAAGTTGCTGGATAACTGATATAGGCGTGACTTCCAACCATATAAGAAATTGTGTAAATAAAATTCCTTTTTCCAGAGATTGGAGTTAAATAAACATGCATTCCGTCTAGACTTTTTATACCCATAAAATTATTTGCCCAAACTCTTTCAGCTTTATATCCCGAACTCTTTGGAATTTGATTTAAATACCACCCGACCGCTGTTAGTCCCTCAGAATTATCCATAACCGTCACCTCAATAAATTCTTTGTTAGAAGAAACAAAAGTTATCTCCTGATCTCCACCGCCAAGAGGAGCTACCTGCCAACTTTTTGGATATAAAATAGAGTAACCATAAGTTGGATTAATATATTTATCGATCAGACTGGAATCTTCTATTCTTACTGATCCTCCTATCAACGGATCATATAAATTAGCAAGCTCTTGCCCGTCCAAAAATCCGTCCTTGTCTGTATCGGAAATACTTGGATTGGTTTTGTAAATAGCCTCTTCAATGTCAGTCAAAGTATCATAGTCTTTGTCTGAAGAAATTGGGATAACAGGAATAACACTTGTGTTTGTATTAGCGTTAGTGTTAGTGTTAGTGTTTGTATTAGCGTTAGTGTTAGTGTTAGTGTTTGTATTAGTGTTAGTGTTTGTATTAGCGTTAGTGTTAGTGTTTGTATTATAATTTCTGTTTAAGATTGAATCGTTTATGTTTTCATTTATATTTGTATTTTCATTTTCAAGCATATTGCTGTTTTTATTTGCACTATCGTTTACAGCAACTTTATTAGAATTATTTTTTAAAAAAGAAACTCCATTTGGAAAAATATAGTTACTTAAAAAATAAGCTGCTACGCCAAGCACTATTAAAAATATCAAAACAAACACTGCGGCATTTGAGCCTTTGTCATTAACGTCAGCTTTTCTTAAAAACTTTTTTGGCATTACATGAATATCTATGCCTTTGTTAGGATTTTTTTCTTCCTGTTTTTGATTTTTATTTTTTTTATGGAAAAACATAAATTATGACAAATATATTAATTAAACATAGACTTAACATCTAACTTCCCCGGGCCATTCGGGTTATAGCCACCTTTTATTTCATCTCCATCTTTATGTCCGTCTCCATCGGTGTCCGGATTTAACGGATTTGTTTTATATATTCTTATCTCTTCTCTGTCCAAAAGACCATCGTTATCGCTATCAGCTAAATTAATATTTGTTCCAAGTTTTTTTTCTTCGTCATCTGTTAATCCATCGGAATCAAGGTCAGAGTCAAATATTATCGTGGTCGGACTAATATTTTTATTTATATTAACATTCTCATTTACAACAGGTGTATTAATGTTAATGTTTTCTTGTGCTGCTTGCTCGTTCTCTTTTTCATCTATAATTTGATCCTCAATAACATCCGGCACAGCCAAATAATTAAAATAATACCAAGCACCAGCGCCAAGAGCAATCAGTAAAAAAATAATAATAACTAAAACAAAAAATACTCCTTTGTTTTTAGGGTTATGCTTTTCTGGAGTCAATCCCACTTTGGCGGCTGGCAAGTTCGGTGGAATTTGACTTGCATTAGCAGGACTTACATTAGCATTACTTGTTTCGGGCTTTAAAATATTGGAAATATTTTCCTGTTTTTGCGCCTCATTAATATTCTTTTGAGGCACAGAATCAGTTGGAGAAAACATATCCTCAACCGGTTTTTTAGGTTCTCCTGTTGAAACATTCGGTACTTGAGGTTGCGGACTTTGATTTGGATTTTGATTTGGAGAGCTTGGAGCTCTGAGATTTTTGTCAAACATAAAAGCTAATTGTAAATTATGAATTATGAATTATGAATTATCCCGCCACCTATAATTTTACCTTAAAGAAGGCGGGGTCCCGCTGAGGCGAGATAAACTGTTAATTTGTTATTCTATATTCTATTTCTATTATATCAAACTTTTTAAAATAAACCAATACCGCCGTGTCGTCACAGCTTGTTTCAATGTGGTTAAATATGGCGATGCAAAAAATGGTCATTAAAAAAATAATGTGAAATAATGTTGATTTTTTAGAGGATAGTCTAAGCATTAAACGACGAGATCCTTCGATTCCCCGTTCTAGCGGGTTGCTCAGGATGACAAACTAGATGCGTCTTGCTGTTTAAATGTTTAAATGTTAATATGAGATTATTATAACATAATAACATAAATAAAAATAAAAAACTATAATTTATGATCAATCAAAAAACAATTCAAAAACTGGATAAAAAAAATATGTATTCTTCTATTGCAAGTTTGTCTTCACAATGTAAACAAGTTTTGGAGGAACAAAATAGTATTAAAATCCCTAGCAACTATAAAAACATAGATAATATTATTGTCAGTGGGATGGGGGCCTCTAATTTGGGCGGTTATATTATAAAAAATTTATATAAACAAGAATTAAAAGTGCCGATAGAAATCGTGAAAGACTATAATTTACCAAATTATGTAAATAAAAAAACACTTTGTATTATATCGAGCTACTCCGGAACAACCGAGGAGACTTTATCAACTTTAAAAGAAGCACGTAAAAAAGGAGCGAAAATATTCATCATAACTACCGGAGGAAAATTAAAAAAATTTGCTTTAAAATATAAAATTCCAAGCTATATTTTTGAACCCAAAAACAACCCCTGCAACGAACCAAGAATGGGGCTGGGTTATTCTATCTTTGGACAAATTATTATTTTTAATAAACTTGGATTGTTAAAAATAACCAACAAAGAATTCAAGAGTGTTATTAAAACAATTAAAAAGTTTAATAACAAATTTAACATTGAAAACAAAAAAAATAACTACTCCCTTGAAGTTGCTAAAAAAATTCATAATAAAATACCGATTGTTATTGGCTCGGAAATTCTTTTGGGAAACATTCACGCCTTTAATAATCAAATAAATGAAAACGCTAAAAACTTTTCAACTCGAATGGAGCTGCCGAATATAAATCACCATCTGTTGGAAGGGTTGAGAGAACCAAAATCAAATCAAAAAAATCTTTGTTTTATATTTTTAAATTCACACCTTTATCATAAACGAAACCAAAAGCGATATGAGATAACAAAAAAAGTTATTAAAAAAAACAAAATCAATTTTACTGAATATTCTTTAAGCTCAAAAACCAAACTTGATCAAGTTTTTGAAGCTCTTGTTTTCGGAAGCTACGCTAGTTTTTATTTAGCAATGTTGAATAAAATAAATCCCTCGCCTGTTCCGTTTGTAGATTTTTTCAAAAAAGAAATCGGAAAATAAATGCTAAATAAATAAAATCCGGAGAGTGTTCTCTCCGGATTTTTAAATATTCCTAATTACTAGTTACTGATTACTAACTTTTTACATCATCGGCATTCCGCCTCCCATGCCGGGCATACCGCCAGGCATTCCAGCTGGCATATCACCTTTTTCTTCCGGCTTATCGGTTACCACTGCTTCAATTGTTAAAAACATAATAGCGGCTGAAGCGGCGTTTTGAAGGGCGCTTCTGGTTACCTTGGTTGGGTCAACAATACCGGCTTTCATTACGTCTTCAAATTTATGAGTAGCGGCATTATAGCCGATGTTTTCATTTCCTTTTCTTTGCTCTCTGATAATGTTGAATAAAATAAGTGATCCGTCTTTGCCGGCGTTACTTGCAATTTGACGAATCGGTTCAAGCACGGCGTTGTCTACGATTTTATCTCCAGCAGTCAAATTTGCTTTTTCTTCCTCTTCTTCTCCCATCAATTGAGTAAAAACCTTTGAGGCTCGAGCCAAAGCAATCCCTCCACCAACAACTACCCCCTCTTCAACAGCTGCTTTAGTGGCTGCCAAAGCATCCTCAATACGATGCTTTTTTTCTCTCATTTCGGTTTCAGTGGCAGCACCAACTTTGATAACCGCTACTCCGCCGGAAAGTTTTGCCAAACGCTCTTGCAGTTTTTCTTTATCAAAATCGCTATCACTAAGTTCCATTTGTTTTTTAATTTGAGTTACTCTTTCTTTTATTTTTTCTTCTTCACCTTTACCTTCAACAACAGTTGTATTTTCTTTAGTGGAGACCACTTTTCTGGCTTTACCTAAATCTTCTATTTCAGTGTTTTCCAACTTTAAACCAACCTCCTCAGAGATAACTCGTCCATTGGTTAGAATAGCGATATCTTCCAACATCTCTTTTCTTTTATCTCCAAATCCGGGAGCTTTAATGGCAAGCACATTAAAAGCGCCACGCAATTTATTAACTACAAAAGTTGCCAAAGCCTCGCCTTCAATATCATCGGCAATTATTACTAAATCCTTTTTGCCGGACTGAGCCAATTTTTCCAGAAGCGGTAAAATCTCCTGCAAAGAAGAAATTTTCTTATCGGTAATTAAAATAGAAGGATCTTCAAACTCAGCTTTCATGGCCTCGGTATTGGTTACCATATAAGGAGAAACATAACCGCGGTCAAACTGCATTCCTTCCACAACCTCTTTAATAACTCCAAACGACTGTCCTTCTTCAACGGTAATCACACCGTTTTTACCAACAGAGTCCATTGCTTCAGAGATAATTTCTCCGATCTCTTTATCGTTAGCTGAGATAGATGCAACTTGAGCAATCTCTTCTTTAGAAGAAATTTGTTTGCTCATCTCCTTTAAATTTTTAACAACTTTTTTAACTTTTTTTTCAATTTCTTTTTTGATGTCAATAGGACTAACTCCGGCTGAAACCAGTTTCAGACCTTCTTTAATCATAGACTGAGCTAAAATTGTAGCTGTGGTAGTTCCGTCTCCGGCAACATCGTTTGTCTTAGAAGCTGCTTCTTTCACAATCTCCGCGCCAATATTTTCAAACTTATCTTCCAGCTCAATTTCCTTGGCAACGGTCACACCATCTTTAGTAATAGTTGGCGCGCCAAAACCTTTATCAAGTACAACGTTTCGCCCTTTAGGACCAAGAGTTACCTTCACGGTATCGGCCAATTGATCAACCCCTTTTTTAAGGGCTGTCCTGGCTTTTTCATCAAATAAAATTTGTTTAGACATAAGATTATTCATTTAAACATTTAAGCATATAAACATTTAAACAATCTATTTTAAATAGTTAAATAACTTAATTTAATATTGCGATTATATCTCCTTCTGAAATTACTAAGACTTCTTGACCTTCAATCTTAATTTCGTCCGGACTGTATTTTTTAAATAAAATTTTGTCTCCTTCTCTAACGCTCATTTCAATTCTTTTTCCCTCCGCGGTCATTTTCCCTGGTCCAACTGCAACAACTTCACCTTTTTCCGGGCGTTCTTTGTCAACAGTATCCGGCAAAACAATACCGGATTTAGTTACTTCATCTTTAGTGATTGGTTTTACAATAACATTATCACCAAGTGGTTTTATGTTCATAAAATTAAGTTTATCTGAGTTTAAGCAACAAAATTTATTGCTTAATCTCAAAATTAATTATCAGATTTATTAAAAAATTAGCACTCATAATATGAAAGTGCTAATTATTCTTTAATTATAAAAAAATAGAAAAATATGTCAACCCTTGCCAAAAACAAAAAAACATGCTAACCTTTTTATTATAAATAATAAAATAAATTGAAAAATAAATCTATGTCCAGAAGATGCGAAGTTTGCGGGCGAAAAGCTTTAAGTGGGAACAGCCGCAGTCATTCTATGGTGGCTACCAAGAGAAAGCAATACCTTAATTTGCAAACTAAAAAAATAGAAGGCAAAAAAACAAAAGCTTGTACCAGTTGCCTTAAAACAATCGCCAAAAACGCAAAATAACTTTTAAAAACAGTTTCTCGATATGATGGGACTGTTTTTTATTTTGCTTAATCGATCTACTATAGTATAATAAACTTATTAAACAACAAATCTTGAAATATGAAAAAAAATATTTTAAAAATTTTCATCTTGTTTTTTTTATTCTCTTTGATATCTGCGAGTCAGGTCTCTGCTGAAACCTTGTCTAGTCGTTTATCAGGAAAAATCCTTCTGCAAGTTGAGTCTCATGGGGAGTCCTGGTATGTAAATCCGGTTGATAAAAAACGTTATTATATGGGTCGGCCACTTGATGCCTTTAATTTAATGCGTGAACTTGGAATTGGCATTACAGATAACGACCTTAGTAAAATTCCGGTTATTAATGATAACTCCGAAGAAGAAAAAGTTGACTTAAATTTTGCTGAAAAACATAAAGGTAAAATATTTTTACAAGTTGAACAAAACGGAGAAGCTTGGTATATAAATCCTGACAATAGCCAAAGATATTTTTTAGGTCGACCGCTTGATGCTTTTAATTTGATGCGTGAACTGGGACTTGGAATTACTAACAATGATTTAAATAGGATTCAATCTGCTCTTTCTAATAGTGAATTTTTATTTTCTGAAATGGAAAGCGATATTCATGATTTAATAAATATCGAGAGAACAAAAGAAGGGCTAGAATCGCTTTTGTGGAATAGCGAGGTGGCAAAAGTTGCTAGAGAACATAGCGCAAATTTAGCCGAAGAAAATAAAATCTTAACAGAGCTTGGCGTAATCTGTAACTATCCAATGATTCATCACGAAGGCTATGAGTTTGGACTTTACCAAAGCGAACGCCTTAATAACAGAGATGTTTATTATTTTGGGTCAAGCGGAGAAAACATTGCTTTAATTCCAAGGATAAAAAAAATAAGCTACCAAAGCGAAGCTGTTTATGAATGTAGTAATAAAAATTTAGAGAGTACTTTCAAGTCAAAACTAAACAACTCTCCGGAAGAAGGAAAAGAAAATATCATTCAAGAGGAAATAGAGTTAAGGCAAAATTTACTATCCCAAAATCCGGAAGTTGAAATAATAGAAACAATTTTTAATACAGACAATGAAGTTATTGACGATGCTGTGGTTGGTTGGATGAACAGCCCCGGCCATCGAAAAAATATATTAACCGCTGACTATAATGAAGCCGGAATCGGCATAGCAGAAATTAATAATTACTTTTTTATTACTCAAGTTTTCATTAAAAAAGTTGATTGCGGATATTTAGGTGGACCATGTTGTAAAAAAAATGGCTATTTACCTTATTGCTATGTGCCGATGAGCTGTGAAGAAAATATTTGCAAAGAAAAAGGATAAGCTCGAAAGCTTATCCTTGTATTATTATTTTATCCGTTGGTTAGCGGATCCTCCTCTTAATTTATTAATTCTTCAAGCCTTACTAAGGCCTGTTTTAATTTGTCCGTAGAAACAGAATACGAAATACGAACAAAATTCTTGTACATGTCTCCAAAATCAAGTCCGGGAGTTATGGCTACCCTGGCCTTTTCCAGGCAATACCCTACTATTTCGGTAGCGTCCTTGAATCCACCAGAAAAACAATATTCTGATAAATCCGGAAACACGTAAAAGGCTCCTTGTGGTTCAACGAAAGGAATACTATTGTCTGTCAACCACTCCAACAAAATATTTCTATTTATTAGAAACGATTCTCGCACGTCATCAGCCATTACTGAACTTTGCAGGGCAGCAATTGCCGCCTCCTGGGAAATACTAGAAGCACACCCTATGCAATTATTCATGTATGCATTAATATTATTAACCACCTTTGGCGGCCCAAGAACATACCCCATTCTCCAGCCGGTCATAGCGTAAGTTTTACTAAAACTTCTGATAACCACAGTTCTTTCCGCCATATCGGACAAATCTGCAAAAAAACAATAATCATTATTGTAAGTAAAATCAAGATAACTTTCGTCCAAGATAACCCACATGTCATACTCTTTAACTACCTTGGCCACAGATTCCAAATTTTTTCTGGTATAGACAACGCCGGTTGGGTTATTAGGAGAATTAAGAATTAAGACGCTAGAATCCACGCTTTCTTCGTCGTACAAATTCCCGATTACCCTTTTTATAGCCTCGCCAGTTATCTGGAAATCATCCTCCCTAGTATCTACTAACATTGGACACGATAATAATGACTTACTTTGTAATACTGAAATATTATAAAAAGGCGGATAATATGGAGCCGGGATAAAAACATATCTCCAGTCCCCAGTAAGCACGGCAAGAGCAGCTGTAATAAGCGGCTTAGCTCCAGGAGAAACCATTATTGAATCCAAGTCATAAAAAGCATGATATTCTTGACTTAAAAACGATTGGATTGCTTGTCTGGTGGCAAGTGACCCATTGGCAGAAGTATACTTTGTTTTGTTTTTGTTTATAGCTTGAATTCCTCGCTCCTTTATGTGTTGAGGGGTGTCAAAAAAAGGCTCTCCAATGCACAAAGAAATTACGTCTTCCTGTTGTTTGCGAGATAAAAAAGAGCCTAGAAAAGTTTTTCTTAACATTTGAAATCTTGACGATAATTGTCTCATGCTACTCTCCTCTATGTTTAGTTTGAAATGTAAGGTTCATTAGACTTGTTACATAATAAGCTATTACTGCAATCCCCATATTTTGGTACATAGCTTATTATGTAACAAGTCTATTTTTTTGTTCATTTTAATCTAGCATTAAATCTATTTTTTGTAAAGAGTCTATATATTTTTCTCTGATCTTTTTTGCGTAAGGATTAAAGTTGTGCATATCTTTAAATAACTCCTCAGTATCATTGGTAACATTATCGCGAAGCTGTAACAACCTTTTAAACCCAACAGTTGTAATTTCCTGATGATCAACGTCTATCTTACTTAAGCCTCGCCCGATAAAATGCACTAAAGCTAAACTAACTGCGTTTTGCTTGTCGTGATCTTCCGGAGTAATTTCAATGATTTTAAGTTTTATTGTTTTAAAAATATTTTTTATGCTATCAAATTTTTCTTTATTAATTCGCAAAGGACAAAATACAATTTGTAGTTCTTCTAAATTTTTCTTTACACTGTCCGGCCCAAACATAGGGTGAGAACCTAAGATATGAACTGTTTTTGGCAAATATTTTTTAAGCCACTGACACGGATAAACTTTGACCGAACAGACATCCATCACAACAGACCCCTGTTTTAAATAAGGACTTATTTTTTTCAGCACCTTTTTAAGAGATGAAATAGGCACAGCTAAAATTATTAAATCAATTTCTTTTAAATCTTTATATTCAATTTGTTTAAATCTGGTATCGTTAATTTTTCTTTTGCTAATAATAAAAATATCTCCGTACGGCGATAAAATTCCAGCAAGTAAACTGCCGAATCTCCCAAATCCAATTATAGCTATTTTTTGTTTTAACATAGTTATTCAACTGCGGTTATAAAACTTGTAAAGTTAAATTTTAAGTCTTGTATTCCTTCTTCTAAAATATCTAAATTATATAATTTAGCACAGCCGACAGGCGCAATTACGGCTGTGCTTTCGTCCAATTTTCCTTTATTTAAATCATTGGCTGCTTGAGCTGTATCTGACCATTCAATTAACTCTGTGTTAGGCCATTTTCTTTTTAAATACATTTTGCATTGCTTTAAGGCTTGAGCATGTGAAGCAATTTTTTTAATATCACCAACCTTTTTATTTGGTAAAGTTAAAAGACAATGACGAACATCTATTTCAAACATTTTTTCAATATTAAAAGTATATTTCGCCATAGCGTAAACTGATTCATATACTATACCACCATTTGAATTTTCAATAGGAAAAATTCCTTTGTCAACTTTATTAGCAACTACAGAAGAAAGTGTATCTTCTACTGTTACCAGATAAATAAGTTCATAATCTTTAATTTTATTTTTGTGACAATAATAATTAGCAGCTTCTTCTGAAAAGCTACCAACATTACCGGATATTCCAATTTTTTGTTTTTGATTCATAATTTTTATTTAAAATAATTTTTTTAGAAAAATAAGTAGGAAGGGTGAAAAAAATAAATTCACCCTTCCCAATGCTACCGACTGATTACCAACCAATCGGTCGTGGCGGTGGTAACATTCCTTCGTCAATGATAGTCTCATCGACTTCTTCTTTTTGTTTCTTCTGATTACTGCCCTTAATTACTACTTGCTTATTGCACATTTTTCTGTTGTCTTCTGCTCTTTTTCTGCACCAGTCTATAACTGTAATCTCTGCCATTTTTCCCTCCTGTTTGTTGGGTTGTTTGTTAATAAAAGGTTCGAAATAAAAAAATCTCCTTGTTGTAAGGAGACTTCATCTTTTTGTTTTTGAAAAATTATTTTAACATTACAAAAGATTCGTCTCCTTAGAGAAGAAATAAAACCAAAAAAAGTAAAATCCTTTTGTAATATTTTTTATCATAATAATTTTATTATAGTAAATAAAAAAAACTTGTCAAATAAAAATTTGGATTAGAAATTTAAGGGTTTGACATTTATAAAAAATGTAGTAAAATAAATTACAGTTTAAAAATTAAAAAATGATTCCGCGGGTATAGTATAACGGCTTATTATGTCGGCCTTCCAAGCCGAAGATGGGGGTTCGATTCCCCCTACCCGCTCCATAACTAACTCTATAAAGTTAACTCTATGGCTTGTAAGAAAAAAACAGCCCCAAAAACCACAACTCCAAAAAAGAAAAAATGTGGTGGTTGTAAAACTAAGAAAAAATAAATAACCCTGTAATTAATTAAATAGTGATTAATAATTTAGTTATTTTTGCTATTTTAATAATTACACATTTTATGGAAAAAACTATTGAAAATTTGAGTAAAGCCTTTGTTGGCGAATCTCAAGCTAGGAACCGGTATACAATGTATGCCAAAGTAGCTAAAAAAGAAGGCTACGAACAAATCTCAGAAATCTTCACTAAAACAGCCGATCAAGAAAGAGAGCATGCTAAATGGCTCTTTATGATGATTCAAGATTTAAAGAAAAAAAGTGAAGAAGGCAAATACGATGAAATTAAAATAGATGCCGGAGCACCAACAGCACTTGGAACAACAGCTGAAAATTTAAAAGCATCGATCGGAGGAGAGAACTATGAATTCACTACAATGTATCCGGAATTTGCCGAAACCGCTAGAGAAGAAGATCTGCCTGAAATCGCTGGTAGGTTAATGGCAATTGCCAAAGCTGAGGCTCATCACGAAGAAAGATATAAAAAACTTTTACAAGAACTGGAAAATAACTCTATCTTTAAAAAAGAAGATGAAGTAAAATGGGTCTGCAGAAAATGCGGGTACGAACACTCAGGATCAAACGCTCCGGAAAAATGTCCGGCCTGTAACCATCCTCAAGCCTACTTCCAAATTAAATGTGAAACTTTTTAACTATGACTAAACTAAATCAAGTTTATAAATGTGAAATTTGCGGAAATATTGTGGAAGTTTTACATACCGGCGCCGGAGAACTGGTTTGCTGCGGCCAACCAATGAAACTTCAAGAAGAGAAAGAAAGTGACGAGGGCCAAGAAAAACATTTGCCAGTAATTGAAAAAATTGAAAACAAAGTGCTTATAAAAGTTGGTGAAGTTTCTCATCCAATGGAAGAAACTCACTATATTGAATGGATAGAAGTAATTGAAGACGGGAAAATTCACCGTCAATATCTAAAATCCAACGATAATCCAAAAGCCGAATTTAAAGTTAAAGGAAAAAATATTCAGGTACGAAGTTATTGTAATATTCACGGACTTTGGCAAGTGTAGAACGTAAATAAAAAAGAAACCATCTAAAGAGGTTTCTTTTTTATTTACTAAATTTTAATTTAAAATAATAGAATCCACTTTACTTTTTATCTCCTCAAGATTACTACTCGGAACATTAAAAGAAGTGTTAATTATCTTTGCTCCAACTCCGTTTTCAATTATAAATCTTACTTTTGTTTCTCCTGAATATTTACTAAAAAATTCTTTTAACTTTACAAGCTTTTCTTTACTGATTATTTTTGGCATTTTTATATCTATAAATCTACTGTTATTGTTTGTTTGAAAATTATTATTATTCTCTTGTTTTTTCTTATAATAAGATTTATTATCCCTTGCTTGATTTAAAACAGATATAGTTTCATCTATTCTACTTGGAACTAATTCTTTAACAGACTCGGCCAGTAACTTTGGCACCCCGTCCTTGTCTGATAATTTTCCTTTTACGATAAGCATTTTTTCTTCTTCCCACAAATCTTTAGTTTCTTCAAGTAATCTAGGAAAAACCAAAATCTCTAAATTACTGGCGGTGTCTTCAATAGTTACAAACATCATGGCGTCTCCTTTTTTAGTGGTTATTTTTTTAATCTTAGAGATAATGCCGGCGATAATAATTTGCTTTTCCTTAAAATTTTCTGTTTCCTTGTTTGCCTCTAAAAGAGATACGGTTTTATCCGCGAGATCAGCTTGAAATTTTGTAAAAGGATGATCACTAACATAAAGACCAAGTAATTCTTTTTCCCAGCTTAGTTTTTCTTTTTTGCTAATTTCTTTTCCTTCTTCAATTTCATCTAATTCCAAAGTTGGCTTATAATCATCAGATAACATTCCCAGTAAATTACCTTGTTTACTTTTTTCTTGGTCTCTGAGGGAACGGATAAATACCAAAATCTTTTCCAAGTTAAAAAGTAGTTTACTTCTGTCTCCGATATTATCCAAGGCTCCGCACTTCATTAAACTTTCCAAAGATTTTTTATTAAAATCCTTACTTTTTATCCTGGAAATAAAATCCCCTAGATTCAAAAACTTACCATTCTTTTTTCTTTCTTTAATTATCTCTGTAACAATATTTTCTCCAACATTTTTAACTGTTAAAAGTCCAAAGCGAATTTGCCCAAACTTTTTATCATCCCCTTCTTTTAACGGTACAACTGTAAAATGTTCGAAGCTTTCATTAATATCCGGAGGTAAAACTTCTATCCCAATTTTTTGGCATTCAGCCACATCAATCGCCACTTTATCAACATCGCCCTCGTTGGCAGTTAAAAGCGCCGCCATAAACTCTACCGGGTAATTTGCTTTTAGATAAGCTGTTTGATAACCGATCAACCCATAGCAAGCAGCATGACTTCTGTTAAATCCGTACTCAGCAAATTTTTCCATATCACGAAATGTATCTCTTGCCAAATTTTCTTCCAAACCTTTTTTTACACATCCTTCTATAAATTCACTTTTCATTTTCGCCATTAAAGCCGCAATTTTTTTACCCATTGCTTTTCGAAGCGTGTCAGCTTGCCCACCCGTAAAGCCAGCCATATCTTTGGAAAGTTGCATCACCTGCTCTTGATAGACAATCACTCCATAAGAATTTTTAAGAGCATTCTCCATAATTTGATGCTTAAAAACAATCTGCTTGCGTCCATGTTTTCTGTCAATAAACTCATCAATCATCCCGGAGTTCAAAGGCCCTGGTCGATAAAGCGCCACCATCGCAATAATGTCCTCAAAAACACTAGGTTGCAAAAGTTTCAAATAACGTCTCATACCCGAACTTTCAAATTGAAATACACCTGTTGTATCGCCCTTGGAAAATAATTCGTAAGTTTTTTGATCGTCAAGCGGAATGTTATCGATATTAATTTCAATGTCACGAAGACCTTTAATAATCCGAAGAGCGTTTTCAATAATCGTTAAATTACGAAGTCCTAAAAAATCCATTTTAAGGAGTCCCAACTCTTCAACCGGCTTCATTGAAAATTGAGAAACAATTGTTTTGTCCCCGGAAGAGGCGTATTGAAGCGGGACACTTTTGTCTAGCGGGTCTTTAGTGATCAAAACAGCACAGGCATGAGTTGAAGCATGGCGGGCTACTCCCTCCAACTTTAAAGCTGTGTCTAAAATTTTCTTAGCCTGGACTTCATTGTTATAAATCGCATTTAACTCACCTACTTCATCGATAGCTTTTTGAAGTGGTGTGAACATTGGAATCATCTTGGCGAGCTTGTCGCAGTAATCATATTCAAAGTCCAACACCCGACCAGCATCGCGGATTGCTGCCCGTGCCGCCATTGTTCCGAAAGTAATAATTTGCGCTACTTTGTCTCGACCATACTTTTTCTCTACATAACGAATCACTTCATCGCGCCTAGTATCGGCAAAGTCCAAATCAATATCAGGCATGGAAATTCTATCCGGATTTAAAAATCGTTCAAACATCAAATCGTATTTTAACGGATCAACGTTAGTAATACTCAAAAGATAAGCGACTAAACTCCCAGCAGCAGATCCTCTTCCCGGCCCAACTACAATTTTTTGCTCCTTAGCCCAATTAACAAAATCACCTACAATCAAAAAATATGAAGCAAAGCCCATTTTATCGATTACATTAAACTCAAAATCAAGTCTATCTAAAACTTGTTTTTTAAAGTTATCGGGATCGTCAAATTTTTCTCCATCTTCCTTAAAATATTCCGGGTATCTTTTTTTTGCACCCTCGTTACAAAGATCTCTTAAATATTCACTGTCTGTTTTTTCTTTGGGTACTTCAAATTTAGGCAATGTAATTTTTCCTAGTTCTATCTCCAAATTACATTTTTTGACTACTTCTTCGGTATTACTCACAGCTTCTTTAAAGTCATAAAAAGACTCTTTCATTTTCTCAGTGCTTTTAAAAGAGTTGTCCATCCCAATCATATTCATTCGATCAGTGTCTTTTTGTTTCTTTTTAGTTTGCAAGCATAAAAGCACATCTTGAGCCTCCTCATCTTCCACATCAAGATAATGAGCATCGTTGGTTGCCACAATCGGAATTCCAAGTTCTTTTCCGATTTGAATTAATCCTTGATTGGCTTTGTCCTGACCCTCAACATTATTATGTTTTTGCACCTCTAAATAAAAATCATGGCCAAACAACTTTAAATATTTTTTAGTTATTTCTTTGGCTTTATCGTGCCCGCTTGTTAAAAAAGCTCGTGGAACTTCACCCTGAATACAAGCTGACAAAGCCACTAATCCCTCACTGTATTTTTCTAAAATCTCCCAATCAATCCGAGGCTTATAATAATATCCCTCCAAATGAGCCAAGCTTGTAAGCTTAAGTAAGTTACCATAACCTGTTTTATTTTTTGCCAATAAAACCAAATGATAACGCCCTTGTCTTGTTTTTTCAAATCTTGAACCAGCTGCCAAATACGCCTCCACCCCAACAATCGGTTTTACTCCAGCTTTTAAGGCCTTCTGATAAAACTCAATCGCCCCATACATAACCCCATGATCGGTCAAAGCAACCGAGTCCATATTATATTCCTTAGTCTTCTCAATCAAATCATCGATCTTAACAAGCCCATCCAAAAGACTGTAGTGGCTATGAGTATGTAAGTGAGTAAATTTCATATTTAAAAATACTTATACATTTATATGACTGAAGTATAACACGCCAAACAAATTTGGCAAAAATAAAACCGCTTAAAAATATATTAAGCGGTGTTATTTTTAATTATTGCTTATTTCTCCAAATAAACTGTTTGAGTTGGATAGGCGAACTCTATTTTTTCTTTTTCAAAGGCTTCTTTTATTTTGAAAAATATTTCTTGGTTGACATTGGCGTAATCTAGGTACTCGCCGGAGTCAACATAATAAACAAACTCAAATATTAAGGCAGAGTCTGCAAATTCTTTGAAAAATCCACGATCAAATCTAGCTAGTTTTTCAGTTTCAATTATTTTTTGAACCATGCTTGGAATCTTTTTTACTTTTTCTGTTGAAGTATTATAGGTAACTCCCAAAGGGAAAACAACTCTTCTGTCTTTCATTTCTTTGAAGTTTTGTACTCTGGTTGAAGTTAGCTCTTGATTGGAAACCACTAACTCTTCTCCGCGTAAAGTTTTAATCCTGGTAGTTTTAATCCCCACTTTTAAAACTGTACCTGAGTCTTGCCCGATAGTAATAAAATCTCCAACAGCAAAAGGCCTGTCAATATAAATCGCGAAAGAACTGAACAAATCTCCCAGAACATTTTGAAGAGCAAGGGCAATGGCAATACCACCGACACCAAGTCCGGCGATAAGCGATGTCACGTTTATTCCAAGGTTAGATAAAAACAATAAAATTCCAATCAGCCATAAAATCGCTTTAGTAATATTTCCCATTAGTCGAATGGCTGACTGAGAGTGAGCGTCTTCCTTGTCTTTTAAGGTTTTTTGCAAAACATAGTCAATCAAAATCTGGACTGCAATTATTGCCTGATAAATTGCCCAGGCAATAAGCATGATTCCAAATATTTTCTCAGCTAAATCCTGAACAATCAAAAATTTCAAAGCTAAATAAAAAGCTAAAAAAGAATAAAAAGGCGGTTTTAAGCTTTTAATAATTTTAATAAAAGCATCGTCAATGTCTGTCTTTGTTTTCTCGGCAAACTTATTTAACTTGTACAAAATAATGCTTTGAAAAATCTTAAAAACAACTAAAAACAAGACAAAAGCAATAATCGCCCCAAGATAATCAGCCAAAGTATTATTAAAAAACTCAGACTGCATCAAAGCGCTGTCTCCACCCGGAATTAAACCAAAAATTTGTTCTTTCATAAAAATAAAATTAATAAATAAATTATGTAACTATAATACCCTCTAAAACCCAAAAAATCAAGGGCTTCCTTTTTTCCATTGACTAAACAAAGATAATTGCTATGATATTATAATAACTTTAAAATCCTAAATGGATTTTATTGTCAATTGTTTTTTTGTTTTCTTGTTTTTTTTATTCTATGTATAGCCTAATTTTATGCGGGGGCTCCGGGACTCGGCTCTGGCCTCTTTCTCGGAAAAATTTTCCTAAACAATTCTTAAATCTTTTCAACAATCATTCTCTGCTTCAGGGAACATTCCTCCGCGCTCAAAAAACAACCCCCACTGAAAAAATCTTTTTCATAACCAATAAAGATAATTTTTTTAATGTTTACAATCAACTGCAAGAGTTAGACAAAGACTTTGACAAAAAACAAATAATAATTGAGTCTACAAATCTAAATACTGCTCCGGCCGTTACATTGGCTGTGAAATATTTGGTTGAAACAATAAAAGTTGACCCCGAAGAAATTGTCACCGTTCTACCGGCTGATCATTATATAGAAGATGAAGAAAAATATAAGAACCTGCTTCTTGAAGCAGAAAAAAATATAGGAGACAATATTGGGACAGTTGGAATTACCGTTCTTAAACCGCATACCGGTTTTGGTTATATTAAAAAAGGAGAAAATCAAAATATTTTTTACAATGTCTCAGAATTTAAAGAAAAACCCGACAAGCTAACAGCTAAAAAATATTTAGAGTCAAGGGAATATCTTTGGAACTCTGGAATATATTTGTTTAAAATAAAAACTTTTGTCAACGAACTTAATAAACACGCTCCGGAGTTATACTCTTTACTCTCCAAGAATTTTGAAACTTTTTTAAATGAGTTCAAAAACTTGCCAAGTATATCTTTTGATCATGCTATCTCGGAAAAATCAAATAAAATAATAGTTTTTGAAGGGGACTTTGGTTGGAACGATATTGGATCTTTTGACAGTTTAATGGAAATTTTGTCTAAAAATAAAAATTATAAGCCGAATCAAATAAATATTGACTCTAAAAATATATCTGTTCTATCGACTAATAATCGTTTAGTAACAACAATCGGCGTAGAAGATTTAGGAATAGTAGAAAATAATGACAGTATCTTAATTTACAAAAAAGGCAGAAGTGAAAAAGTGAAAAAAATAGTGGAACAAATGCAAAAACAAAATATTAAAGAAATTGATCATGTTTTAATTAACTACCGCCCTTGGGGGAAGTACGAAATCCTAATTGAAAACCTTAATCATAAAGTAAAAAAAATAACTGTTTATCCCGGGGAAAAATTAAGTTTACAATCACATCTTCATCGAGCTGAGCATTGGATAGTTATAAAAGGAGTAGCTAAAATTGTAAATAACGATAGAGAAATTATTCTAGACGAAAGAGAAAGCACCTTCATCCCGACTAAAACTAGGCATCGCCTGGAAAATCCCGGCAAAATAAACCTGGAGATAATAGAGGTCCAAACCGGAAATTATCTAGAAGAAGATGACATTATAAGGTACGATGACATCTACGAAAGATAAAGATCCCTTGAACTTAGCTAGGGATTTTTTATTTATATGATTTTATGGTATAATATTTACATGCTTAAATAAATAAGGAGGGGGGTGAAAATAAATGACTAACACACAATCTTGGGAAATGGCAATCAGTGGATCTATGCAAGATCTTTGGATGCGCTCAATCGGTTTTTTACCGAACTTATTTGGGGCAATTATTATCTTTGCGGTTGGATTAATGATAGCTATTTCTTTAGGAGTTTTATTTACAAAACTTCTGGAAAAATTAAAAGTTGACAAAGCTGCTGACGAAATTGGTCTGACACATATGCTGGAACAAGGTGAGATAAAAGTAAGTATTCCAACGATTATTGGGGAAATTGTAAAATGGTTTTTAATTATTGCATCCTTAATGGCTGCTACTGATATTTTAGGTTTACCGCAGATAACGTATTTTTTAAACAGTATCTTACTGTACGTTCCAAATGTTATTGTAGCAGCGATTATCTTGGCGGTTACTGTTATCGTTGCTAACTTTGTAAATCATATTGTCCACAAAGGAGGACGCGCCACTAAAGTTGCTCATAGTCATATTTTTGGAGCAATGAGTAAATGGGCAATCATCATTTTCGGAGTTATGGCCGCCCTGGTTCAACTTGGTATAGCCACTTCTTTGATCTCAATACTTTTTTCCGGTATTATCGGAATGCTCGCTCTTGCCGGAGGACTTGCCTTTGGTTTAGGAGGCAAAGACAAGGCAGCACAGATTTTGAATCAAATGCCATGCAAATGTAATGGGAAAAAGAAATAAATTTTTCGAAAAAATTTTTTCAAAAAAACACGACCCTTAAGGGTCGTGTTTTAGTTAGGGTGATCTTTAGATAAGAATTATTATTCATACTTGACTATAATCTAAAACTATGTTATGTATTAATAAACTTTTATCTATAACAGCACCTTAAATTAAGGAGGAAAAAATGAGTGTTAATAAAATTCCAGTGTTTATTTTTAAACAAGACTCCAGCCAGGTAGGAAGAGGTTCTTACAAGATGATTGCTTGTTTTGTAAATCTGGGAATACACGTTCCTTATGTAGCAACTTTTCACGGTGGGGAGGGGTATTTAACCGAAGTAAACACTCCTTTTGCATGCGACGGAATATGTGAGCAAACCTGGGGCACTATGGAAGACTGGTCAAAAGAAAGATCTGACAGAGAATATCCTGTTAAACCAATAGTAGAAACAGCTCTTGTTTTTTACTCACAAAAATAACAAGGCCCAAAGAAAAGAAAATAACCAAAAGCCGATGATTTATTAGCCATCGGCTTTTTTCGTTTTTAACTTCATCATTACTTGTTTATTTGATTACTTCAATTGATTTAATTATAAATTATTTAATAATATTTACGTTTTTGGGAAGTTTCTCCTGTATAATGCTTAAATCAAGTTCAGAATAATTGTTACCGGAGATGTTAAATATTTTTAAATTTTTTAAATTACCAAGCTCGTACGGTAAGCCGGTGAGTTGGTTGTTTGATAAATTTAATATTTCCAAATTTTGTAACTGACCAATTTCAGCTGGAACACCGGTCATAAAATTATTACTAGCATTAAGAATTTTAAGTTTTTGCAAATGTCTAATTTCAGCCTGAATCGCCCCTGTAAGTTTGTTACCGGAAACATTAAGCTCTTCCAAATTTGTTCTGCCAAAAACATACTCCGGGATTTTTTGCAAATTTTGATTGCTTAAATTTAAGCTATCTTTGGTTTGTGTTTTCTTTTCCAAAGGCTGTTCGTTTCCAGGGACCGGTTCATTATTAATGATATTTTCTTTATCAACATTAACTGATTCTTGTTCTACAGAAAGCGTACAACCGCTTAACAATAAACTTATAACTATAGTTAAAAAAAATGTTTTTTTCATATGTTTTATGTTAAGTTAATAAGATTAATTTTATTATTTTGTATAACGCCTCGCGGTTATCTGAAGTTTTCTGAAGCCAATCCCCGAAGGGGTTTTGGCGGAAGGAAATTTCAGATAACCACTGTTGTCCGAAATGACGCAGTGGAGCGAAGGCATTTTGGACAACATATGCGTATAACAGAAGTTTTAAATTATTTCTTTGTTATAATTTTGCGGAGCAACAACAAAGAAATAATTTAAAATTTGGGCGGAGGCTTACCGATAGGGAAGCCGTAGCCTGTTATACGCTGTTAGCTGATGTATTCCTTTTCTTTTGTTTTCTGAAAGAAAACTTGTTTTAAAAAATTTTCAAATTTCTTTTTCTGTTTAAGGGCAAGGGGAAGAGGGGAATTAAAGGGGTGAATTCCCCTTGCCCTTAAACTCATTATTATAAATTTAAATTTAAATACTCTTGTACTTTGCTGTTTAATTCGTTCCAACTTGTTGAACCGTCTTTTGGGTAATGTGCCAATCCGCCAGTATTGCAATAATTATATAAATTCAAAATTGTTTCCTTATTGTCGATAAGGTTTTTGAATTTTTGATTACCTTTTTCTACCACCTGCTCAATCATATTTGAAAGATTATCTTGTGAATAACCAAAATAGTCCTCCTTGATTTTCGTTTCCAAACAAAACCTTAACTTTTGTCCGTAAATAACAACATTTTCATTTGAACCATTGATATTTCCGATGTTCTTAAAATCTTCCTCAAATGATTGATATATTGTTTCTCGATTTTTGGGGACATAATGTATTGATGAAGATTTTTTTGTAATAAAAATATAGTAAAAATTTCTATTTGGAATTTCTTTCAAGCAAAACTCACGAAAAAGAGGGTCGCAAGTAAACACGAATAACTGATCGAATTTCTGCGTCTCGGATTTAATTACTTCTGCAGTAGATTTTCTTTTTCCAGCGTCAAACGATGTAATAGGGTCATCTAAAATTATTATTTTATCTTTGCTTATCTCTTTTTTTAATTGAGCAAAGAAAAATGCAAGCGCGATAACTTGTCTTTCGCCTTCGCTAAGATCATTTGTACAATCCTTTTTGTTGTATTGAACTTCAAAACCGCATTGCGCAGGCTCACGACCGGTTCTTGAGTATGTGCCTTTCCCTAAAACATCAAATATTTCCATTGATGGGCTTATTATTTTTACATAATGCTTTATCAACTCAAAATATTCATTTGCGAACTTGTTAAATTTTTCAACTATTTTTTCTTTAAGTTTTTGATAGATTGCTTCAAGATTCTCAATAACTTTTTTATTTTGGTTATTATGATTTTTGGCATTAAAATATCGCAAAAAATCTTTCTGATGATTAATATATAGGATGCTTTTTTCTAACTCTCTGATTGTATTTTCAATCTCTGTTTTTCTTTCATCAAGCTTGCCTTCGCTTGCAACCTTTTTAAGCTCATTTATTTTTTCGTTTATTTTATCTACAGCGTTGTTGTAGCTCTTTTTTAAAGCATTTGCCCTATCAACCATATTCTTGATTTGTTCAAATGTACTACCAGTTACCGGATTTAAAATATTTTTTTCTTTATCAATAACGCGTTGAATTTCTAACTCAATTATTTTTTTGTCTTCCTCGCCCAAAGAACAATTTGGGATTGAAATATCAACACCTACATATTTTTGAGCTTCCTGTAAACTTGTAACATTAGAAGATATTGACTGAAGATCTTTCAAACTTGATAAAACAGTCTTATATTTCTGTAAGCGGTTTTTTACTTTACTTTCCTCATCTAAAAATGTTTGATCAAAAATATTTTGGTAATCTTTTACAATTTGAATAAGTTCGCCATTTTTAATTTTCTGTTCGCAGAATGGGCAATCTTCCGTAGTATCGTCAACCAAGTTCAATCCTGTTTTGATAAAAGACTTTTTATTGCTTATTTTCGATAAAGTCTGCTTAACGCCCTTGGAAACGGTAAAATTAAATAATTTGGCGGGGTCAAGTTGATAAACCGTTTTTTTACCGTTCTTATCAAATTCTTTAATTTTAAAATCAAAAACCGTTTTTATATCATCTAAGTTTTTTAGTTTCTCTATTTCGGATTGATTTTTAATGGCGTTTATGACTTTTTCAAGATTCTTTTTTTGATTTTCCAATGTCTGTTGCTTGCTAGAAAGACTTAAGGGGTCAATGTTTTTTATAATATTTTTCTCACTATCAATCTTGGTAATGTCTAGCCACTCAGGAAGTATGTTGCTTATTTTATCTTGTTCAGCAGTCCAAAATGCACTGTTTTTTTCGCTTACTTCATTTTTAAGTCTATTAATTTTATTTATTTCTTGATTATATTCAGTAAAATTCCCCAGGTAAATAATGTGCTTGCCTCTTTCCTGTTTTCTCTGTGCTGTATTGTGATGATCTAATCCCACGGAATGAACATATTTTTCCGTAAAATACTTATCAAAGATAACAAACTTATCTTGTAACGATCCATTTATTTCGCTCCAATTTCCAGAATTAAAGGATAGTTCATTATCAAGCTCCAAAACAACATTTTGATTTTCCGTGGGGTAATCCCAGTGTTTTTCAAGTTTAATTGAATCAACACCATTCAACACCTTGAGAAGATTAATCAGATTTGTTTTTCCATTCCCATTTTCTGCAAAAAGAATATTATTCTTTTTAAAAATATCTATCGGATCATTGGGGTTAACCCCCTTAACAGGGTTAATGGTATCCCACTCGAAAAAGGAATAGGAAAAAATATTATTGATTGTTTTAAGTTTTTTGATCATCCGTTTTTTCCTTAAGGTCAAAAGAAACAATATCATTTTCTATTAAATCGGAAATTATCTCTTCTTCTGATTTTTTAATATCAATAGCCTCAGAAATTTTTTTCTGTTCAGGCGTGATTTCATTATTTATTTCTGCAAGCAAACTATTCATAATTGTCTTTAATTTTTATTTTCCAGATTTAGTTCTATTGCATTGTTTGCACAGCATTTGGCAATTTTCTGAAACAGTTTTGCCTCCTTCATGCCAAGGGGTGATATGGTCGGCTTCCATGTCAGAAATATCTAAGCGTTTTTTATCTTTGGCTTTACATAGCGGGCAAATTCCTTTTTGCTTCTCGTACGCCTCGCGCTTCATTTTGTCATTAAATGCGCGGATAGATAGGTATTTTTCTTGTCTCGTGAGTGCATAAGGATAAATACCAGGCTTGCTGCTGACATCTTCGTCTTGCATCAATTTTGAGATTTCTTCCTCAAGTTTTTCTGCGTTTAGTTTTTTGTCTTTGAATTGATTGTATAACTCGCCCCAGTTTACACTTGCCATTTCTTTGCGGTAATTCGGGAATGTTTCTTGCACCCATTCAATTACGCCCTGAAAGTACTCCCACAATTCGTTGGCATTTTTATCATGCTGATGTTTAGACATGTACTCAGCAGGATTTTCTTCACCGTAGTCGCGTGCAGATATCCATTTTAATACCTTTTCCAAAAATTCTTGGCGGATAGGTGAGCCTTTGACATAATCTTGACCAATTTGATACGCAGGTGCGCCACTTTTAGAAAACCATCGCTTTGCGTCGGTGAGCCACTCGCCAGTATAGTTTGCGTTGCGTAGTTCTTGAGGTGTTAAAACTTCGCCAGCAGTGTTGATTACTTCAAACCATTCAAGCCGCTCTTTATCGCTTCCTGTGCAGATATACACTTGCAAGGGATATTCCAAAATATACTCCTGTTCCGTTTTGTTCAAGCTATGAAAGTATTTCTCATCAATACTGAAATCACCATTTATATATTGACAGATTGAGAGCGTACGCTGTTGACCATCAATAATCTCAAAATGATTATCATCAGTCTTAAGCCAGTACATTGTATTAAGTGGGAAATATGCGTCGCTGTCTGGATAGCCACGCAGAATAGTTTTAATAACTTGATTGCGTTGTTCTGGCTTATACACGAATTCGCGCTGGTATTTTGGACGAATATCAAGATTACCGTCATATGCGACAACGCCTTCCTCGTCACTATCTTTGTATCCGTTGAATACTTCACGTACTTTGATGTTGTTTAGTTCAATTTTCATATTATTTTTTTCTAATTACAATTCTGTCATAAATGCGTCGCCAAGTGTCACCGTCGGGAAGAGCAAAACGTTCATTTGCCGCTTGACGCATATATCCGTTACGGTCTTTATATCGGTAGACTAAACCATCTTTTGTTTTGATGGGTTCTGATAGATTACTACTTGACCCAACAATTTTAAATTGTTCCGGGTTGTATTTATCTAGAAATGAAATCGGTACACCCATCTCGCCGTCATAATCAATAGGTATATCAGTAACCTTGCTAACTTCTATTGCATCATAATTTGCGTACTTAGGATATTCTTTTGGGGAATATTTTTTATAGAGCGTTAAGGATTCATGTCGCTTCGCTACATCAAGATTCGTATACCATCCGACATTACCAAATCCTTTTATTGATCCGTCGGGCTGTATAAATTCCTTTACCTTTCCATATCCTGCCCAAATTTTATTTTTTTGTATCAGTTCAAAAATATTCACGTATGTTCTCGCATTGTCATTGCCGATAATCAAGAACTGCTTCTTATACTCAACTAGCTGATTTACATATTCCCGAAAGAGCGAAAACGGCGGGTTGGTTACCACAATATCCGCCTGCTTAAGCAACTCTATGCTTTCTGGACTTCTAAAATCTCCTTCACCTTCAAGCGGCAACCACTCGTTGTTTTTGTTTACCTTTAGCTGTTCCGCGACGTCTTTCAAATCAAAAGCGCCGTCGCCATCCAGATCGCCAACATCGTTGATGATAAACTTGTTTGCATTCACTTTTGGGCGACCCTTTTTGGGCTTGAGTGTTTTATCATCACCGAATAAACTAAGTTGTGTATTTGCGATCGGAGACGGCTTATAGCTAGTTGCAATAAGTCTTTTTAATTCGAGCGTTTTGAAATTGGCGGCAAAATATTTAAAAAAGTTGCTCTCAAATGGATCATCGCAATTACAGTGGACTACTTTGTTACGAAATTGGTCTTTGTAATGTTTCAGTTCTTTTTCGATATCAATAAGCTGAGTATAAAACTCATCATTTTTTGCTTTGGCCGCTCTATGAAAATTTGAATTTGAAGATTTTGCCATAATTTTTGACATTGATGTTTTGTATTGTATTCGTTTTCCCCTATAAATAAATCGTTTTCGGAGCGGAGCGGAGAAAACACCTTATTTCCCCTCTTTAATTAATAAAAAAGAAATTTGAAAATTTTTTAAAACAATTAGGGCGATAGCCCGAAAAAGAAAAGGAATATTTCAGCTAACGTTTAGTTGTATCTAAAGTTTTCAAAATTTCTTATTGTAATTAATATTCATTTTGAAAATTTGGGCGAAGCCAGTAAAATAAAAATTAACTCTTTAATATAACGCTTCATCCAATTTTAAAGCTATTATTCCAAGTATTATAATTGTGGGCAAGATTGTGAATATCAAAATAACCAACAGTAAAGCGCTGTTCATTTTTTTAGTTTTTGGCAGCTGGCCATTTTCAATATAATCGTTAATGAATTTAATTATTTTGCCAGGCAGAGGAAACAAGATTTCGCTGCAATTAATAACAAGAATTTTATTGTCGTCAATAATTATATTTAACATTTTTGTTGTGGCTTGTTGTGTGTATGGACCGGCGCCTGAGACGACTTGTCTTTCATATATTATTATACTTTTTCCATTGTACATACCCTCAATTAGATTTCTAATTTTTTCACTTGAATCTGTGAGTATGTCTGGCACCTCTTGCAGCTCTTCCTTGCTAGCAGGTTTGGTTGTTTTGGGGATATATTTCAATCCAAGCTTATTGGCAACTGAGCGCATCATAATTTTACGAATTTGCCATTTAAAGAAAAAATGTAAAACAAAAAGTATTAACAAAGATAATAAAATGTAAAGATAAATTTTTAAAAACATATTAAAGAGTTAATTTTTATTTTACTGGCGTAGCTAGATACAACTTGTTATATGATGAGGCCGATTTAGGCCATTTTATATAACATCGGGCTTATGCGAAGTTGCGTAGCGAAGCGGAGCAATTTGGGAAAATGGCGAGCCGAGCCATTTTCCGCATAAGCCCTGTTATCTGACCCGAACGAAGTGAGAGCGTAGCGTGGCTCGTAGTGACCGAAGGGAACGAAGAGAGTTTTTACACTGCCTCTACTTTAGGTGCCTCTGTAGTTTTTCTCTTACTTTTCTTAATATAAATTCTGCGTAGCAGACTAGAATAGGGGGTCGCCATTAAATAAAATCAGAATTAATTAAGTTTTTACTATTCACTTTATTTTTAATTTGTTTGTTGTATAACCAAACATCAGATATTTTATCTATTAAATTTATCAGAGTTCCAGGGTTGGTTTTGGTCCCTAATAGTTTTTTATTATAGTTTATGTCAATAAACTGAAGTTGCTTTAATAATTCTCTGAGTTCTTTTGTAGAGATTCCGAGAGGGATGGCCATTAGAGTGTGTGCTCTTTCTTTATTTCTATCAGCATAATTCAATGATTCAAACCATGAATTGACAAATTTCTTAATTTCAATATTTTTCTTCTTGGCAATATCTTTAGTAGTTGCTAAAACATCAATTATTACGGGTTCTTCTTTAGTGGAGATAAGAGTTTTTGTACTTGAAAGTTTCTGCGCTTGAGATAGCCAGGGTTCCCAAAGAACAGCAGCATCAACTTTATTTGCAATTAAAGCTGCGCCTATATCACTTCCCCTCATGTGGACTATTTTAACATTTTTTTCATCCATTCCATGTTTTTTTAGTACATACAATAAAAAGAAATGACTAATCCATCCTCTTTCAATGGCAATAGTTTTATCTCTTAACTCTTCAACTTTCTTGATCTCTTTCTTGGTTAAAATTGCATCTCCACCAATTGATTTGTTAAGGCAAGCAATTATCTGTAAATCTAAACCTCTCTCTTTTGCTAAGACTACGCCATCAGCTGTTAAATTAAGAATATCTACTTCTCCATTTTGTAGAGCTTTAATCCTGTCTTCTTCTTTTTCAAGGCTTAACAATTCTACATCTAATTTTTTCTTTTTGTATATACCTACTTCTCTTGCTAAATAGAAAGGGCTGTTACCTGGCCAAGTATGAGTTCCAACTCTTAATGCTTTTGGTCTAAGTGATTCTACATTTACATGGGCTGCTTTAATTGCTTCTCCCCTGATGATATATGAGATATGTTTTTTTATTCTAAGAAAATCATCAGATAATTTAATTTCAGGAGTTCTATCTCTTGGTAGATTAATATTAATAACATCTTTAATCTCTCCTGGCTTTGCACTCATCACATAGACCCTATCTGCTAAAAAAATTGCTTCTTCAATATCATGAGTGACAAAAAGGACTGTCTTTTTTGTTTCTTCCCAAATTGTAAGAATTAATTCCTGCATTAAAGCTCTTGTTTGGGCATCTAAAGCAGAAAAAGGCTCATCCATTAATAGAATATCTGGGTTGTTAGCTAAAACTGTTGCTATGGCAACTCGTTGCTTCATTCCTCCTGAAAGATTTTTAATATATGATTTTTCAAAACTAGATAAACCAACTAAGTCTATAAAATGGCCTGCAATCTCTCTTCTTTTTCTTTCAGGGATATTCTGTAATTTTAATCCGAATTCAACATTTTCTAAAACAGTTAGCCAAGAAAAAGAAGCTGGGTTTTG
This sequence comes from Candidatus Falkowiibacteriota bacterium, assembly GCA_018651725.1. Classification (GTDB taxonomy): domain Bacteria; phylum Patescibacteriota; class Patescibacteriia; order JAACEG01; family JAACEG01; genus JABIDK01. The sequence continues at coordinate 71,719 of JABIDK010000005.1, read as the reverse complement.
AAAAACTAGGCCCATTTCTTTTTGTGGTTGATTGATTATTTTATTATTTAAGTAGATTTCACCATTTGTTGGTTCAAGAAGTCCTGCTACAGTTTTTAATAGAGTTGTTTTTCCACAACCAGATGGGCCAACAATAGCAACAAATTCTTTATCTGCAACATCAACTGAAATATCTTTGATAGCTTCTATTTTCTTTCCAGAATCATCTACAAAAATCTTAGATACTTTATTGATTTTAAGTTTTGGTTTCATTGTGTTTCTTTTTCTGCCCAAGGATAAAGTTTCTTATAGGCAATTTTAAATACAAAATCAGTTATTAACCCTAACAGGCCGACAATTATAATTGCGGAAATAACATTTTCTGTTCTTAATAATCTTTGAGATTGAATAATAACAAAACCAATACCCGAAGTTGCTCCGACAATTTCTGCAATCATTAAACCAGCCCATGCCCAACCCATTGAAACTCTTAGATCATCAAAAATTCTAGGTTTAGCATGTTGATAAATAACTTTAGTAATAAGTTCTTTTTTATTTACTCCTAAGGTTTTAGCGAATTCTATAATGTCTTTTGGCACATGAGAAATTGAATTAGACACCATTAATACTAATTGGAAAAATACTGCTAATACGATGACGATGATTTTTTCTAATTCTCCAATACCAAACCAAAGGATTAGAAGAGGAATAAATGCAGGAATTGGAGTATAACGAATAAAATCAATGATTGGTTCTATAAATGATTGAAATTTTTTGCTTAACCCTATGGAGACACCAACAGGGATTGCCATAATAACGGCAATAATGAAGCCTGTTAAAATCCTGAAAACACTAATAGAAACATCTTCAATAAAATTATACTTGGTAAATAAATCAAATAATGCAATTAAAACTTCAGTCGGCGTTGGCAGAAAAAAAGGTTTGATTATTCTTGTATAAGTAAAGAGACCCCAGATAATTATAATTACAATAAACGAAGATAATCCCCATAATAATGTTTTTAATCTATTTTTCATGTTAATCTAACTTTAGTTTTGATTTTTTAGGTTTAAACCCCATTGGCACATCAGAATAAATAGGAATGTCCCAATTCTTGTAAATTTTAGTTGAAGTTTTAATTTTAACATCTTCCATTTGATTATTATACTGAACCATGCTTAGATATAAATGTGTTACTTTATCTTTTTTTGCCTGTAAGTTCATTAGGTCTACTTTTTCTTTATCATAACCTAAATCAATAAATCTTTTAGTAAAATCAACATATTTCATCCCTATTTTATTAAGATGTATAATACCTGCCCCTAAATATTTATTTAGCATTTCTTTAAGCATAAAAGGTTCTTTTTGATTTCCAGGAGAAAAAGTTACCATCTGTAAATATCCTGCGTTTTTTAAATGCTGTTTGGTCTTTTTTAGGATAGCTTCTATTACATCTAAACCGTAAATACCACTTGCAGAATTCAATAAATATTTTGATTTTGGTGGTGTTGGTTCAAAAGGAGGGTTAGTTACGATATAATCAAACTTCTTGTTTTTCACAGAATCAAAGATATTTTCTAAACTGGATTTTTTATTAAGGATTAAATTAATTTTATTTTGGTCTTGTTTTGAGAGATTTAATGCAGCATTAAATTTTGTAAATTCAAAAGTTCTTTTGTTAATGTCTAAAGCAGTAACTTTTTTAGCTCCGGACATAATTGAAAAAATTACATTAACTCCACTGCCAACACCAATTTCTAAAACTTCATCGTCAGCTTTAATTTTCATATCATCAACTATAAATTGGTTCTCAGGATGAAGGGGCATTACTTGATCTAATTTTTTGTAAGAAACTTTATCAGTTACAATAAATGCTGAATTGTTGTTATTTTGTAACTTTATCACTCTGTAATTTGCAGAAATATAGTTTTGTTTTATTGAGATTAGATTAGTCGCTTTTAGAATACTGATTTGGTCATCAGAGAAATATTTTTTGTGTACTGGTCTTTCATCAAAAAATAAAGCAAAGAAAAGCTTCTTACTTTTGTGAAGCTTCTCTAAAGTATTTTTTACTCTATCAATGTCTTTTACTATTAAGTTCATAGTTTACCTCTTTTATTTATAGAGATTAACAAGCAATGATTCGTCAATCGCTTTATTTAAGTCCGGTTTTACACTGATAGAGCCTGTTTCTAAAAAGACCTCTCCAAAAGTATCGGCAACATCGTAAATCATTCCAGGATTATTTGATGTTCCAAAGTAAGCTAGATTCTCTTGATAACTTGGCCATTTTACACCAGAAATTATATCTGCAAATTCTTCTACTGGCATATCATAGTGTTTTGTCATGATTACATTTGCTTCATCAGGATTCTTTTCCCAGTAATCAATGGCTTTAAACCATGCTCTCATTAAAGCTTTTACTTCGTCAGGTCTGTTCTTAAGAACATTTTCATTGACCGTTAGAATATCAACAATTACTCCTGGCTCATCTGCGCTATCTATAACTATATGGCCACCCTCTCGTTCTTTTGCTTTACTTAACCAAGGTTCCCATGTGACAGCAGCATCAACATGTCCAGCAACAAAAGCCGCTCCTGCTGCTCCTGATTCTGTGTCAATAATTGTTACATCATCTACTGACATTCCATTCTTTTTTAGTAGATAGAGCAAAAATGATTCCCCAACAAAATTCTTTTGAGCAGCAACTTTTCTATCTTTAAGATCTGCTAATGATTGGATATCTTCTGTAGCAATTAAACCGTCAGCACCATCAGAAAGATCAACTTCTAAAACTGCAACTTCAGGCACATCCTCATCTCTTGCTAAAACCAATAAATCAACTGTGTCCCCTAAAGCATCAATCTTATTAGTTATCATGGTGGATTTTCTTTCAGCTGTTCCCTCCATGACAATAATATCTACATCTAATCCCTCATCTTCAAAATATCCAAGTTCATCGGCTAAATAAAAAGGACCAAAACCAACCCAAGTGTTTACACTTAATTTAAAATCTTTTAATTCTTTATCTTGTTGTACTTGCGTACATCCAACTAATAGCAAAACTGCGATGATTGTTAGAGCAAAAATTGTGTTTTTCATAGTATTATACCTCTTTTAGTTATTATTATATTAAGTAGTATATAATTGTTTTTAAATGTTTTCAAATGGCGACCCCCCCAAGTAAGAGAAAAATTTGGGAGAACGAAGTGAACCGTTTAGACAATGTTATATTTTGTTGTGAAGCAATTGAATTCTTTTTCTTTTCTCGTCTAAACGAAAGAGGCACCGTTAAAAAGTAGAGGTTTACTTGAGAGGCACTCATCAAGGCAGTGTAAAAATTTCAGATAACGTTTCGGTGTCATCTGAAGTCCAAATCGATACATTTTTAAATTAATATAAAAGAGATTTGGATTTGCGTGGAAGAAAATTTTATTCCTTATTATTAATCCTGTGAAGCGATAGCGTAACAGGATGTTTTTATATTGAAATTTTCTGTAACCAGATACACCGTGTTGTACGTAGTAAATTTTTTTGTTAACAGTTTAAATCTTTTCTGAAAGAAAAGAAAGTTTAATTTTTTTGTTTTGGGCAAAGAGCAGAGGGGAAATGAAGGGGTGAATGCTCTTTGCCCAAAACTCCTTATTTTTAGTTTTTGTTATTTTAAAAAGTAACTACTTTATAAGTATAATTAATACTATCTTTTGATAAGTTGGCTTTTTATTTTTTTGCCTCCAAAAAATTCATTTGTGTATTTAATTATTTCTTTTTCATTAAATTTTTTACAAGAGAATAGGTCGAGGTAAAATGATTTTTTTAAAGGATATGTGTGAATGCTCACATGACTATCCGCGATGATTACAAAACCGGTAATACCACTTTCAATTTTATCTTCGTGTTCATAATACATTACCTTTGGCTCTGTTATGGCTTTCATTTTTGCTAATTTGATTAGTTTAACAAGGAAAGAGGTGATAACTTTAGTATCAGACAACTCTTTTATTTTTTTGCAATTTTTTATATCAACTAATAAATGTGTTCCGTTTTTCATAATTATTTTTTTGAATTAATCAAATATTCGTAGTAATCACCTCCCCAAGCCAATAATTTTCCGCCTTTTTTTAATATTTGATTAGATTTATTTTTAAATTTGATATAATCATCTAAAAATTTTGCGTCAATGTCTGGCCATATATCGCCAATAATACAATCATATTTTTTTTCTTCTGGCAAATCATAGTAATCGTTAATAGTTATATCTCCATATATGTGACCAAACTCTTTCATTTTATCAATAACAATTTGATATTTTTCAACAGTGTTGACTGTTTTTATATTTTTGTTATCTAGGGCGTATTTTGATAAAATACCAAATCCGTATCCTGCGATTAACACATCCCCATATGCTTGTTTGGCTAAATCTTCTTGTAACTCTTTTTCTTGTGGTGTGTCCCACATCCAAAGATAATCATCCAAGAACATGAATTTGTGATTTTTGTGTTCAATAATTTCAATTTGTGACATAGTTTTTGTTAATTTAATAAATTTATTTTCGTAGCGAAGCGGAGAAAATAACCTATTTCCCCTTTTAATTAATAAAAAAATAAACTTTCGCCGTGGTTATAAGGAAATACTTGTTAAGAAAATAGAATGAAAAAATTTATTTCGTACAACGTTTAAGAATATCTGAAGTTTTATTAAGTGAAACGAAATAAAATTTGGGTGAGTAATATTTAAATCCTTATTATAATTTAAAATTAAATATTTTGAACCAGATATTCTTTGTTGTGCGATGTAAATTTTTTATCTCGTTTTAATTGCGATTACTCTTTTCTACTAGAAAAGAAAATTTGATTTTTTGTTTTGAAAAAATGGAAGAGGGGAATTAAAGGGGTGAATTCCATTTTTTCAAAACTCCTTATATTTTTAGGGGGTATCAGTTTTTATCTTTAAATATTCAACTAATTTGTTTATGTCTTCAGGTCTAATTTCTGATAGTTCATACTTATTGCGGATAGTATTTAAGTTAGAAATAACATTCTTCATTGCTTTAACCTGGGAATCAGTATAATTTATAGTAAGCGTTCTTCCCTCAAGCATACTATTAAACATAGTATCAAAAGCTTGATTTGTTAATTGATCTATAACGCTTTGTTTGGTGATATCACCAGTTGATGTAAGTATATTATTAATTTCTTTTAAAGAGCTCTCAATTGTTTTATCAATCTTTTTAATATTCATCTCTTTTTTACTAGATAAAATATTTGCTCCGCCCCCACCCATAGTTACGAAATAAAAATCCATGAGGTCTTTATTTTTTTCTGCAGTTTTTTTTATTTTAATTTTTTTTAACGAATTCGAAACTTGACTATTAAAAAAGTCTGGGAACAATCTTAGTAAAATATTTTCATCACAAGGAAATGGTAAGCGTGCTTCTCTGTCTTTTGCGTCATCAAAGCAGGATATTCCAACTTCTTTATATCTTTTTGACAATCCTTTACTATAATTGATTAAACCATCATACTTTTGTGATGAAAGATTATTTAAAAATTCATTTCGATAATCATCAACTGTTACAGAATATAGTTCAATCATTCTTGGAATCATCTCAGGAACACTCAAAGAAAGTTTAACTCTTTTTTTGATAAACTCTTTCTTTTGCTCAGGATTTAATCTTGAAACTATAGCACTTAGCCATTCTGGTGAAGAGTACTCAAAGTCTGTTGTAATATTAGAATTATTTAAAATATTTTTTTCTATAATTAAAATAATTAAATCTTGCGGCAATGAAGAGTCATCAATATACTCTTTCAGAGATTTTATAAAATTTGTATTTTGTTCAGTATGCACATCCTTACTTTTAGAAAAAAGATCTTCTATGCTCTGCATAGATGTGATCTGATCTATGGTTAAATCAAATTTTTGCTCTTTTTCAACAGATTGCTCTGCTTCTCTAAAGTCTTTCGCTTCTCCAGATTTAATTTTTTCCTGCATTTCTTTTCCTTTTTCTTGCGCCTCCTTTTTTGAGTATTGTTTGAAATTATCTAGTGATTCCATTTTTTTATTATTTTTTCTTATATAGCTAAAGCTAATTTCAAAAAAAGTTAATACTTATTAAAATATTATTTTTCTGTTACCAGAATTTTTTAAAGACAAAAAATATTCCTTATTACCCCTTATTAATTAAATAAAAATCAAATTTTCGCTGTGTTCAACGCATTGAATTTTAAATACTAGTATAGATAAAAAATTTATTTCGTATAACTGTTACCGATATCCGAAGTTTTCTGGAGCGGAGCGAAAGAAAATTTGGGTGGAGGCTCTCGGAAGAGCCGTAACCGGATATCGTGTTGTTAGCTGATGTATATGTTTTTCTTTGATTTGCGAATGCAAATCACTTTTAAAAAGAATTTAATTTTGTTTTTCGTTTTGGGTAAAGGGAAGAGGGGAATTAAAGGGGTGAATTCCCTTTACCCCAAAACTCCTTTTAGCTTATTTCTTTAATTATTTTTCTAGATTCTTCTATAGCGTTCTTGTGTTGTCTAAGTTTGTTGCTCATATCAAAATCTGAAGTATTGCGAATTGATTTTATCCAATCTTTTTTTATGAAATTTATTAGATAGTCAATCGGAATATTTGAATAAATATTTGCACCATAAATATTTCCGTTTATCCCTTTGGTTATTGCAGATTGGGTACCAATACCACCTATATTTTCAATTTCTTTTTTATAATTTTCATATTCATCATATTCGTAAACATATTTAGTAGATTGTGTAATCGCTCTATCCTTTAATGTGATGGAAACATTTATAAATCCGTTAATATCTTCAAGATTTCTCTTTTCGACAACTTTTCCTTGATTATAAAGATTAATAAAATCTCTCGAATCAATATTTATTCCATTAACACTTTCTCTTTTTATTTCGAAAGATTTTGGGTTTGAACCAATAATCACTTCACCATTGTAGTAAAGATTGTTATCATCGTGCGCATATTCACATCCATCTATTCTAGTGGTGCTTGGAATCAAGCACTTAACACTGAATGTTTGCGGGTTTGCGTTTTTTAGAATTTTTTCACTAAAATACACATTGTATTCATCTTTTGCGTAATTAGTACTTAAGATTTCGAAGGTGTTGCCATCAATTTCATTTACGATTTTGTTCTCAAAGTAATAATTAATATTATCTTTGGCATATTTTCCTTTGTCGTATACGTTTACCCATTTGCCACCCTCAATTACCTCAAAAAAAGAACTGTCGCTTCCTTCAATTTTTTCTAAATTATAGTAAGCGTAATCGTTGTCTTTGGAAAAATAGTCGTTTATAAATTCAGTGTTGTTGGATTTTGCTACACCGACACGATTGCCATGAAAATACTTATAATTTTTATCTTCTGCATTGTATCTACCTTCGCCTTCATTAATTTTTGGATCTTTTCTAGCTACACCGCTGTACGAAACAAAAGTCTCCACATCAGCCCCCTCCACTATTTGATCAAATACATAAACATTGTTTTTGTCTTTTGAATAATCAAAGGGCAGAACTTTAAAAGTATTCGGATCGGCGGCCTCTATAATCCCAGGAGTAAGATTAGCAGACATATTGCCGGTCAAAACTGGTTTAGCCAGATAAACTTTGTTTTTATCTTTTGCGTAGTATCCTTCTAGGACAATAAAGGTAGCTAGATCAATATTGTCCACCTTGTCTACTCTTATATATGCATTGTTGTTGTCTTTGGCATAAACGTCGTTTAAAATTTTAAATGAATTTGCGTCTGCATCTGTGAGTAATGTTTTTTTTAATTCACTGTCGCAATGCATTGATATGCTGCAGTTAGTGATAGTTTCATAATAAAAAACTTGATTGCTTTCTATCCTCCAACCATCATTTGGTTTTTTGTTTGTATTTTGACTTGTTGTGTCTTGATCCCTCCAAAGGAAAAACGATAAGGAGGCTATAGATAAAAACAATACTGATCCGATGATGATAATTTTTATCAGATGTTTTTTAAAAAATGCTTTATTCTCTGGCTGAGACAGAGAATCTTGAGTGTTATCGTTAATTAATTCTTCCATAATGTTTTAATAAATTCAAGAAAACACATTATTTTCCCTCTTTAAATAAATAAAAAACAAAATTTAATTCTTTTTAAAAGTAGGCGTTAGCCGTAAAGAAAAACATATATTTCAGCTAACGTTTGTGATAACCGAAGTTCGTTTGACTGTAGGGAAAACGAATTTGGGAAAATGCCGAGCTGAGGCATTTTCCGGTTATCACTTGTTAGGCGAGGGTCGGCGTAACGAAGTGGAGCCGAAGCGCAGCGCCCCTTTGAGTTGTTCTAATTTTTTCTTTTTAATCTACAATATCAAATGAATCAACAAATTTATCCCATTCTTCAATTTTAGCTTTGATATCTTCATCTTTACGTATTTCATCTAAATAGGTTTTTGAAGATATGTGTAAATATTTATCTTTATATTCTTGATCCATTTCAGGATTTGGGCTATCTAGATAGTCACCATTAAGTGGGCCGATAAAAATATAATTTACATCGTTAATTCTCTTAATATAAAGTTTATACCATCTTTCAGTTATTTCTCCACCAGTTGCATGCCCAATACCACTAGCAGCACTAAACTCAAATTGAGTTAAAAAATCATTTTCATTTGTTTCGCAGTATTGCCAGTTAACTTGTTTTCTGTTAAGCCCTGTATAATCCTCACCGTTAAAATTTATCAGGGGGCTATCACACACGAATGTGAGTTTTGTAGTATCTACATCAGAGTATATCGCATATGGACCTTTGAAAGTTTTTGAAACTTCCAGCCCTTCATAAAAAAAGTTTTCAGGCCCGTCCAGCCCATGAGGAATAATTTTGTTTTTATCACCAACAAATGAAAATGTTTTATTGTAAAAAGTGATAGTGTTATTATTGGATATTACTTCGCTACTAGATTTTTCCGTTTTATTATCATTTTTTAACTCAATTTGAGTGTTAAGATTTTCAATTTGTTGCTGTAATTTGTCGTTTTGACTTTGATATTCAGAAAGTTGTTTTTGAAGAGTTGAGATTTGATTCTGAAACTGTTTTTGAGTAGATTTTTTTTGTTGTGCAAAATACATATATGTACCTACACCCGCAACAAGACCAGTAATTATTATTGCAGCAACAATAGCCCAAATCCTGTTGTTATTTTTTTGAGTGATTTGTTCACTTTTAATTTGTTGATCCATATTATTAGATTAAAGATTAAAAGGAAAAATTAGAACAATTTCGCCTAACAAGTTATTAACGAACTTATTGATTTATTTTTTTAAATAAGCTAAAATATTTGTGTAGATTTTAAATCATAAATAAGTTATGAATCAAAATAACTATTATCCAAGTCAAGATCCTTTGCGTAAACTTAAGCAAGAAATGAAGTTACGTAAATTTAGCATAAAAACTATTAAATCTTATCTTTATTATATCACAGGTCTTTTAAAGACTGCAAATAAAAATCCCAAAAATATTAAAACTGACGATATTAGAAATTATTTAGAAAAAATGGTAGACAAAAACTCAGCTTCTTCAACGATTAACTTGGCTTATAGCGCGTTTAAGTTTTACTTTGAAAAAATACTACGACGAAGATTTTTTGTTAATATTCCAAGAGTAAAAAAGAGTAAAAAACTGCCGACTGTATTAACTCGTAACGAGATAGGTGAAATTTTTGCTGTAATCCAAAACGTAAAACATAAATTACTTTTAGGGGTAATGTATTCATCAGGGCTTCGTGTAGGAGAGTTAATTAATATCAAAGTAAGTGATTTAGATTTTGAGAATAAAATATTGAAAATTAGAACTGGCAAAGGAGCAAAAGACCGAGTAACAATATTTTCAGATAAGATAATTAGTGTTTTAAAAAAATATATAAAAAACAAAGATAAAAATGATTATTTGTTTGAAAGTTCAAGAGGAGGAAAATTGACTGAAAGATCAGTGCAAAAAGTTTTTAAAACAGCCTTGAATAAATCAGAAATTAAAAAAAAGGCTAGCTGTCATTCATTACGACACAGTTTCGCCACTCACCTTTTGGAAAACGGAACCGATATTAGATATATCCAAGAACTGCTTGGACACGCCAGACTGGAAACAACACAAATTTATACAAAAGTATCTAACAATATGATTAAAAATATTAAAAGTCCGTTGTAAGAAGTTAAAAATAAAGAAATTGACAAAAAGCAATGTGCAAAAAATGCACGTTGCAAATTCAAGCAAACAATCTTGATTTTATTGATGTTAAAATGTTAAGATGATTTTATATGGTTTTAGCTAAAAATAAAAAAGCTTTGTTTAACTATGAGATTTTGGAGAAACTGGAAGCAGGAATTGCGCTTTCGGGGGCTGAAGTTAAATCAGTTAAACTAAAGCAGATAAGCTTAAAAGGAAGTTTCGTTACATTTACTAACGACGAGCCTTTTTTAGTTAACGCTTATATAACTCCTTACAAAACAGCTAAAAAATCACAAGTTAGCTACAACCCTGAACGAAAAAGAAAGCTTTTAATGCATAAAAAGGAAATCAATCGTTTAAGGGGTAAAATTGAGGCAGAAGGCTTGACAATCACCCCCATTTCAGTATATACTAAGAATAATTTGATAAAAGTTGAAATCGGACTGGCAAGAGGAAAAAAGAAGTATGAAAAACGAGAAACAATCAAGAAAAGAGATATAGACAGAAGAATCAAAGAAAGGATGAAGCGTATTTAAACATTTAAATATTTAAACAAGCCTAAAGAAAGAAAGGCGGTTTTTATTTTTTAAAATCATATTTAGATGTTTATATGCTTAAATGGTTACGGGGATGTATAGTCTTCGATGGAAAATGTTCTTTAAAAAATGGCAAACCGAGCAAGTTGGATAACTCGTAAAACTGTTCAACAAACTTTTAAGTGCAAAATCTATTGCCAACAAAGCCAAGAACGCTCTAGCTAACGCTTTTGCAGTTCCTAACTTTGCTCCGGTAGTCGCTTAAGACAACCGGCATCGTTTTCTTTAGTTCCTGTCTAAAGAATCTTTCGGTGTCATATTCACAGGATCGATTATATATTTTTCTCTTTAATATATAATTTAAATCTTAAAGAGATAGAAATATACTAGTTTGTTTGTTTACAAAGTATATTTTGAATAAGCTTCGGCTTATAAACAAACTAAGTTTGTAGATCATTTTTTAAATCTTTTTCAGACAGGGGTGCAAGTCCCCTCATCTCCACCACGCTTAGTGTGGTAATCGGGACGCTAAGCGTCCCACCAATTTAAAAGCTAACAAAGCTAGTGAAGCTAGCAAAGCTAAACAATGCGTTATTCAAGACGAAAATCTAAAAGACATCAGGTTAAAGAGGTAAGATATCGGATAAATGAACAAATCAGAGTTCCTCAGGTTAAATTAATCGATGAAGCAGGAGAATTTTTAGGTGTTATGGATACGCATAAGGCTATAGAAATAGCGCGTGAAAAAGAATTTACTTTAGTTGAAGTTTCACCAAAAGAAGATCCGCCGGTAGCGAAAATCGTTGATTACGGAAAAATGCAATATAAAAAACAAAGAGAGGCTCAAAAACAAAAAGCTCTGCAGAAAAAAACAGAGACCAAAGGAATTAAGCTTTCAGTTAGAATTGGAAAGCATGATATAGATTTTAGAAGAAAGCAAGCGGAAAAATTCCTGGATAGTGGAAATAAAGTAAAGATAGAATTAAATTTAAGAGGAAGAGAAAAACAGCACAAACCACTTGCTAGAGAAATAATACAAAATTTTATAAATGAAATAAAAAAAGACGAAAAACGAGAAATTACAATGGAAGAACCAATTAAATATAAAGGAAACGGATTTTCCGTGATAATAAGTCAAAAAATATAAAAATATGAAACTAAAGACACACAAATCAACAAGTAAACGTTTTAAGTTAACAAAAACCGGCAAGATTAAAAAAAGAACTGCGGGGCAAGACCACTTTAACTCTCGTGAACCAAGTAAAGTCACACGAAACAAAAGAAGAGACAAAGCAATTACTAACAAAAAAGAAATTAAAACTATTAAAAGATTAATGAATTAGAAAACATATGCCTAGAGTAAAACGAGGAACAACCCATGTTAAAAAAAGAAGAAAACTTTTAAGTAAAGTTAAAGGTTTTAAATGGGGAAGAAAAAATTTAATTAGACTTGCCAAAACAGCCGCCACCAAAGCCGGGGCGCGATCTTATTTTGACCGTAAAAAGAAAAAGAGTAATTTCAGACGGCTGGCCCAAATTAAAATTAACGCTGCTTCAAGAGAGCAAGGTTTATCATATTCTGTATTTGCTGGAAAATTAAAAGAAAAAAATATTGATTTAGATAGAAAAATACTGGCTGACCTGGCAGAAAACAACCCTGAGATTTTTGAAAAAATCGTTGAGAAGGTTAAATAAATTTACACAAATAAAAAAACTCCGGGTAATCGGAGTTTTTTTATTTGTGTAAATTGTACATCCTGTAACGAATAAATCTTTTTTACTATTTTCTTGATTTACTATTAACCATCTCCTTATCAAGGATATAAGCTTCAGCTACTTCAAGAGAGATCTTTCCATTTTTATATAGATCAATTAGATGCTGATCCATAGTGAACATTCCTTGTTGAGCGCTTGTTTGAATTACTGTTTTTATTTGGGCTATTTTATTTTCTCTAATCAAATTTCCAACAGCTGGAGTTTTTACTAAAACTTCCCTGGCGGCAATTCTGCTATTTTTAATATCAGGGATTAACTTTTGAGACATAATACCGCTTAAGCTCATAGAAAGCTGTAATCGAATTTGGTTTTGTTGATGGGCCGGAAATATATCTATGATTCTATCTATTGTTTGGTCGGCGCTGTGGGTGTGAAGGGTTGCTAACACTAAATGACCGGTTTCAGCTAAAGTAATAGCAGCGGCAATTGTTTCTAGGTTCCTCATCTCTCCCACTACAACCACATCCGGGTCTTGTCTTAAAACGTGCGTTAGAGCATCTTCAAATGAAAGCATGTCTGTATGAAGCTGACGCTGAATAATCAAACTTTTTTTTGAAAGAAAAATAAATTCAATCGGATCTTCCAAGGTGACCATATGAACTGATCTTTCATTATTTATGAACTCGATCATCGCTGCCAAAGAGGTTGATTTTCCACAACCGGTCGGACCGGTGATCAACACAAGCCCGCTATCCATTCTTGCCAAATCATACATAATTTCAGGCATTAAAATATCTTTCATTGTTGGAATTGTTGTTGGAATAACTCTGGCTACCATGCCGACACTACCTTTCTGGTAATGCAAATTAACTCTAAAACGAGACAAGTTACTAATTTCATATGAAACATCTAACTCTTTACTTTCGATAAATTTCTTTCTTTGCTTCTCGGTAATCATATCAAAAGTTAACTCTTCAATAACAGCCGGGGTTAAAACTTTAGATCCCGGAATATGGCGTAAAATACCGTTAATCCTTAAAGTTGGCGGTTGACCGGCTGCTAAATGAATATCAGAAGCCTTTTTTTTAACAGCTATACGAAAAAAATCGTCAATATGCATAAGTTTTATTTAAATGTTTAGATATTTAAATGTTTTAGCTCCATCTCTTTTTCTTTAGTCCTTTTTTAGCTGCTTCCACTTGTGCTATTTGCTTACTACTGCCCTTGGCTTTAGCAATAAGATCTTCTCCTATGTAAACCCCGATTGTAAAAATTTTATCGTGATCAGGACCTTCTTCTTTTAAAACATTATAATGAGGGGTAACAGCGCACTTTTCTTGAGAAATTTCTTGAAATCTACTTTTTGGGTCCAAGTAAAGTTCCTCTTTAACAATATAAGGGATTTTTTTATCAAAAATTTTATTTAAAAACTTTTGTGCTACTTTAAAACCTTGATCTAAATAAACCGCTCCTAACGTTGCCTCAAACACATTAGCTAAAATAGATTCACGCGCTTTTTTATTTTCGTCTTTTGACTCTCCTTTGCTTAATAATAAAAAGTTATTCAATCCAAGTTCATCAGACAGTATCGCCAACATATTAGTATTGACCATACTGGCCCTTAGATTAGTGAGTCTGCCTTCGTCTTCATTTGGAAATTTTTTAAATAAATACTCTGTGACAGCCAATTCTAAAACAGCGTCTCCTAAAAATTCCAATCTTTCATTATGCCCAAGTTTAAACTTTGGATTCTCATTCAAATATGAACGATGAACAAAAGCTTGGTGTAACAAATCTTTTTCCTTAAATTTAACTCCTAAAATTTTCTCTAACTTTGTAAAATCTTTCTGCATAAAATTATGTAACAAGTTTATTCTCTATTTTATCTTTATACTCGTTTATTTTTTTATTTTCAGGATTTATTTCTTTCAGTTTACTTAAACTAGTTTCAGCTAAATTTTTATCTTTTAAAATAATACTAAGCTCTATTAATCTGTCTAAATATTTTGGATTTCCAGACTCTATGGTGACTGCCTCTTTTAAGTAAGACAAAGCTTCCTCATTAAATTCAAGCGACTGACAAACATTAGCAAGGGCGAGTAATATTGGAGGATAATGTGGCTTAAATTTAACAGCCTTTAAATAATATTCTCTTGCTTCTTTAATGTCTCCTTGATTAAAATTTATTTGTCCTAATTTAAAATACGCTTGGCTATTATTTTCTTCTATTTTTATTATATGATTTAAGACCTCAATTGCCTGGTCGTCTTGATCTAACTTCATATAGATTTCACTAAGTCCTTCATAGGCTTTTATGTTTTGAGGATCCAAATTTAAAGCTTCAACAAATTTTTTCTCAGCCAAATCAAGGTTGTTATCTTTCAATAAAGTTTGCGCTTCAGTCAAGGCGTCTTCTCTTTTATATATCTCTTTATCTGTAATTTCTTTGATTTTTGTTTTAGAAAACTTATATTTCTTTTCTAAATTTAAAAGCTTTTTATATAACAATCTAAAATTATTTTTCAAAAAAATACCTGGCTTTGTTAAAAAAGAGATTTTTTTGGAACTAACTATTTTCTTAAATCTGTTTTTTATTCTGCTTATTACTATTTGCTCATGAAGCTTACTTTGCTTTTCTTCTGACAAAGAATCAATATCAACGGAGGAAAGAGCTGGGAATTTTCTAACCACAATAAATAAAATTATCGCTAAACTTATAATTATAATTGAAAATGGAATAATATCGTACATATTTTTATGCTTTATTTTCACTACCGAACATTTTTATTTTATTTTCAACAACCTTTTGTATTTCATCCATAACAGGTGTTAATATTTTTCTTGGGTCTATCATGTCTTTGTTCTCCTTAAGAACTTTTCTAATTGACCTTGAAAAAGCCATTCTAATTTCAGTATCAATATTAACTATTGAAACACCGAGTTTAACCGCTTCTTTAATTTGATTTTCAGCTATATCAGAGGCTCCGTGTAACACTAAAGGAACTTTAACTTTTTTATTTATTTTTTCAAGTTGTTTAATATTAATTTTTTCTGATTTTCCTTGCCGAAGATTAACCGCTCCATGTGATTGACCGACTGCAACAGCCAGTGTATCGACCCCTGTTTCTTGCGCAAAAGTTTTTGCATCATCGGGGTCGGTACAAAGAGCATCTTTTGCTTTTATATCTATGTCATCTTCGACACCGATTAGTCTACCAATTTCTCCTTGCACCCAAGCTTCTCTTTTATGTGAATAATCAACAACACTTTTAGTTAAAAACATATTTTCATCAAACGGTAAATCAGAGGCATCTATCATAATAGAAGAAAATCCAGCATTGATACATTCTGCTATTGAATGAAAACTTTTCCCATGATCAAGATGCAAAGCAACCGGTACATCGACTGATTCATTTTTAGCAATAGTTTCCACGATATGAGTAATAGCCTTTAATCCGCTGTAACGAATGGCAGATTCACTGACCTGGATGATAACAGGTGACCGTTTAGTCACCGCTGCCTTGATAATAGCAAGCGTTACCTCTAAGTTAGATGTATTAAAAGCTCCGATGGCATAACCATGCTTTTTAGCATGCGGAACTATTTCTTTTATATGGACAAGCATAGTTTTTATTTAATACTAATGGCTTCTTCTATTATTCCTAGGAATTCTTGTGGTTTTAGGCTGGCTCCTCCAACTAAAACTCCGTCAATATTAGGCTGGATTAAAAAAGTTTTAACTATTTTTTTACTTATACTGCCACCGTAAATAATTTTAAAGTTTTTTTCCATTATACTTACTCCGAATAAATCAACAATAGTTTGCCTGATAACTTGATGCATATGCTCTGCTTCCTCAGCGTTAATAGCCTGACCGGAACCTATCACCCAAACAGGTTCATAAGCAATAATTATTTTATTATTTCCAACAGGCTTTATGCCGGAAAGGGCTTTTGTCACCTGACTGATAATAGCATAATCTTTTCTGCCTTCTTGACGCTCCTGAAAAGTCTCTCCAACACATACAATTGGAACCAAAGAACATTTCAGCGCTGTTTTAGCTTTGTGATGAATAATTTCATCATCTTCTTTAAAATATTTTCTTCTATCTGAATGACCGATAATAACATATTCACAACCAATTTCTTTTAACATTTCACAAGAAATTTCTCCGGTATAAGCACCGGATTCTTCCCAAAAAACATCTTGTGCACCAAGCTTAACTATCTTATCTTTATTTAATTCATTAACTTTTTGAAGAGAAGTATAAGCAGGGCAAACAACTACCTCTGTTTTATTTTTTTCCGGAAAATTTGACACAATTTGGGAAAAAAGTTCTACACTTTTTTCCACGCCCAGTTGCATTTTCCAGTTAGCAATAATGTAAGTTTTTTTCATAAGAGTATAATTTTTAAAAAATTGCCACGCCGGCTAAAGTTAACAAAGTAACAATTCCAGCTGACAACATAACACCCGTTAAAATTAATAAAAATGCTTTTACAAAAGGTATGCGAAAAAGAAAAGCTGCCACAGACCCGGACCAAGTTCCGGAAAAAGGAAGTGGTATGGCAACAAATAAAATCAAGGCTAGACTTCCATATTTTTCATATTTACCTTCAAATTTATGTTTTGTTCTTTTGAAAAACCAATCAAATAATCTTTTGCCTGGTAAATTATACTTTTCGACAAAAGAATATACTCCCCGTAATACAGTTAAAATTAAAAATACCGGGATCATTTCTCCTATTACAGAAAAAAATATTGCTGAAAAAATAGATAGTTTATAGACAGTAAGTGCAATCGGTATTGAAGCCCGTAGCTCTGCAATCGGTATCATGGAAATAAAGAAAGTGGCAATTTCCGGTGGAAGACCCTTGAATGTTTCAACAAAATTTATATCAAACATGCTTTTAAAATATAGAATTTAGAATACTTGAATACTGCGTCTTTTGTATTATTATCTTATCAAAAAAATAAATATAAATCAACCATTACTCCCAACTCCAATTATTAAAAATCCACCAAATTAATCCTTTTGTTTCTTGAAAGCGTGTTTTACCACTATTACTCCCTAGGATAACTGTAATAACTTCGTTGCCTTGAGAATCTTTAAATTGCGATAAAAAACAATAACCTGCTTCATCTAAATATCCTGTTTTACCGGCTAGCAGTAAATATTCACTTTTTTTATCTGTAAAATCGAAAAATTTATTGGTGGAAAAAATCCTAATAAATCTTTTTGTTTTAATTTCTTTTAAAGAATACTCTTTTTTGCTTAATATGTTTGTTAGCTCCTCTCTCTCGAAAACTTCTTTAGCAAGTATAACCAAATCTAAAGAAGTTGAAACATTACGCGGATCAAGTCCGGTGGGATCAAAGAATTTACTGTTTTTCATTTGAATCTCTAAAGATTTTTCATTCATTAAATCAACAAACTCATCTTCTGTTAATCCACTTGCTCTTACTAACGCGGTTATAGCTTGGTTGTCTGAAGCAATCAACCCTAAATTAAATAAATCTTCTACTGTAACTGTTTCTCCATAGCCTAAATAAATTCGTCCTCCTTCTTTTCTATCTTGCTTTTCTATTACAACATGATCTGACCAATCTAAATTTCGATCTAACAAAACCAAAGCTGACATCAGCTTTGTAATACTGGCAATAGATAAAACTTTGTCTTTATTTTTTGAAAACAATATTTTATTACTTTTTTTATCTATTACTAGTGCACTTTTAGCTGTTACTGAAATTCCCACACTCTCACTGTTAATTTTAGAAGGAAGCTCACTTGTATCTTGAGTATTTACAGGGATCAAGGCGTTTAAAAATATCGCTAAAATTAAAATGTAGGGCATAGGCAAAATTTCTAATTTTCAAAATTTTCTTGACTTAACTTTTCGTAATCAGGCAAATCCTCTACGGAGCTGATGCCTAGAAATTTTAAAAACTCCGATGTAATAATATAATATTTTTCGTTTGATAATAATATTTTTTCTTTATCTTCAAGGTCATTTTTATTTTTTACTACGACCAAACCTCTTATTGTTAAATTTCTTAAAATCAAACTGCAATTTACTCCTCTAATCTGTTCAAGTTCCGGTTTCGAGATTGGTCCGCGATAAGCAATAACTGTCAAAGTTTCAAGAGATGGTCCGGTTAATTCTCCGGAAGTTTCATCCTTTAAAAACTCTTTTACAATTTCAGAGTTCTCTGAACTGGTAGTCATCTCAAAACTCATTAAATTTTTAACTATAGTTATTCCGCGATTACTGTTTTTATATTCTTCTGTAAGTTCTTTTAAGACTTTTTTAACTAAGCTTTTTTCTTCTTCCACAAACCTAGCGATTTTTCCTGCTGATAAAGACTTGCCGGAAACAAATAAAAGACTTTCAATTTTTGATTTTAAATTTTGCATAAAAATTAATGTTTACTAGATCTATTACATAATAAGCTATATTACAAAATTTCCAGATTTTGAGGAAATTTCTTTGTAAAATTTTTGGCCTATACTAAGGCATAAGCAAAAATTTTACAAAGAAATTTACCAAAATATGGGGATTGCAGTAATAGCTTATTATGTAACAGGTCTAGCAACTACAATTTCGGAAAATAGCTCTTTTTGACCGACTAAGACTTCTCCTTTTCTGACTATTTCCAAAACAGCTAAAAAACTAACCACCTTTTCTTCCTTGGGAGTGGAAGAGTTGAAAATATAATTTAGAATAAACTGTTTTTTATTTTTTATCAAGTGATTTATTTCTTTTATTTTATCTTGAATAGAAATTCTTCTTGTTATTTTATCTTCTTCTATATTGTCAACATCTTTTATAAACCTAGCAAGAAAATCATTAAAAACTTCTTTTATTTTTTCTGTGGTAATCATTTTTGGTGGAGAAAAAAATACTTGTTTTTTTATATTACTGTTTCTGGAAAATAAAAATCTTTTTTTATTTAAAATTTTATTTATTTTTTTAGAGGCATCAAGATATTCTTTATAAATTTTAATTTGCTTTAAAAAATCTTCTTCGTCTTCTTCGTCTTCTATCTCCGGCAATAAAACTTTGGACTTTAAATGCAAGAGCTTAGCGGCTACTAATAAAAAATCAGCCACTTCTTGAGGGGCTATTTTCTCTATTTTCCCAACATAACTTAAATATTGATCCGTAATATGAACTAACGATATTTGAGTTATGTCCAACTTTTCATTTTTGATTAATTTCAGTAAAAGATCAAGAGGTCCTTCGAATTGATCAAATTTAACTTTTAACATATATCATTTAAACATGTAAACAATCATTTTATTTCTTTTTTATTGGTTTTTTAACGCACTTCTTTTTCGGTTTTCTAACACATTTTTTTCGTACGGTTGTTTTTTCCTTACATGGCTTCCTAGCGCATTTCTTTTTAGTTACTGTTTTCTTGACTGGTTTTTTTGGTTTAGTTATTTTTTGCTTTTTAAATTTATGCGCTTTGGAGAAAATTGTTAATGTCTCGGCGCCATGCTCTATTAAATCTTTTGCTTTTAGCTTTAAAGACTGCGTATAACTTCCAGCGCTTACTATTACTACTTTACTTTTCAAGAGAGTCTTGTCAATGAACACCGGTATTTTATGAAAAACGCCAAAAGGAAGTAATGTGCCTGGCTTAACCTTAAAAATATTTTTAATATCCACTTCTTTTACTATGGTGATTTTCTTGGCTTTTAAAAGTTTTTTTAATTTATCAAAATTAATTTTATGACTAGCAGGCACAACCACTAAAACATATTTTTTATCAACTTTAACTGCCAGAGTTTTAGCGATTTCACTTAATTTTTTACCCATGGTTTGAGCTGCATCAAAAGCCGTATAAACGGTCTTATGTTCTAAAATTTCATAACCAATGTCATGTTTATCTAGAAAATTAATAATTTTTTTAGGAATAGGCATAAAAATTAGCTTTACTAGCTTATTTAATGATTAAAATATTCTATATTTCAGTCAGAGACTGATCAGCCTCTGACTGACTATATTCTAAACCCATTATACCATATACTTACAAAATACAAAACACGCCGCTAAAATTAGCGGCGTGTTTTAATATAGGCTTTCGACTACGATTCTATTGTTTAAATTTTCCTAGCCAACTAAATCTTGTTTCGAAGGTTTTAATAATCATATCAATTACTGTTTCGGACTGTTCCGGGGTTAGAAGAACATATTTTTCTGAAATAGTTCTGTTACCAGATGGATCAACCGAGATAATTCGGAAAGCGTAGGCTGTGCTTGATTTAAAGTTGGTTAAAACCGTAATGTGCTTTTTAGACAAAGCTTTGTTTAACTTAGCAACGCTTAAACCAGTTGAATCCGAGCTAAAAATTTGTTTATCGTCTTTTGCTTGAGCTCCTATTCCATCATTTTCTATTAATTCCTGGTGCTGTTTTTCTTCTTCTAGAGCCTTTATAATATTTTCTTCGTTTAATTTTTCGTTATTGTGGGATTCAGCAAATATTATTTGACTGGTAGAATCTTCGTCGGTGCTACAGAAAATGATGGTTTGAATTTTTGATTCTTTGCCGGCTAAAATAGAAGACTCAGTTTTAACGTTCATTATTTCTGGAGAACGAATGTCTTTTGAGGTATTTAGTTCACCCATATCGTAAATTAGAGTTTGACCAAGCTCATCTCTGCCTTCGATAGTTAAGCCGTAAGTAGTTCCCGGAACAAGGTTTTCAATTGTTAGAACATGATTTTTTACAAGCTCCACTTTACCTTGAATCTGAGCTCTTTCATCGTCGTATCTTTCTTCTTCTTCGTCATAAGGAATATACCTTATCAAAGAATCGGTTGGTGTATTTGTCTCCCAAGCGATAGTAGCGGTGTTGTCTGTAATTTGTATAATCTGAGAAACAGTTACCTTAGGGATTTCCTTTAAAGTGGTAAATGTCAAATTCTCTGAAGTTACCTCCGGACCAATCGGAGCCTTACTTTGAACCTGGAAGTGATAAGTTGTTCCCGGAGCCAAATTTGGAATAACTACTTTATGATCCGTGGTCATAGCACCGGTGCTTCCTGTTTGATAGATATATGGATTCTGACTAGTTGGAGTATACTCCTCTTCTGGTACAAACAGAACAACTGAATTGGAGCCTTTGTTGGTTCCCCAAGAAATAGTTACCTTATCTTCTTCAACTTCAATCATTGGAATTCCTTCTAGTGTTGGAGAAGGTACAAGCTTTTCAATATTAGAAAGACTGTCTTTTAGAGATAACTCCAAGGTATCAACTGAGATATATCCTTTAAACTTTTGCACGATTTGATTTACTTTATTCAAACTTGATAACAATAAACTATTAGCTTCTCTCTCCTGAACAGCTCTTTTCTCTTCGTCTTTTTCTTCTTTAATAGCGTCCAATCTTGCCTCAAGAGAATCAATTTCTTTTAAGTCTTCTTTAGTTTTTTCAAGAAGTCCTTCACTCAAAGTTTTGGTTTGGAAGGTAAAATTATCTGAAATTGCCAAGTTACCTGATTTATCGCGAGAGGCAAGTTGATAATAGTAGGTAGTTTGCGGGAGAAGATTATCTAAAGACACTAGATGATCCATGGTAAGCGCTGTTAAGCTATTTCTGTTATTAACTGAATTTTCTGTGGAATCAAATAATCCGTAATTAATAATAGAAGTGGCATTTTCATTGGTTTTCCAAGCAATTTTAGCGCTAGTGTGAGTTAAATCTTGAATATTTATCATTGAAATACTTGGAGCAGTTGTATCAACTTTTGGACAAACCTGTCCTCCGCCACCGCTTCGACATGGCGGACAAGCCGGACAACTGGCAACAACATCCGGAATAGTTACAAAACTATAAGCATCTGACGGAGTTCCGTTATTTCTCGCATCATTAGATAACATATTAAACCAATAGTTGGTATTATGTGTTAATCCGGTTAGCACAACTGAATGACTAATCGTATAGGTTGTATCTTCGTCAGGACCACTATCTAAACTTGAATCTTCGCTATAGTTACTGTCTGAATCATACCTTACTCTACTGGTTGACAATTCATCGGTTTTCCATGTAATTGTAGCTGTACTGGTTGAGGTTACTACTGAATATTCTATGATTTCCGGATCAGTTGTGTCGTCTGAAGTTGATAAAGGCCAATAGCTTCCGCTGTTGTTGTCTGTAGCGATATTACCTTCTGCGTCGGTTGATTGGAGATAGTAATAATAAGTACTATTTAAAGTTAAGTCGTTAAGAACAATTTCATGGGCTGTTTTTAATGTAGTGGTAGCGACGGTAATTGGATGGGACATATCATCGTTTACTGAATAAACTACCCTTCCATCTGTTTCAAGGTCTGTTGACCAGGTAATGGTTGCAGTAGTTTGAGTTACTGTTTCGTCGGTAGCCTTAACAAAGGTAATACTTGGTCCAGCGGTGGTGTCAAAGTTTGTTCCAGCACCGGTACCGGTATTACCATCGCTATCGGTTGAATTAACTCTGAAATAATAAGTGGTACCTGCGCTTAATCCGGTTAAAGTCACGCTATGGGAAGTAACTGATTCTGCTTTACCTTGACTTGGAGCGTTTACAAAGTTTTCATTACTGGCCCCAACTGTATTATATTCAACCACACTGTCAGAAGCTTCACCTGTTGTCCAAGTAATAGTCGCCCCGGAGCTTGTTTCTCCGGAAACCGCGACACTTGATATACTTGTCGCCACACCGGTTAAAACAAAAGTGGCGTCAGTAGACGGAGTGGAAGTGTTTTCGTTGGTGCTACCATCTTTTGATTCAACCTGATAATGATAGGTAACTCCCGGGGTAAGATCTACTAAATTAACTGCATGGTTCCTAGTTAAAACAGAGGTCCAGGTTGTTTCATCGCTGTAAGTACTGCCATTGCCGGTATAGTAAGTGTCGGTCGCATAATAAACTTTGGAATAAGAAGTTTCGTCAGTAGTCCAAACAACAGTGGCGGTACTGGTAGTATAAATCACAGTCGGGTCAACGGTGATAATAGGATCTATTGTGTCGTTAGCGGTAGTGAAATTTGGATATTCACTTCCTCCGTTATCAGTAATATCCCAAGTGTCTGTGTTAGCTTCACTATCAGCTGAAACAATATAATAGTAATAAGTCGTATTTAAAGTTAAGCCTGCAAGGTCAACGCTATGGGAGGTAGTTAAAGTATCACTGCCTACCCTAAGCTTTCCAGACATATCTGAGCTCTCTGAATAATAAACATAAGAATCTGCGCTTTTGTCGGTAGTCCAAGTAACGGTAGCTCCCGATGCTGTAGGCGTGCCATGAGATACAGCAGAAATTATCGGTCCATCATCAGTCTCAAAATCTAGACCATTTTGACCATACTTATATGTATCGGAGAGATTAGAGGTTGGGTTTGTTGATCTTATTCGTATGTAGTAAACTGTATCTTTTTCAAGACCGGTTAAAGTAATACTATGTTTACCAAGAGCAGCTGCTGTATTAGCTACGGTTGCTACACCTTGGCTTGGGGCATCATCAAAATCTCCACCGATTACAGTTACATACTCAACTACACTATCAGACCCAAAACTATCGGTTGTCTCCCAGTTGATTGTTGCGCTGGTGCTGTTTATATTAGTTACCTCAAATTTACCAGTGCCTAATGTCTCATCAATATTCGGCGCATCACCGGAAGTTCCTCCGCCACCCTCGCCAAAGTCTTGAACACCGTTAGCCTTACCGCTTATAGCAGATGTTAAATACGAAGTATTTCCATTATTATCAACATGAGCAACTTTATAGTAATATAAATCATCGAAAACTACAGAGGTATCAACATAAGAGTTAATAAGTCTATCTGTTTCACGTCTTATTATTGAGTAACCAGACGCCTCACTTTCAGATCGAAGTACTCTGTATTCGGCAAAGTCAGCTGCTCCGGTAACTACCTTCCAAGAAACAAATTCACGGTATTCCGGGATGCTAAGATTAGTAGTATCCTGAATCATCATATATGAAGGTGTTTCAATTGATGCAAGAGAAGCAACTGTCGAGGTATTACTATAGGCATCTTTAAACAAAACATAAACCGTATCAGGATCACTAGCCAAAGAAATAGTGTCACTTGCAGCATAACTTTCCCAAGAAGCATCGGTAATATCGTCAGTTCCGTTATATACCAAGCCTACTTTCATTTGAAAGCTGGAGTTATCTGTAGCAGAAATTGTTAATACTGCCGGAGTTGAAGTTGCTTTAATTATAATAGGGGTAGCGCCAGGAGCCGGGTCGGTGGTATCTAAAGTAAAGCTTGCACTTGCTTGTTCAGCAGTATGATTAGCGGCTTCTCCGTCAAAAACACTTACTTTAATTTGGGCTGTTGCGCTATAGTTATCATCGATCATTGATTTCGGGTTCCAGGTAATGCCGTTATGCTCTGTGTAAGAGCCTTCTACTACTGTTTTATTGGTCGTTGCATTAGCAGATAACCCTGATGTAATCTCTGTCCAACTAGAGCCGCCGTTCAATGAATAATAGTAAGTTGGCTCAACATAACCGTTATAATTTCCAGAAGTCGTATCTTCATCTTTGACCGAATAAGCAATAGTGATTTGGCCATCACTACCTTGAGAAGCGCCAACTCCACTATTCTCATAACCTGAATCAAAGGCCGGCGGAGCGTTTACAACATAAGTTATAATAATTTCATCAACCGTTGGCGTATTGGCTCCATCAGAGACTAGTTTAATTTTATACTGGAACCAATCATCGTCTCCGCCAGTTATCATAGATTCTGGAATAACAGTGCTATTACAAGAAACAGTACCCGATACTTTAGTACATCCTGAAGTTACAGTTGATGGCGGTGTTGAAGTGGCGACTCCATACCAAGTGGCGCTATCTAGACCTCCTTCAGTAGCGGCTGTTTTAAGATAAATAGCTACCTCTGTTCCGTCTGGTAAAGTTGTATCTTCGTCCCAGCCAACACCACCCATAACATTGCCGGTTGAGGCTTCGTATTTAGAAGAAGTTAAAGTACTTGCGCCTATTGTATATGAAGCATAAGCAATGTTCATGACTGTTAACGTTGGCTGAGAAGTGCTACTTGATTCTGAAAAACTTTTGGAAAAATATACCTGATATTGAACATAATCATCACCATCAGAAACGCAACCATTACTGGTAATATCTGCGGATCCACTTGCTGATCCGCTATAAAAATTTGGACAACTTGCTATAGCAGTTTCCCCACTACAAGACGCGTCGTCACAAGACCTAACTTTTATTGTAAATGTCCCACCGTTTGCTACAGTCCAAGTCATATCTCCCCACTGCACTGGGAAACCAATAGGTTCGATACTCGAAACATAAGTTCCGCTACCGGTAACATTGGCCGAAGCGCTGGAAGCTAAAAGTAATAAGCCAAAAATTGAAAAAATAAAAATAGCTAAAAAATTAGCTTTTTGTTTTTTGAAATATGTTATCATATTGCGTTAGACTTATTCTGCAATAAATCTATTTTAAAATATATAATTATTTTTTTAATTTACTTTTTACTTTTTCTACAACTTGAGCCGGGGTAAAGTTTGATTTTACGAGATAATCCAAAGATCCTTTTTTCATAACTTCTTTCTTGTCAGATTCACTACTTAAATTAGTAAGAGTGATAAAGGGAATATTTTTAGTCCTTTCATCTCTTTTTAATTTACTTAAAAACTCAAAACCATCACTACCCGGCATCACCAAATCAGTTAAAATAAAATCCGGTTTCTTGGCAGTAGCTATTTTAAACCCTTCATTTCCGTTGATAGCAGTTAAAACATCGAATTTGGCTAATTTAAATTTTTGTTCATACATTTCAAGCAATATCTGATCATCATCTATCAAAAGAATTATAGTTGTTTTTGGCATAAAAAAATCATTTAAATATTTAAACATTTAATCTCCGTTAGCTAACGGATAAACATTTAAATATATTTATTATTATGTATAAAATACAATATTACCTTGATTTTATAGATTTTTGACTTTCTGCTTTTGACTATTTTACATTATAGCACATTTTTCTTAAAAAAGATAACCTTAAATACTTGTGGATAACTTATTTATGTAATAAATCTAATCCTGAATAATTATTTTTATTTTGTTTTTATTTTTTGGAATAAATTTGAATAAGTTAAACGGGGTTTTAATTTCCACCTTATATATGGAAGGCGAGGACTCTAAGCGCTTTTGACTTTCTTTCACAGCTTCTCCGGTTAAAACATTTTTATCTAAAATTTTATTGTCTTCACTAATTATCATCTCACCGGAAGCGTAAATTTTTATTTTGGCTATTTTTTTATCTACATCAAACTCTTCAACTACATAATTAAGGCTGTTTTTATTAATTTCAATGAATTCTTTATCGTCCGGAACAGCTTCTTTAAGCTTTAATATTGCTAAATCGTAAATTTTATTTTCATCAAAAGAAATCTCTATTGCTTTGATTTTTAAGTACAGTTCAAAATCTTCCGACAAAGAACCAACTTCTTTATTTACTTTTTCTAAAACAGTTTCCTTCCAGCTGACTTCTTTTATTTTAGGAATACGCCCTATTAAGCTAAGGTTAATCTTGTTTTTACTTTTCAAATCAAATTGATCTTTTGCTTTATTGTACAGTTCTTCTGTTAAAGTTTCGCGAGCAACATTAATATCTTCTTGAGAAACTATTTTTACGGTCTTAGTTTCACCTAAATTCTCTCTATTTTCCGCGTAAATTGTTTTTTGCAGAGATTTAGATAATCCCGGAATAGTTAATTTAGTGGGTTTTATAACTCCTTTAAAGTTTTTATCATCAGCGTAAACCTCTGTTTCTATTTCTCCGTTTGCCGGCACAATAACTCCTGTTTTTATTCTAAATAAAATATTATCAGCCGTTAAAACGCGAGTTGTAGCAATCAGAGGTTGGTCAAAACCTTCTTTATTTACAATAAAGACACTACCAACACTTCCCTCAAAGACTTTTTTTGTCCCGGAAGAAGAAAATTCTTTTTCTCCTTCTACCTCAACCTCTAAAACATCGCCCTCTATTATATTGTCTCTTTTTTTGAGTTCACTGTCTTCTCCGCTGACTTCAAAAGAAAAATCAACACTTACTTTTTCTTTAACCGGTGTGATATGTATTTCAACTTTATAAAAAATAAAATAAATAATCAGTCCAACTAAAAGAAAAACCAAAAACAAAAAATTTAAAGCGATTTTTTTATAAGTATGAATACGCATAAATAATCATCTAAACATGTTAATATTACTTTTTACCTTTTGTGTTTCTCTTTCCTCCTCTCTTCTTCCCCACGAACTCCATTCCTTGTCTGGCCAAGTCTGCCAAAAGCATTAAATTAGAGGTGGAACTTTCTAGCTTTCCCTTGAAGGCGTCTACGAACCTGTCTACTTTGCTGATTGTTTCGGTGGCTTGGTTTATAATTTTGTTAGTGTTTCTAAATATTTTTATAATATAAAACATTAGCCAACTCAAAAAAATCGTCAACCACAAAACACAAAAAGCCAAAATAATGTACAAAACATCTTTGCTTGTTTCTAACATAAAATTAATATTTTTAAATTAATTATAAAGTAGTTGCTAACACTACGACTACACCGATGACTATTCCTGTGCCAATATAAAACAATAAGTTCATATCTGCCTTGGCTTGTTTTTTCTCTTTGTTGCGAAAAAGCATAAGTTTTTTGATTAAATTATATCTTCTGTTTTTTTGAGATGGCGAATAATTCTATTACGCTTACAGCTGCAATCAAAAGCATTATATTCCACCAAGTTAACAGTCTTTCGCCTTGAAGCAGTAAACAAAGCATTATTAAAAAAGAAATAAATACTGCCTGGCGAAAAGAAACTATAACTTGCCTGAATAACATTTTATCTTTTATAAAAATTCTTCTTGTTAAAGCTCCGATAATAGCTATAGTTCCGAGTAAAGAAAAAAACAAGCTAACATAAAAAAAGAGAAAACTCATTACATCGGCCTCAAAAGGGTTTACTAAAAAAAGAATAATCCCCCAAGCGCTCCAAGAAACAAGGGTCGCCACAGACATAAAAATTATATAAGTGCGGAAAGACATAGTTAATCATTTCAACATGTTTAGATAAATATATTTTACCATTTTTTTTAAATCCTTACAACAATTGTTTTTGCACAGACGCTTTATCTTCTTTAAAAATCTTTATTTTTCCGTATTGACCATCAAAGCCGGGTTCAATAATTATATCTCCTGAACGCATTTTTTCTATCCCCTCGGCTATTTTTTCTTTGCTAACTTTAGCAATTTCCTCTCTTCCTAAATTAAGCAATATTTGAAGTTCGCTGCCTAATTTATTTATCATATTTTTATATTCCTCTTGCACTTTTTTAGAGCTACGACTTTTGACTCCCAGACTTTCGGCGATAATTTTATCAAGCTCTACCAACTTAACAAAGGGGATAGCGTTCTTGGGTTTAAATCCAAGCTTCCTGTCCGCCAAACTATGGACTCGATTTGTTACTCCAATAGTTAATGGTCTTTTGCACTTTGGGCAGATTCCTTTGTGTTTTTTTGTTTCTGTTGGATCAAAACTTATTCCACACTCTCGATGACCGTCAAAATGATACATTCCTTCCTCCGGATAAAATTCAATTGTCTTTAAAAACTTCTTTCTGTCTCCTGATTCAATTACTTGTTTAATTTCTTGATAGGTAATTTCTTCTAAATCAAATATATTTGCCTCCCGTCCCAAATTTGGCAAAGAATGGGCATCGGAGTTAGAGATCAAAGTTATATTATCTAAAGCTGACAAAGACCAATTCATCTCCGGGTCACTTGATAAACCTGTTTCAATGGCTTTTATCTTTGATGTCCATTTTCCAAAGCACTCTTCTAAGCTGTCAAACCCTGATTTAGAGCCAAAAATCGCGTACCAAGGCGTCCAAGCATGCGCTGGAATTATCATAAAATTATCGTCTATTCCAAAGCAAATTTCACACAACTCTTCGGCGCTCATTCCTAAAATCGGCCGGCCATCGGAACGGATGTTATATTTTTTATCCAAATAATTATTTAATTTTTCTACTGCTTTAACACTTGGCGCTAAAACCACTAAATGAAGCCGACGGCATTTCCCGCCTTTTTTATAAACTAAAGCTAGCTCGGTGGAGAGAATAAATTTTGTCTCTCCTTTTAAGTTTTTGAATTCGTCATCTTTAATTTTAAATTCTTCTTTTAATTTATACAGTCCTGTATTTTCAATTTCTTCCAGTTGATTTTTAATATCGCCAAACCAGGCCGGATAAGTAAAGTCCCCGGTTGCTACAATGTCCAACCCCTTAATTTCACAAAACCTATCGATATTAGGTAAATCAAGTTTTGGCGAACAAGCCCGAGAATATTTAGAATGAATATGTAAGTCGGCTATTTGTTGCATAGAAAATTAATTTAATATATTACCAAGGTAACATTTTCAGCATCTAAAGGCAAATTTTATTTATCAAAAAAAGGCCTATTTGTTTATTAAACAAATAGGCCATAATTAAATTACAAAACTATATTTCTGTTAATCGTTGTAGCACGCCTACATCTATATAATAAACTTTAGGCAACCTACTCTACAGTTACGCTTTTTGCTAAATTACGCGGTTTATCTACATCACGATTATTTAAAACTGCCATATAATAAGAAAATAACTGCAAAGGGATAACCGCCAAAATCGGGGTTAGCATCTCTAAGCTTTTTGGGATATAAATAACCTGGTCAGATATATTTTTAATATTTTCATCACCAACGGTTGCTGTTGTAATTACCTTGCCGCTTCGAGACTTAATTTCTTCAATGTTGCTAATATTTTTTTCATAGACACTGTCTTGAGGGCAGATAAATAAGCTAGGGAAATTTTTGTCTATCATGGCAATTGGACCGTGCTTCATTTCTCCGGAGGGAAAGCCTTCGGCATGGATGTAGGACAACTCTTTTAACTTTAAAGCGCCCTCGAAGGCAAGTGGTTCGTTGTATTTTCTTCCTAAAAAGGCAAAGTTTTTTGATTTATAATATTTCTTAGCAATTTTTTTAATGTCTTTTTCTTGTTTTAATATTTTATTTATCTTATTTGGAAGGTTTTCAATTTCTTCAACAATTCTTTTTCCGGTAATAAACGACATTTGACGTTGTCTGCCTAAAAAAACCGTTAGCAACGCGAGGATAATAACCTGTGAAGTAAAGGCTTTGGTTGAGGCAACGGAGATCTCCGGACCGGCATGGTTGTATATTCCGGCATCTACCTCACGAGCGATAGTGGAGCCGACGCTGTTTATTATTCCCAAAGTTAAAACTCCTTTTTCCTTGGCTTCTTTGATAGCGGCTAAAGTATCGGCGGTTTCTCCGGACTGTGAGATAGCGAGTACAGCTGTGTTTTTATCCAAGATTGGTTTGCGATAACGGAATTCGCTGGCGTACTCAACTTCAACCGGGATGTTGGCGTACTCCTCCAGCATATACTCTCCAACAAGACCGGCGTTGTAGGCTGTTCCGCAACCAACGATAATAATCCTGTTAATTTCGCGCAATTTTTCCTGAACACTTTCCAGTCCGCCAAGTTTGACTTTGCCTTCACTTAAAACCAATCTTCCTCTTACGCTGTCGGTGATTGTCTTAGGTTGTTCAAAAATTTCTTTAAGCATAAAATGAGGAAATCCGGATTTTTCTATTTCGTTTTTGTCTATCTCTACTTTTTTTATTTCTTTGCTTATTTCTTCATAGTCTGAATTAAAAATTTTAAAGCCGGCTTTATTCACTTTAACAATTTCATTGTCCTCTAGATAAACAATTTTATCGGTGTAGCGAATAATCGCTGAAACATCAGAGGCGATGATGGTTTCTTTGTCACCAAGTCCAACAAGAAGAGGGCTTCCTTTTTTCACTGCCAAGATAGTGTCCGGCTCTTTAGCGTGCATTACCACAATACCGTAAGCTCCTTTTAATAATTTCAATGATTTTTGCAAGGCGATTTTTAAATCGTCTTTATAGTTTTCCTCAATTAAATGCGCGATGACTTCGGTATCGGTTTCACTTAAAAATTTATGTCCTTTCTTTTCCAGAAGTTTTTTTAATTCTGCATAATTTTCAATTATCCCATTGTGAGCCAGCCAAATTTCTTGTTTGCAACCACAGTGCGGATGAGCATTTTCAAGGCTCGGCTTCCCATGAGTCGCCCAGCGCGTATGAGCAATTCCCACATTACCTTGCAAAGATTTATTTTCCAAAGAAATCTTTTTATCAAGCTCAACTATTTTTCCAACCGCTTTCACAGTTATTATTTCTTGACCATCACAAACAGCCACCCCAGCTGAGTCATACCCACGGTACTCCAATCTTCTCAGCCCATCCAACAAGACAGGCAAAGCTTTATTTTGTCCAATATAACCAATAATCCCACACATATATTTAAAAACTCTTTGTGATTTTTATTTTCATTTTGCCAATTCTTATTTCCTTTTCGCTTTGATTGTCTTTTAATTTAAAAGTTGGATAAAGCCCGGAAAATATTACGACTGCTAGGAAAAAAAATAGAAAATCTATTGGGAGTTTCAAGAGTAAAATAGAGGACACGCCGGCTGCTAGAATGTAGGCTAGTGATTTTGATGTTCTAAAAAAATCGATTAAATCAATGTCGCGAGAATCTATTCTTTTATAAAAATATGAATCTCTTAGAATCTCAATTAGCGATGCTCCTACCCTGGTCATAAATAAAATAGCTCCTAGAATAAAAATGTCAGTGGATTTTATATAGTAAAAAGCTAATGTTGAAAAACCCATAATAAAAAGAGATAAAGCAATAAGTTCTTTTTCGCCTGTTTCTTTGTCGGCAAGAATGCCAATTGGGTATTGAATAAGGACGAAAGGAACAAGCATGATAGAAAAAATTGTTCCTATTTGTATCCAAGAAAAACCAAGCCCCAGTAAATATAAAGGAGTAAAAATAATCATAATAGCGTAGAAAAACTCCAAGATAAAAGAAATATAATAAATTCTGATGATGTTTTTTCTCTGCCAGGCTCTTTTAAGGAGCGCAAGAACGGTTTCTTTTTTGTGAAAGGTATGGTTAATTCCTCTAAAACCCATTAAGGTTATTGAAAAAACCAAAAAGTGCACAACGAAAACTGCAAAAAATAATCCCTTATAATCAAATTGCTCTAAAACTCGAGTGGCAAAAAACGGAGCTATCAAAATTCCCGTATTCATAACAGTTAAATGAAGTCCTCTAATTCGCCCGGACATATTATCGGCTGAGAATGACTCCAATAATGTGTCCAAATTAACCCAGCCCATTACCTCAGTAATTATGTAAATAACCAAGAAAACCAACGCTTGAGGAGACGGCGGTAAAAAAATCAAAAACAAAAGAGATATTGTTCTAATAAAAAAGAAAATATAAAAAACCTTTACCTTTCCCCACAAATTTATCAACTTATGCAAATTAAGAAGAGCGATTAAAAAAATTACATAGGAAAGTAAAAAGAAGATACCAACATTATCGGTGTTTAAAACTTCCTTAAAATAAGAAGAAACGATATAGGTCAAAAGCGCTCCGGAAAAACCAAGCAAAAAAGAAGTAAAGCTTAAAAACTCTATTTTTTCTTGATTATAGTTTTCTTTGTGTTGTAGTAATTTTTTTAACATGTTTTTATTTTACCATTTTTAAAAAATAAAAAAAGAGGGGTCGGTTTTTCTGACTCCCTCTTAGGTTGAGGTTTATGGATTATGAATTTAACGCTTCTTTCACGAAATGAAAACATACCCTGTTCCAATGGAGAATTCTTTCGATATCAGGAGTAGAGTCGAACATCCGTAATTCGATTGTCCCAAAACGGGTAATACGAATCATGTCCCACCAATTGCGGATATCATTTGCGAAATTTCGATCACAAGCGTCTCTGTATAATTCATACCAATCATGATAGGCGCGAGGCATAAAGTCAGGATAAACTCGACCATAAAGATTTAGTCTTCTACCCTTAGATATGTCTCCGAGACTTATTAAATAATAACAATGCTGAATCAAAAAATTATAAACTTTTAAAGCTTCTTCTTTGTCCCGCATCCCAAAGTGAAACTGGGTACTGGCAACCCTTGATCCTGCTAAAAGTTTTTCGTGAGATAGTTTTTTAGCAATGTCTTGGTGTCTCTTGTCCGGTGAAATTTCAAGTGGAATGTCGGCTGGAGCAATTGCATCAAATGAATAACTCAATCCTAATCTTTCTGCTGCATCTTGCAGAATAGCTCTCCCACCGTAGAGATACCATTTCAAATTTTTTACCTTGCATGGCAATGTTTTTATCTCTATCTGACAAGCAGGTAGTTCGCAGCTCGCTAACTCCGGATCGTTAATTGCCTCCACGATTTCCGGTCCGCGTGGAACAATCACTCCGTTCTCGTAGACATAACCCTCTAGCTCAACTCCTGTTTTTTCAGCGTTATCGCGGTTAAAAACAGGTTGCTCCATAAACTTCTCAAAACTAACTCGTTGCTCCATTTTTCCTTCTCCTTATTATGATTTTTGATTGAATGTACGATTAAAAACTTCTATCTATCTTAGCAGAAATAGTGAAAAAGTCAAGAGCTGGCACTTTCGTACTTGGTAAGAGCGAATTGAAAAAATTTTCTGGAGATGTAGAAAAATACTCCGGCGATTATGAATGAACTTAGGACTATTTTTAAATCAAAGCCTCTGGTTAAAATTTTTGCCGGCACGGTTGCCATAAAAAATAACGGGATAATAACAGTGGCGATTGTTTGGACTATTTTGTGATAAAAAATATCAGTCGGGTACTGGCTCATTCTGGAAAATGAATCCGTTAAATGGAAAAAGGCTCTGGCTTCGATGGTCCAGATGCTGATGGTTTTAAATAAAACCGCCAAGCTGTAGGTTATAACTAAAGCATTAAAAAGCATAAAAATATAGAAAAACGAATTAACTGTTATCTGCGTTAAAGTTAAATTCAAATTATTTAGCGCGTAAACAATTACTCCGAGCCCGGTGATTATTCTTACTATATCCTCCGAGTCTCCGCGCCAGACAGAAACTAGAAACTGCGTGTCTATTGGCCTGACGATTAATCCGTCCAGCTCGCCCTGTTGTATTTGCTTAACAATCGTATTAAACTGCCCAAACAAAACCCACATCAACCCTTCGACTATCAAATAAGTTGCGACAATCACCAGAGCTTCGTAGTAGTTCCAGCCGGAAATATTGTTTAAAAAACCAAAGACAACTTTTATAAAAATCAAACTAAACGATGCTTGAATCAAAACAGCAAAAATAATAATAAAAAAATTGGCTCTGTAGGCGGTCCTGCTCATTAACCCAATTTTTTGCAGATGTAAAAATATTTTAAAATATTTTAGAAAGGTTTTTTTAAGCTCCATAGCCTTCATATTTTTTAACACCGATTTTAAACATAATTAAGGAAATAAAATATAATGCAATCACCCAGACGAGTGGGATAATAAGCAAGTCTAAAGTTAGCTCCGTTCGTTTGGTAAAGATTGAAATCGGGGTGAACATAATATATTTAAATGGTAAAAAATTTGACATTCTTGTTATAAATTCAGGCAGCAGGTCTAAAGGAATAACTGCTCCCTCCAGAAAACTAACGATCATACTCATAGTAAAATTAAATCCCCAAACAAAACCAAACCAAAAAGTTGACAGCCCGACCATATAGAAAAATAAAAAATATATAGCTGTTCCCAATATAACTGAAACCAGAAAAAACGAAACTTGCTCCAAGTTAAGAGAAATATTTAAATAATCTTTTAAAAATAAAAATAGAATTAAAAAAGAAGAAAAATATACTGCTGTGTTAAAAACAATTTCTCCTGCCAGCCTGGAAAATGTATAGCCAAAATAACTAATTGGGCGAAGTAAAATCGTGGTCATTGTTCCTAGGCGAATTTCATCGCCGACTCGCCAAGCCACATCGGCCTTGATAATTAAACTTAAAAAAATTACCAAAAAATAATAGGTAACCATTTCGCCCAAGCTATAGTTGCCGATTTGCCCGCCCTCTCTGTAAATAGAACTCCACAAATAAAAAAATACTCCAAAAACAAAAATTTGGATAAACAAAAGAGAGAAGGTGTTGAAGCGATAGATTAAACTTCTCTGAATGCTGTTGTAAAAAATTAAAAGATATTTGGACATAAGCGCTACCCTGTAAAGACGTTTCGGATTATGCTGTCAACATCTACCTCGCTGATTTCGATGTCTTTGACGGGTAAATCTGAGGAAAGAATTTTAGTGGCGAAATTTTTGACTTCCTCTCTTGAAACTTTGAACAAAACTTTACAGTCTTCTATTTTATAAACTTTATCCAACTTTTTCAATTCATTGGCTGAAATTTCTTTTTCAAAAAAGACGGTTATCATTTTATTGGGTGCGTATTTTTTCATTAAATCATTTATCGAACCATTATAAATTATTTTTCCTTCGTTGATAATAATAAGCCGATCGCAAAGCGCGACGATGTCTTCCATATAATGTGAGGTCAGCAAAATTGTGGTTTTTCTTTTTTGGTTGTACTTTTTAAGAAAGTCTCTGATATTTTTTTGTGCTATCACGTCTAAGCCAATGGTTGGCTCGTCTAAAAATAAAACTTTAGGGCTGTGCAGAAGCGATGCTACCAGCTCGCTTTTCATTCGCTCGCCTAAGGACAATTTTCTAACTTGCTTATCTATTATATCTTCTATTTTTAAAGCTTTAACAAGCTCGTCTAAATTTTCAGTAAACTCTTGCTTTGAAACTCCGTAGATTTCTTTGTTCAATAAAAAACTTTCCATTGGCGGCAGATCCCACCAAAGCTGATTTTTTTGTCCCATAACTAAAGCAAACTGTCTCTGATATTCAGCTTCTCTTTTTTCCGGGTTATAATCCAAAACTTTTATTTCTCCTTTGTTTGGTGTTAAAATCCCGGAGAGCATTTTTAAGGTGGTGGTTTTGCCGGCTCCGTTGGGCCCCAAAAAACCAACGATCTCACCTTCATTAATATCAAAACTAATATCATCCACGGCTTTTTTAAAAAGCTTTTTTCGTTTAAATAAATTCTTAAAAGAATTCTTAAGCCCCGGCTCTTTCTTAAAGTAGTCGTAGGTTTTGGTTAAATTTTTTACTTCAATGATTTTGTTCATATATTGAGTATAATCTATTGCTAATAATTTTTCAATTTTAATAAAAAGAGGGCTGGCAGACTCTAAGTCCCCAGCCCTTGTTATTTTGAGTGTTTTTCTTTTTGTGAGGGATTTTTCGCCTACCCCTCAAAGGCCTATCGGCGTTTTACACGCTAGATACTCTTGACATTACAATCAAATAATCACCTCCTTTTATTTTGTATTTTTATAACAAATGAGCTAAGATTAGTATATAAAAAACTTCCTATATTGTCAATAATTTTAAATTGTAGTTAAATATTAATATATTCTTAATTTTATAAAATATGAATTTTGAAAAAATTTCACCACTTAACGATCATGACGAGATAAAAAAAGCACGCAAAGAGAAAAAATTAGCCGAAAAAAAATCAACTGAAGATAAAGTTAAAAAAGATGATGAAACAAATAAGCTAACTAGGAGAAAGTTGATTAAAATAGGTCTAGGGGCGTTCGTGGGTTCGCTTATTCCTGAAGGAATAGAGCGTTTAAAAAACAACGAGAAAAATTTACCGACTATTGAAGACGATAAAAATCAAAAATCAGAGGAAGAACTAGAGCCAACATCGGAGCAGATTAAGATTGAAAATGAAAATCTTAAGGCTTTGGTGGAGGCTTTGCATCGAGAAGCTCGGGAAAATTTTGAAGAAAAACAATCACTGCCACAGCGAGATCCTGCGGACAATAAAATGGCGAGAGAAGATGAAAAACAAGATGAAATACAGCCAACAATTGCCGATGTTTTTAGTTTTGAAGCTGAAACTGACATTGATTGGGATGCGGAAAAATTAGTGGAAAATCTCGACCAAATTTGGCTTGAAAAATATAGCAAGGGAGGAAAAAAATGGCAAGAGCTGGTAGAGGGTTATTTAAAAATGCAACAAAAAATATATGAACTTAAAAATCCTTTTGTTAAAAAAGGTCTTTCAGGAAATCTGGCCTATGTTGCCATACCGGAGTCCGGCGGATTTAATGAAAAATCAGTTTCACCGGCTAATGCTCGCGGCGCCTATCAATTTATAGAAAGTACCGCCAGGCTTTATGGACTGGTGTATGAAAAAAACGGGAAAACCATAGACAATCGCTTTGATCCGATTAAAAGCGCTGAGGCTTGTGCTAAATTTTTTGAGGAGTTAAGCGGAAAAATAAATGATCGTGAATTAATGGCCTGCGGTTATAATGGTGGATTTATCTATGAATATATCAGAAAAACTCCCAATAAAGATGAAAGGACTCGAGTCAGTTTTATTGATTACATGATAAACAAAACCAATAAAATAAGAAAAGAATTAAGAGAGGAGCCTTATTATACCTACACAGTTGGCAATAATGAAATTTTATCAAAAATAAGTAGTAAATTTTATATTAAAAACTATCTGAAACTGGCTGAATATAATAATATTTCTGACCCCGATAATATACAGCCGGGTGAAGAAATAAAAATTCCTTTGGAAAATTTTGAACACAGAAAAAAGATTTTTGAACGCATTGCCAGAACAAAAGGACTAACGGAAAACTTTAACTACGCTTCTAAAATAAAAGCTGTTCTTGATATTATAGAGAGCGGAGAACTAGATGGAATACAACTGGCAGAGGTGTCGACGATCAAACTAAGAAAAAAGAAAAAGGTTTAAATTATTATAAAAACTATTGCTTTTTTATAGATATTTGATTTAATAATAGAAAAATAGACTTATTGTACACTCACAATTTAAAAAATATATTTTAGGGGGAAGAAAAATGGAAAAAAATATTTTATCAGAAACAAGTTTAGGGGTTGAAGGGCAAATTACAGAAACAGGGGCTAATGATGGATTTTTTATTGAAAAATGGGATCTTTTAGTTTGGGTTAGAGAAAAAACAAGGTGGGAAGATTTTGACGATCTTTTTCAAAAACTGCCAAAAGGGCTTTTACTGGCGCTTCAAGGAGGCAAAAAAGGTAATCGTGCCATAATCAGCCAAATAACAGAGGAGGAGTATAAAATAATATCGGTGGGAATATCAGGCAGACATCCACCACAAAGAGATACCTCCTTAAAAAACATTCCGCCGCCATTGTCTTCTATAATAAGACGGAAAGTGGACAGTGAATACATAACAGACCCCTTGGAAAATCCTCTAACAGAATACATGTTGGATCTTATCAAGAACGAGGAAATAAACGCCATTTACTATACAATGGTGGAAACTCCTCGCGGTACTTGGTTTGTAATCGTTGATGCTACCGGCAAAAAAATGGAAATTAGTAAAGACGAAAGAAGGTTTATCGACGCTGTTGGGCAGGAGATAGTGGCTATTGAAAGAGAGTTATCGTGGTTTGAGGAAGAATTTCAAAAAATTGCTCATATTATTGAAGCTAAAACTCTTCAAGGTATGATGACTTATTTTGATCACTCTATTAAAAATCCTAGCATGGCTGCCGGTGGACTGGCAAATATTATCTGTAAAAAACATTGCGATAACGGTGACGACAGCGCTTGTAAAAAATGTCTGGAAAAAGCTCAACCAATTGTCGAAAGCTCTAGCCGGGTAGATGAAGCGCTGAAAATTTTCGGTGCAGTGTCTAACGATATGAACAAGACCGAAGAAATAAACAACGAGAAATATTTTCTTTCTCAACTCATACACTACTTACAGTTAGAACACGGAAAAGAAAAAGTTGTCTGGCAAAAAATAGACGATGTAAATTTCTTGGTTGATCGGAGAAAAATAGAAAAATTCTCCGGGAGATTACTTAAAAAACTACTGACTATAAACGACGGTTTGGTTGAAATTCACTATGAAAAAATTCAGGGAGAAGGAATTAACATCCATTTTTGCCAGGCAAACGCAGATATGTCCTTACTGGAAAAATACACCAGTTTAACAAAAAGATCTGCATCTGAGAAAGATTGCGACCATCGAGGAGATGACTTAGAGTTGATGGCTTCCTTCCAAATTTTGTACAAAATGGGAGTAAAGTACTCATTTAATGACAACTGTGTTATCATATCTTTACCAAAACATTAGGGGGAATTAAAAAATAACTAAAAAAAACAGGCCTTTGTCAAAACTGACAAAGGCCTTTTTAAATTTAAAATTAAAAAAGTACCAAAATTCTGGCGATGACCTACTTTCCCGCTATGCAGTATCATCGGCGCTAAGAGGCTTAACTTCTGTGTTCGGGATGGGAACAGGTGTGGCCCTCTTGCTAGTATCACCAGAATTTTGGCACTTTTTCATGTTGGGACTGTTATCAACTACTGTTATATTGATAGATATACCAGCAATTGACAACAGTCCCGTTATAAAGAGCGAGGCAACAAAGTATAAACTTTAATAGCCAAAGTTTTTGCGATTAATTCAATACCAACCCAATTTCAGTGGAAACTGAAACTAAGTTGGTTAAGAAAGAAAAAATACGATTGATTAGTATCCCTCTGCTAAACCCGTTGCCGGGCTTACACATAGGACCTATTTACGCGATAGTCTCTCGCGAATCTAAGAAACTTAATCTTGAAGACGGCTTCGTGCTTAGATGCTTTCAGCGCTTATCCAAACCGAACGTAGCTACCCAGCAATGCCCTTGGTAGAACAACTGGTACACTAGAGGTTCGTCAATCCCGGTCCTCTCGTACTAGGGATCGGCCTTCTCAAGTTTCTTTACGCCCACGGCGGATAGGAGACCGAACTGTCTCACGACGTTCTGAACCCAGCTCGCGTGCCCTTTTAATTGGCGAACAGCCAAACCCTTGGGACCTTCTTCA
Source organism: Candidatus Falkowiibacteriota bacterium (assembly GCA_018651725.1). GTDB lineage: Bacteria > Patescibacteriota > Patescibacteriia > JAACEG01 > JAACEG01 > JABIDK01. The sequence continues at coordinate 31,321 of JABIDK010000005.1, read as the reverse complement.
GCCCCAGGATAGGACGAGCCGACATCGAGGTGCCGAACCTGGTCGTCGATGTGAACTCTTGGACCAGACTAGCCTGTTATCCCCGGAGTAGCTTTTATCCGTTGAGCTTCCGCCGTCCTATATCGTACGGTCGGATCACTAGCTTCTGCTTTCGCAACTGCTCGACTTGTAGGTCTTGCAGTAAAGCTGGCTTATGCGCTTGCACTATCGGCCCGATTTCCATCCGGACCTAGCCAACCTTTGTAAACGCCTCCGTTACTTTTTGGGAGGCCACCGCCCCAGTCAAACTACCCACCAGATACTGTCCCCGCACCGGTATTGATTGCTAAAAATTTTAGCCGCCAATATCGGCGCAGGGTTAGGATTAAAACTATACAAGGGTGGTATCTCACTGGCGCCCGAAGGCTCCCACCTATTCTGAACAGGTATACCCCTAATCCAATATCAAGCTGTAGTAAAGCTTCACGGGGTCTTTTCGTCCAGCCGCGGGTAACGAGCATCTTTACTCGTCTTGCAATTTCACCGAGTCCTTCGTTGAGACAGTCCCCCAATTGTTATGCCATTCGTGCAGGACGGAACTCACCCGTCAAGGAATTTCGCTACCTTAGGACCGTTATAGTTACGGCCGGCGTTCATCCGCGCTTCAGTCGAAAGCTTCTCCCGAAGGATAACCCTCTTCCTTAACGTTCGGACACTGGCCAGGCATCAGCCCCTATACATCATCTTGCGATTTAGCAGGGACCTGTGTTTTTGGTAAACAGTCATCAGGGGTCTTTAGCTGCGGCCCCACAGAAGTGGGGCAGGCCTTATCCCGAAGTTACGGCCGCTGTTTTGCCTAGTTCCTAAACGAAGGTTCTCTCGTACACCTGAGGCTACTCGCCTCATCTACCTGTGTTGGTTTTAGTACGGTCGCCATCTAATTAAGTCGCAAAGGCTTTTCTAGGCGATTCATCTTTTTAAATTGACCTTACCGAAATAAAATCTTTCGCCCTTTAGTAAACTAAAGGTCGACACACAAACCATAGTATGCTTAAAATTTAGAACCGCGCACCTTATTAACATTAAATGGCGGTGCTGGAATATTAACCAGCTTATCCATCGGCTACCCTAGCACTACACTAGACTCGTCTTAGGACCGACTAACCCTGGGTCGATTTGCGTTGCCCAGGAAACCTTAGATTTACGGTGGACAGGGTTTTCACCTGTCTTTTTGTTACTCATGCCAACATTCTCTCTTCTATGCTCTCCACCACACCTCGCGATATGACTTCAGCGACCATAGAATGCTCCTCTACCGCTCAAACCTGCCTAAGCAGGAATGAACTCGCGTCTTCGGTACTATACTTTAGCCCCGATACATTTTCAGCGCAAAACGACTTGACCAGTGAGCTGTTACGCTTTCTTTAAAGGATGGCTGCTTCTAAGCCAACCTCCTGGTTGTCGGAGTTATTTCACCACTTTTTACACTTAGTATAGATTTAGGGACCTTAGACTGCGATCTGGGCTGTTTCCCTTTCGACCAGTGGAGCTTAGCCCCCACGGTCTAACTCCCGAGGTACAGAAATCTGGTATTCGGAGTTTGGTTGGAGAAGGTAGGATTTGACTCCCCCGGCCCCATTCAGTGCTCTACCCCCAGACTCTAATTTACTCAAGGCTAGCCCTACAGCTATTTCGAGGAGAACCAGCTATTGCCGAGTTCGATTGGAATTTCTCCGCTAACCACAGCTCATCCCCTAGTGTTGCACGACTAGTGGGTTCGGACCTCCACTCATCTTTCGATGGGCTTCATCCTGGCCATGGTTAGGTCACTCGGCTTCGGGTCTTGTATTTGCCATTATAATTTCGCGGGTTAACGCTCGCTTTCACTTTGCCTTCGCTCCGTAGAGCTTAAGCAACGACAAACACAAACTCGTTGGCTCATTCTTCAATAGGCACACCATCACCGTGTAAACACGGCTCTGATTCCTTGTAAGCGTATGGTTTCAGATACTATTTCATCTCCCTCACCGGGATGCTTTTAACCTTTCCCTCACGGTACTTGTTCACTATCGATCACAAAAAGTATTTAGCCTTGGATCATAGTCGACCCAGATTCATACAGGATTTCACGTGTCCCGCACTACTCAAGAAAACTGTCGTAAAGTAATTCTTCTTTCGCTTACCGGACTATCACCGTCTATGGTTCGTCTTTCCAGACGATTCTGCTAGAAAAATTATTTGTAACTTTACCCTGTTTTATTTAGGAAACAGATACAGTCTCTTACAACCCTCTGCAAACATATGGCCCTAAAGCCTTAAAGCTTCCATTTAAAAGTCAAAAGACAAATAAACTTCAGCAAAGTTTACAAAGTTTAGGCTCTTCCCCGTTCGTTCGCCACTACTTAGGGAATGTATCAGCTAGGCTGACATTATTTTCTTTTCCTCCGGGTACTAAGATGTTTCAATTCCCCGGGTGCCCATCTCATTATCCTATGAATTCAGATAACGGATCCCTATGGTTTGCATAGGGGGGTTTCCCCATTCGGAAATCTTCGGATCAAAGGTTGCTTACCGCCTCCCCGAAGCTTATCGCAGGTTGCTACGTCCTTCATCGGCTTTTTGTGTCAAGGCATCCACCATACGCCCTTATTTTTTTCTTTCTTTAGATTCATTCGAGAACGAATCTAAAATTAACCGCAAAAACTTTGGCTACCTCTATAAAAATTATAGAGATAAAAAATAAATGCTCGTTTAATCGTAAACTCAAATGAGTTTACTTATAAATTTATTACGACTGGAGTGTAATAAATTCAAACTTGTGTTACTCGCTATTAAATTGTCAACGTTCTATCATTAACAACCGGTACAAAGTTACGCCTTTGGCAAAACCTTATATCGACTGTCAAATTTTTAAAGATTAAAAAAACCGCTCTTGTTAGCGGCTTCAAAAAGAACAAAAAACAACAGGACAATCAACCGCTTGAATATAAGAAAAAAGTTTTTATTTGTATCATAAAGTAATATGATTAAACTGTTTCTAATAATAACAAATAAAAAAAACTTGTCAAGGGATTCTACTATATATATAATAACAATATAAATCAGATAAATTTTTTATGAAAAATAGAGCTAAAATTGGAAATAAAAAGGGATCTCCGGCTTATAGAACGCCGTCTGTTTTTAAGAATAAAGTTTTAAGAACAGTTAGGAAAATTCCAAAAGGAAAAACAATGACTTATAAACAAGTAGCTGTTAAGTCTGACTCGCCAAAAGCCTACCGCGCTGTTGGCAATATTTTGAATAAAAATTATGATCCTAAAATCCCTTGCCATCGTGTTATAAAATCTAGCGGAGAAATTGGGGGTTACCGCAAAGGGACAAAACAAAAAATAAAATTATTAAAAAAAGAAAAAGCTATATGATAAAAATCGGAGCTCACGTATCGGTTGCCGGCGGACTACACAAGGCGATAAAAAATGCCGAAAGTATTGGGGCAAATACAATTCAAATTTTTGGCTCATCTCCAAGGCAGTGGAGAGTTAAATTACCGAGCAAAAAAGAGACTGATTTGTTTAAAGAAAAAATTAAAGAAAGTAATATTGGGCCGATTTTTTTACATGCTCCGTATCTGGTTAACATTGCCACGCCCGATGATATTATTAGAGATAAATCTATTAATAATTTAATTGAACAAATGAAAATAGCAGAATTAATTGAGGCTGAAGGAGTGATATTTCATATCGGTACCAGGAAAGATTTAGAGATAAAAGATGCTCTTAAAAAATGCTCTGAAGCAATAAAAATAATTTTAGAAAAAGTTCCGGGCAAGACAAAACTTATAATAGAAAACAACGCCGGCGAAGGCACAAAGGTCGGTACCACACCAAAAGAAATCGGGATAATAATCAAGCAAGTAAATTCATCTCGAGTTGGAGTTTGTATCGATACGGCTCATTCATTTGAGTCTGGAATTATAGATGAATACACCCCGCAAAAAATAAAATCTTTTTTTGATGAATGGGAAAAAGAAATTGGAAAAAATAAAATTATCGTTCTCCACATCAACGACTCAAAAACATTATCAGGCTCTTGCCGCGACCGACACGAAAACATCGGCGAGGGCTATATCGGCTTGCAAGGCTTTAAAAATTTAGCAAAAGAAAACAGGGCAAATAAATTGCCCTGGATTTTGGAAGTCCCCGGTTTTTCCGGCGAAGGTTCTGATAAAGAGAATATTAAAATTTTGAAGAGTTGTTTTTAACCCGCGGTTGAAATTTGGCGTGGAAATAAATCACCAAACCACAAAACATAATCCCATTTCTGCTGGCGCAAACACATGATCCCCTCACTTATATTAACAGCGATACAAGGAATGAGCCCCACTTCTTGAGCGTCACAAACAAATCTATGCCGATCGGAATGGTCATCTTCAACAATTAAAATGTTAGGGTCATTTTTCGCAACTCGTAACCAAGCTTCCGAGAAAACCCTATACTCCGTTATTTCCGACTCCTCTGCCATTGTCTTTACCATCGTCAACTCCTCTTGTTAAGGTTAAAGAACATAATTAAAAGTATAATTATATATACAGCAAAAACAATAAAAAGTCAATAATGAGCCTATCAAACCCAACCTCGGTCCTTCATTGCTTTGGCTACTCTTTCTATGGCTAGGGCGTAGGCGCCCATTCTTAGGGTTGTATTGTACTTTTCTTTTTTCTTCCAAATTTCATTAAAAGCATTAACCATGGTCTTTTTTAGTTTGTCTAAAATCTCTTCTTCTTCCCAATAGTATCCATAAGCATTTTGGACTTGCTCAAAATAACTGACTGTAACACCGCCGGCGTTAGCCAGAATATCAGGAATAACTAAAACATTTTTTTCTTTTAAGATTTTATCCGCCTCCGGAGTAATTGGTCCATTGGCAAGCTCCACGATCATCTTGGCTTGGATTTTTTTGGCCTCTTCTTCGTCTATAGAATTTTCCAGAGCAGCCGGAATTAAAATATCAACATCTTGATGAAGACATTTTATTCCGTTTATTTCATCAACGTTTTCATAGCCCTGCACTGAACCTTTTTCTGTTTTATACTCTTCCACTTTTCCGATATCAAGCCCCTTACAATCTACAGCCTTTCCTTTGGAGTCACTGATAACAGTTATCTTATATCCGGCCTCTTCTAAAAGTCTGGCAATAAATTTTCCGGCGTTACCAAAACCTTGAATACCAACGGTAGCATTTTTATTTAAGCCTAATTTTTTAGCTCCTTCTTCCAAAGCATAAAAAGCGCCTTGGGCTGTGGCATATTCTCTGACCTGTGAACCTCCCAGAGAAAGAGGCTTACCAGTAATCACTCCCGGCGCATGAGCTCCTTCTAATTTTTCGTACTCATCCATCATCCAGCCCATAATTCGCGGGTCAGTATAAACATCCGGGGCTGGGATATCTATAGTTGGACCTAAAAATTTATATATCGCCCGGATGTAACCACGAGATAAATGCTCTAACTCTCTATCTGACATTTCTTTTGGATTTGCTATTACGCCACCTTTGGCTCCGCCAAGCGGAATATTTACAACTGCTGTTTTCCAGGTCATCCAAGCACTAAGCGCCTTTACTTCATCACGCGAAACATCGGGATGAAATCTAATGCCACCTTTATAAGGACCTCGGGCATCGTTATACTGCGACCGGAAACCTTTAAAAACTTTTACCTTCCCATTGTCCATTTTAACCGGAATAGAAACCTCTAAAAATCTCTGCGGACCCAAAAAACAAGTATGAACATCTTCTTCAATTTTAATTATTTCTTTTACTTGATTAAGTTGTTTTAAAACATTTTCAAAAGGGTTTGATTCCATATAACTAAATAATATACCAAAACAAATCTTTGTCAAAATAAAAAATTGCTCGTCTGATTTTAAAATCTTACGAGCAATTGATAACATATGAAGATATTATCAAGCAGAAAGGCGATTCAATTTATTTTGATACTTTTTTTTGTTAAATTGCAATCTTTCTATTTCTGCCTGTAAATCATCACTGGCTAAAGGACATGCTTCTTTTTTTAATTTTCTCCCCCTTTTAGTAATCCCATTTTTCAAACCCTCCAAATATACTTTGATCTTCCTTGCTTCTTTGTCGTGTTTTTCTTTCCTTTTTCTTCTATTGCTTCGCTTTGCAGTCATCCACCCCTCCCGCTATAACATTAAATATAAAAAAACAATTTAAACAAAAACGTCAATCTTTTGTCCTTTTTTGGCATTTTTAAACTCTGCTAAACGAAGCCAGTTTGGTTTTTCTCGTTTTGCGCGAGAAACACCAGACACCTTAACGACAACATCTGCCGGATAGCTAGCGTAAAACCTCTCTCCACTAACTACTGGTCTTAAAAACGGCGTTTCTCCAATCATTTTATTCCCTCACTATATGTAAAGTTTTAATAAAAGAGCTGTTTTATATTTTTAGTAAGTATACACTATTTTGAGCAAAAGTCAATGGCTCGCCCTGTATTCTTTTATTTTCTTATGATCGCCGGAAAGTAAAATTTTTGGTACTTTGTGCTTTTTATTACCTACCTCAAAAACTTCCGGGCGAGTGTATTGAGGATATTCAAAATTGGTATTTGAAGTTATGCTAAAGGTCTCTTCTTCTAATGATTTTATATTTCCTAATGTTCCAGGAATTAACCTAAAAACTGATTCAATGATTACTTGGGCTGCTATCTCTCCGCCATTTAAAACATATGAACCGATAGAGATTTTTTCATCAATAAAATTATCTATGCGCGCGTCGATTCCTTCGTAGCGTCCGCAGACAAAAATAAGTTCATCTAATTTAGAAAATTCCTGGGCCATATTTTGATTAAATTGCTTTCCGGCTGGAGTCAATAAAATAATTTTACTCTTCTTTTTCTTCTTAATAGATTTAAGCGCTTTATAAATTGGTTCGATTTTCATAACCATGCCCGGTCCACCTCCATAAGAAGTATCGTCAACTGTTTTATGTTTATCAACTGTAAAATCTCGGATATTTACAACATTAAAATCAATCAATTTTTTATCAATTGATTTTTTAATTAAAGATTCTTGTAAAAAAGAATCAAAAAGTCTTGGAAAAATTGTAAGGATATTAAATTTCATAGATAATATATAAATAAATCAATCTTGCAAAAATTTATAAATAAAAAGCCACAATCAATAAACTGTGGCTTTTTATTTATATACTTTGATCTTAGATTTTTAGATCATCAACCATATCGGTACTAACATTTTCAGTTGCAGTCTCTGCTCTTGCTGGAGCTCTTCTTCCGCCTTCTGGTTCCTCAATCTTTAGATTGATTCTGGCGTTAGCTTTAGCACCAACAATTTTTAGCAAAGTGCGGATAGCACGAGCTGTTTGACCTTGTCGTCCTACGACAAATCCCATGTCAGCTTGGTTGATTTTAAGAGTCAAAAGGACTCCCATTTCGTCAACTGTTCTTACAGTTGTAACATCATCAGGATTAGAAACAATTGTTTTCACAATGTATTCTACAAACTCTTGATCTGGAGTTTTATCAGCCATGTAATTCGTTTTAGTGAATTAGTATAGACTCTGAGTCTATGAACAATTACACCAGTCCGACCTTTTTAGAGTAACTGGTTACTTGTCGATAATATACCATATTTTAGTTTTTATGTCAATGCTTTACGTAAAATGGCTTGACTTTTAAAAGATAGTATGGTGTAATTAAATCAGAAATAAAAACAGTTCTTTCTTCAAAAAAATACCTTTGGGCCAAAAAGACACACTACCAATATTAACAACTACCTTCCTCTCCTGTTAATCTTAACCCGTCTTTTTGGCCCTTTTTTTTGTGATAATATTTTCAACCTCTAAAATAGCCTCATCTAGTTTATTTTCGTGATTGATTACGATGTAGTCATAAAACTGCTCCTCTTCTTCTATCTCTCTTTTAGCATCTTCAATTCTATTTTTTAATTCTTCTTTGCTTATTGATGGGTCTCTTTTCTTAAGTCTGCCTGTTAAATCATTAATTGATTGTGGTTTAATAAAAATAGTAACGGCATTATAATATTTTTTATAATATTTAGTACCCACAATATCTGGATTAACTACAACAGTTAATCCTTTTTTAAATTTTTCTTCAAGGTCGAGTTTATAGCTCCCATAATATACATCTCTATTTTTAACATAAGTATATTCAATAATATTTCCTTTTTTTATTTCTTGTAAAAATATTTCTTTAGAAAAAAAATAATAATCAACTGCTTGTTTCTCTTTTAATCTTGGCTGTCTTGTAGTAGCTGTAACCAAACGAGTATAATTAGGATATTTTTCAATTATCTTATTTGTAATAGTGCTTTCTCCGCTGCCGGTTGGCCCGGCAATTACTATTACTTTTTTGTTTTGCTCTATCATAAAATTATGGGGCTAAATTTTCTAAAGAATTTTTCAGCTCTTTTGGCAGTTCTACGATAAACTCTAACTCATCTCCGTTTTTATCCTTAAAGCCTAACTTATGAGAATGTAAAAACATTCTTTTTAATCCCGGAGCTTTGAACTTTTGATATTTTTTTATAAAATACATTTTATCTCCGGCAATTGGATGGCCCAAACTTTTAAAATGAACTCTAATCTGATGAGTGCGTCCGGTTAAAATTTTTACTTTTAAAAAAGTGAAATTTTTAAATCTTTTTTCTGTCCAAAATAAAGTTTTGGCTTCTCTGGCGTCTTCTCTCGTACTGATCGTCATTAAACCAGTTCTCTTACTTCTTCTGATTTTTAAATTAATTTCACTTTCATCCTTACCAACTTTATCATGAGCCAAAGCTAAATACTCTTTATTTACTTTTCGTTCTTTAAATTGATTTTTTAAATATAAAAATGTTTCTTGGTTTTTAGCAACAACCATTACCCCGGAAACATCTTTGTCTAGCCGATGCACAATGCCGGGACGAGCTGAGTTCTCGCCAACATTTTTTAACTTAGGATACTTAGCAAGCAATCCATTGACTAAAGTTTTACTTGGGGTGCTTTCGGACGGATGAACCGGAACCCCAACTGGTTTATCGATTACTAAAAAATCATTATTCTCAAAAATAACTTTAAATTTTATTTTTTTATCGGATTTTAAACTGATTTCTTTTTCTTTAGCTTCTTTTTTAACTTCTTTCTTTGTTATTTTAATTTTATCACCCGCTTCTAACTTATAATGAGATCTGACCTTCTTATTTTTTACTAAAACCAAATCATCTTTTATCATTTTTTGCCAAAAAGAACGAGAGTACTCTGGGAACTCTTCGCTTAAAAATTTATCTATTCTTTGTTTGGCGTTATTTTCTTTAATTGTAATATTTTTTAACATAATCTTATATTATACAAAAAATAATTTATATTCAACCCCTTGCCCTTGATTTTTTATAAAAACCATCTATAATGTAATTATTATTAAATAAGCTAGTGAAGCTAAGGAAGTTAGTAAAGCTAGAAGCTAAATAAATATGCCAAAAAGAACATTTCAACCAAAGACAAGAAAAGCCGCTAAAAAACATGGTTTTCGAAAAAGAATGTTAACTAAAGACGGACAAAACGTCTTAAAAGCCAGAAGGGACAGAGGTAGAAAAAGATTAACAACAGTTTAATAAATCTGTTGCCTGTTTTATGTTGCCTAAAAACAATCGGTTAACACACAGAAAAGACTTTGACAATGCTTTTAAAGTAGGTCAAAGTTTTTTTAGTGAAGTTCTAGGAGTAAAAGCAACTGAAAATAATTTGCCGGACTCTCGCTTCGGAATTGTGGTCTCAACAAAAATCTCCAAAAAGGCTGTGGCTAGAAATAAAATTAAAAGGCAAATTAGAGAAGTAATTCATAAAAACTTGGATAAAATTAAAAAAGGACTGGATGTAGTGATAATCTGCAGACCGGGAATAGAAAAAAAAGAATTTCAAGAAATAGAACAAGCTATATTAAAAGCTTTCCAAAAAATAAAATTGATATAAAAAACGATTCGCTGGAATCGTTTTTTATATACAATAACCCTTAAACTGCTTTTTTAACTACTTGCGTGACTGCTTCGTGAGTTTTTTTATTTAGAATGCTTGGAATAATATTTTTTCTACTTGGTTTTTTTATTAAACCGGCTATTGCATAACTTGCTGCTAACTTCATTTTTGGGGTAATTTTTTTTGTCCTACATTCAATTGCTCCTTTAAAGATTCCCGGGTAAGCAAGAGCATTGTTAACTTGATTTGGATAATCAGACCGACCGGTTGCTATGATATAAGCTCCACCTTGAGTTGCGTCTTCTAGAGTAATCTCCGGGTTAGGATTAGCCATGGCAAAAATAATTGGTTTACTGTTCATTTTTTTAATCCACTCTTTTTTTAAAGTATTGGGCCCGGACACGCCGATAAATACATCGGCTCTTTCTAAGGCATCTTGCAAACTACCACACTTACCTTTATCGTTGGTTGTTTTTATTATTGTTTGCTTGTAGGAATTTCTGGAGATATCTTTTCGATGCGAACAGATTATTCCTTTACTATCGCAAACTAAAACATTTTTCATTCCAGCTGATTTTAAGAGCTTTAAAATAGCCACTCCGGCCGCACCGGCTCCGGCTATAATTACTTTAACTTTAGATAAATCTTTTTTAACAACTTTTAAAGCATTAATTAATCCGGCGAAAACAACAACCGCGGTACCGTGCTGATCGTCGTGCATAACCGGAATTCCAATATTTTGCAGTTGTCTTTCTACCTCAAAACATCTGGGCGCAGAAATATCTTCTAAATTTATAGCTGCAAAATTAGGTGCTAAAAATTTAACGGTCTGAACTATTTCGTCAACATCTTGCGTATCAAGACAAAGAGGAAAAGCATCTAACCCAACAAACTTTTTAAAAATTACAGCTTTACCCTCCATCACAGGCAAAGCCGCCTCCGGACCAATATTCCCCAGCCCTAAAACAGCCGAACCATCACTAATAATCGCAACCGTCTGTCCCTTCATCGTTAAATCATAAGCTTTACTTTTATCTTGAGCTATTTCTCTACTCGGTCCGGCAACACCCGGCGTATAAATCAAAGACAAATCATCCCTGCTGTTAACCGGAACTTTTGATTTAATTTCAATTTTGCCTTGATATTTTTTATGTAACTCTATTGATCTTTTTTTATAGTCCATAAATCAGCATCTAATATTAATTAAATTAAACTTATTATATAATAGGCTATTTATACCATATCGCAAACAATTATTTAACACCTTGCTTCTAAAAATTGCTTATAGTATTATAATATCATATGAACATCAAAGAAACAATTAATTATTTTTTTTATTTTCCAAGGAAAATTATTTTAAAGTTAATCCGTTTTTATCAAAAGACTTTTTCATTTGACCATGGTTTTATGAAGATATTTTTTCCGCATGGTTATTGTCGGTTTCATCCAAGTTGCTCGGAATACGGTTATCAGGCGATTAAAAAATATGGGGTTATTAGAGGTGGGATAAAAACACTTTCACGTATAATCAGATGCAATCCATTTAATAAAGGAGGGAACGATCCTGTATGAAGTTTGCTATTATTTCTGATGTTCATGATAATTTAGCTAATTTAGAAAAAGCTTTAAATTACATAAATAAAAATAAAATTAAAACTTTAATTTGCTGTGGAGATTTGGTACTTTATGACACTTTTTCTTTTTTAATTGAAAATTTTAAAGGTGATTTATATTATGTTTTTGGTAATAATGAAGAATGGCATGAAGAAGACGGTAAAAAAATCAAAAATTCTGAAAATAAAACTATACAAATTTTTGATAAAATCGGGGAATTTAAAATAGATAAATTAAAAATCGCAATTACACATTATCCTTGGATCGCCAAAAATCTAGCTAAATCAGAAAAATTTAACTTAGTATTTTTCGGACACAGCCATAAACCAACAATAGAAACAATAAACAAAACCATTTTGCTAAATCCCGGGACAACTGGCGGAGTGTTTTTCCAACCAAGTTTTGCGATTTTTGATACCAACCTTAAAAAACCGGAATTGATATTATTAAATGAATTATAGAAATTCATTGACATCAACCAACTAAAAAACTAAACTAAAATTATACAAATCAATAATTTTAAATTTATGTCTGAACAAATGCACGGGGAGTCATTTGATCCTAAAAGAGAAAATGCAAAAAGGCTCGAGCTTACACTGGAAAGGTTAAAAGACTATAAACACTTTTTAGAAAGTGATCTTGCTTTTTATTTGGTTGAACAAAATATAATCAAAGAAGAAGATCGAAATAAAATGCAGCAAAACGCTAAAGATTTTAAAAATTCTATTTCAGAAACATTTAAAGATAGTGATTTACCCAAAATTGAACCAAATAATCATTTTGTTCATATATTTGGAAATTCTATTATATCAACCGCCGATAGATATGCAAAAAATTATGAAAACGGAAAGTATTTTATTGGTGAAAATAAATATTTTGCAAAAAACAAAAATGGAGATATTGTTTCTTTGGAAAATTTAACAGAAGAAGAACGGACGGAGTTAAAAAAAAGTGGCTTAAAAGCATTTCCAATGAAAGGTTCTGATGAACAATATGAATTCAGAGAAGAGGAAGAAACAGACACAACAAGAAAAAAATTTCCTGAATTACCTGAAAATATATACAATAAGCTTCCTCAAGAAATAAATTTATTAAATAGTTATATAGAAGAAATAACAAACAACCCTGAAATTGCTAAAAAAGAACTGGTGTCTTCAATGGGATATCTTGAAGATTATCTTAAATACTTTGCCTGTGACTTACCAACTGAATCTCCTAAAAAAATTAAAATTATAAAATTTTTTATAGACCTTGAAAATAGTAATATGAGAGAAGATGAGTTTCTGGAAAGAAGCACTGAAATAAACAAGGAGACTTTGAATATTTTAGATATAGAAAAAATAAAACAAAAATGGAAAATTTAATTTTATGAAAGCAAAAGAAATTAGACAAAAATATTTAGACTTTTTTAAATCAAAAGGTCATACAATTATACCAAGTGAATCATTAATCCCGGAGAATGATCCAACGGTTTTATTTACTACTGCCGGAATGCATCCATTAGTTCCATATTTAATGGGAGAAGAACACCCGGGCGGCAACAGAGTTACTAATGCTCAAAAATGTATTAGAACATCGGATATAGATGAAGTAGGAGATACAACTCATCACACTTTTTTTGAAATGCTTGGCAATTGGTCTTTCGGCGATTACTTTAAAAAAGAAGCTATTGAATGGAGCTGGGAATTTCTAACTTCATCTGAATGGTTGGGTCTGGATAAAAATAGATTAGCCTGTTCTGTTTTTGAGGGCGATGATAATGCACCCTTTGATTCAGAGGCTTTTGAAATTTGGAAAAATTTAGGGATGCCGGAAAAAAGAATTGCTAGATTAGGAAAAAAAGAAAACTGGTGGGGACCAGCCGGAGAAACCGGGCCATGCGGACCTGATACTGAAATGTTTTATTGGGTTGGTGATCCTAACAAGGTGCCAGACAGCTTTAATGATGATCATGACAGTTGGGTTGAAATTTGGAACGATGTATTTATGCAATACAATAAAACAAAAGACGGTAATTTTGAACCATTAGCACAACAAAATGTTGATACCGGCATGGGGCTGGAAAGAATCTTAGCTGTAATAAATGGAGTTGACGATAACTACAAAACAGAACTTTTTGCTAATATAATTAAAAAAATCGAGGAACTATCAAATCTTAAATATGGAGATGACGCTGATGACGAATACATAAAAAATGGTAAACGATGTTGGGTTAATACAAGAAAACAATTTAGAATTATTGCCGACCATATTAAAGCAGCTGCTTTTATTATGGGTGATAATAAAGGGGTTGCTCCATCAAACACCGATCAAGGTTATATTGTGAGACGCCTTATTAGACGAGCTATTAGATACGGCAAACAGCTTGGTATCACCAAAGAACTATGGACCAAAGAAATTGCTCAAATAGTAATTAGTGATTATAAAGAAGCTTATCCTGAGCTGGAACAAAATTATGTTTTTATTTTAAATGAAATTAATAAAGAAGAAAAAAAATTCTCTAAAACATTAGAAAAAGGATTAAAAGAATTTGAAAAGAAAGGCAATATTAATGGCAAGGAGGCTTTTGATTTATATCAAACTTATGGCTTTCCAATAGAAATGACTAAAGAACTTGCTGAAGAAAAAGGAATAGAGATTGACGAAAAAGAATTTAAAAAAGAACTTAAAAAACACCAAGAACTATCCCGAACAGCAAGTGCTGGTAAATTTAAAGGCGGACTAGCTGACTCCGGAGAGGAAACCGCTAAACTTCATACTGCTACTCACCTACTAAATGCAGCTCTACGAAAAATTTTAGGTAATCATGTTTATCAAAAAGGTTCTAATATTACAGCCAAGCGATTACGGTTTGATTTTACCCATAATGAAAAATTAACAGTCGAAGAAAAACAAAAAGTGGAAGAACTGGTCAATGAAGTAATTCAAAAAGACCTACCAATTAACTTTGAAGAAGTGACTGTAGATGAAGCAAAAGAAAAAGGAGCTATCGGTGTATTCGACGCAAAATACGGAGACAAAGTAAAGGTCTACAAAATAGGTTCTGATAAAAATCTATTCTCAATGGAAATCTGTGGCGGACCACATGTCAACTCAACCGGCGAGCTTGGGGAGTTTAAAATCAAAAAGGAACAGTCAAGTTCAGCTGGGGTACGGAGGATTAAAGCTGTCCTGAAATAGACTCTTGATTTTTTATTACTTTTATGTTAATATTTTTTTAGCTCAAGATAGACCGATTAGGTCTATTTTAGTTAATGCATCCGTAGCTCAACTGGATAGAGTGTCTGGCTTCGGACCAGAAGGTTGTAGGTTCGAGTCCTACCGGGTGCACAAAGTTTTGGCCCCGTTAGCTCAGTTGGTAGAGCAGTCGCCTCTTAAGCGAATGGTCATAGGTTCAAATCCTGTACGGGGCACCAAAAAACAGACTCACTATAATAGTGAGTCTGTTTTTTTCTTTTTAAAAAGCTTTTTAAAAGTTGCTTTTATTTCTTTAAAGCGTCTTTTAGAGTTTTTCCAGCCTTAAATTTTGGCACAGTTGTAGCTGCAATTTGGATTTTTTCTCCAGTTCTTGGGTTAACCCCTTGTCTTGCAGCTCTATCTTTTGCAGAAAAAGTTCCGAAACCGGTTAAAGCAACGTCTCCTTTTCCTTGCAAAGTTTCAGTTACAGTGTTGACAAAAGCTTCAACAAAAGCTTCGGCTTCTCTTTTAGAAGTCTCAGTTTTTTCAGCTAAAGCTGAAATTAAATCTCCTTTGTTCATTTGTTTTCATCCACCTTCATAGCTCGTATAAACATGTAAATGGTTAAACGGCTAGACGGTTAGATAGTTAAATGACTAAATAATTAGATAGTTAAATAATTAAATAATTATCTGGCGTATTCCAGTATTCTTGTTTCGCGAATAACGTTTACTTTTATTTCTCCGGGATATTTCAGTTCACTTTCTATTTCTTTGGCGATATTTTTGGCCAACTTATGAGCATCAAGATCACTTACCATATCAGGGTTAATAAACACTCTGACTTCTCTCCCAGCTTGAATAGCATATACTTTTTCCACTCCTTCAAAAGTTTTGGCAATACCTTCCAGTTCTTCCAGTCTTTGAATATACTCTTCGTAGCTATCTTTTCTGGCTCCTAATCTTGCTCCGGAGATAGCGTCAGCGATTTTAACAACAATAGCTTCAAGAGTCGGTGGATGGTCTTCGTGGTGAGTTAAAATCGGGGCAATAATTTCTTCAGGTAATTTAAATTTCTTGGCAATATCTCTTCCAATCTCCGGATGAGTTCCTTTAATTTCGTGATCAACCGCTTTTCCAATATCGTGAAGTAGTCCGGCCTTTTTAACAACTATCGGATCAGCTCCCAAGTCTTTTGCCAAAATAGAAGCAAGCTGAGCAACTTCAACACTATGCCGTAAAACATTCTGTCCGTAACTGGTACGATATTTTAATCTTCCTAAAATTTGAATTAACTTCGGATCAAGCCCGGTTACGCCTACTTCGTAAATAACATCTTCTCCGGCTTTTTTAATATCAAGGGCCAGTTCTTTTTTAGCCTCTTCAATAGCAGTCTCAATTCTGCCGGGATGAATACGTCCGTCTTTAATCAATTTTTCCAAAGCTATTTTTGCCACATTTCTTCTAATTGGACTAAAGGCTGAAATAATAATAGTTTCCGGGGTATCATCAATCACGATTTCTGTGCCTGTTAATTGTTCAATTGTTCTAATATTTCTTCCCTCTCTTCCAATGATTCGCCCTTTCATTTCATCATTAGGAATAGTTACAGAGGTAGTGGTAGTTTCAGCAGCATGAGATGAAGCGCAACGCTCAATAACAGTAGTCAAAAGTTCCTTTGATTTTTTCTCAAACTCTTCCGACGAAACTTGCTCTAGCTTTCTAATCCTAATCATTAAATCTTCTTCAGCCTCTTTTTCAACTAAATCAAGGAGTATGTCTTTTGCCTTACCTTTAGATAAAGCCGCTATTTTCTCCAATTTACCGATTTGATCTTCACGAATTTTTTTAATTTCTTCTTTAACTTTTACTATTTTTTGATTTTCCTGTTCTATCTGTTTTTCATTTTTTTCTATTTCTGTAAATTTTTTGTCAAAAATTTCTTCTCTTTTTTCCAGTCTTCCTCTTAGCCTGGAAAGCTCTTGTCGCCGCTGAGTTTCTTCTCTTTTGGCTTCATCAATAACCTTTAAAGCTTTATCCCTAGCTGACAAAAGTAATTTTCTTTCTTTTTCCTTGGCGTCAAAAATTAAATCTTTGACTTTTTTTTCTGCTGCATCAGCCTGTTGCAAAGCAACTGTTCTTCTTAGTAAGTACCCCACTGCTATTCCGGAAAGAATTCCAATAGTTAAATATACTGATTCCATCATATAATAAATCTATTCCAGAAAACCATCAATACACTTATAAAACCACAATAAATAATATTTTATTGTTTATTATGTCTTTTTGGTTGTGTTTTTCAAATGTTGTCTTGAATGACATTTTAAATTTTTTAAGTTGTATTAATTAATTCTCTGTTTTTGTTAAGAATTTTACTTTTTTCTAAAATATAATAATTTTAGAAAAAAGTAAAATTCTTAAGAAACTATCTTATCAATAATTCCGTATTTTTTTGCTTCTTTGGCGGTCATATAATAATCACGCTCAGTGTCTCTTTCAATTTTTTCTATTACTTGTCCTGTATGCTTGGTAAATAAATTATTCAATCTGTCTTTTAACTTTAAAATATATTCAGCTCTAATCTTAATATCGGTTGCCTGCCCCTCGGCTCCTCCCATTATTTGGTGAATCATAATATCAGAGTTTGGCAGTGCTAATCTTTTCCCTTTGGCTCCGGCGGCCAAAAGAAAGGCTCCCATAGAAGCGGCTGAACCAACGCAAATAGTGGAAATATCCGGCTTTACATATTGCATTGTGTCGTAAATTGCAAGTCCGGCTGTTACAGATCCTCCGGGGCTGTTAACGTATAATTTTATATCTTTATTTTTATCTTCGCTTTCCAAAAACAAAAGTTGCGCAATTATTGTGTTTGCTACGCTATCGTCAATAGCTGAACCTAAAAATATAATTCTGTCTTTTAAAAGACGAGAATATATATCATAAGCTCTTTCGCCAAAATGAGTTTTTTCTACAACTGTAGGTATTAAATGCATATATTTAATTTTCCCATTTTTTAGCTAATTAGTCAAGCATTTATACAATTTTCCAGCCTTTGGTGGTTTCTTTAACTCTTCCGTTTATTGTAAATCCGGCTGCTTTTTTATGACCTCCGCCACCAAAAAATATTGCTAATTTAGAAACATCCACGTCTTCACGAGTAGTTCTAAGGCTGACTTTTACGCATTCTTCTTGCTCTTTTAAAACCATCACAAATCTTGGGTCTTTTAAGTTATTAAAAAAATTAACCAAATCATCAACTTTTTCGTAGTTATCGGAACTTTCTATTTCTTGTTTAGAAACCACGGTGTAAGCGCAGTTATAAACACTATTTTCTTTTAGTCTATTAAATGATTTCCCCCATAACTTCAAAATATCGATTTGCTTTTCATTGCTACTGTTATTAATTTTACTGATATTAGCGCCTTTTGCTAAAAGGCCAGATGCTACATTAAACGCTTCTTTAGATGTTCCTTTGTTGGAAAAATTATCCGTATCTGTTAACAACCCAAGCAAAAGCGCGTTGGCAATATCTTTAGTTATCTCAAAGTTAAGATAATTAAAAAGCTTTGTTATTACTTCAGTAGTTGAAGAAGCGATTGGTTCAACTAAATTAATATCCCCGAAGTTATCATTTGAAATATGATGATCGATATTAATTATTTTTATTCCTTTTTCTTCTATATCTACCAGTCCTGTCCGAGACAAATCACCAGAATCAAGCGTTATCAATAAATCAACATCATCTAAATTAATATCGCTTTTATCTTTAATAAAATTTAAGACAGGGAATTTTTGCGCTCCATCATAATCTTTCAAATAAACTTGATGGCTCTTCTTAAAAAATTCAAGAAATTTAGAAATAGCAAAAACAGACCCTAGGGCGTCACCGTCCGGTCTTTCATGAGTAGTAATTAAAATATTTTTCGCTTCTTTAACAGCGTTTTCTATTTCTTTATATGTTGTCATAATCATTCTCTATAATAAATTCAATTTCCGGGGAGTGCTTTAAAGATAATTTTTTGCAAATCAAATGCTTGAAAAAACTTTTCCTTTTATTAAACAAAGTTAAAATTTTTCCAATAAAAGCATTTGGTAAAATGCTTATATAAATCTTGGCCTCTTTACAATCCTTGGATGTTTCAACTCTGATCACTGTCACTAAACATCCTTTAGGAAAATCAATTTCCTTTAACATTATATCAGCAACTCCTTTTTGGATTAACTCACTCATTTGTAAATGACGAAAACTCATACACAAAAACAAAAAAGCAAGAAAGCAAGAAAACAAGACGACGCGCTATTTTAATAAAATTGTTTTTTTGTTTTTTATGTTTTATTGTTTTATTGATTCCTTAAATATTAATAACCTATCTTCTTTTTGAATTATTGGCTCGCCCTTGTAAATTAGTCCGCATTCTTGTCCTTTTTCCACTGAAGAAACCTCCTGCTTTCCGGATTGCAGGCTTTCAAGATCTCCTTCGGCTTGCTTTTCCTGACCGCGCCATACCTCTATTTTTCTATCTTTTTCCACTTTGCCTTCAGTTACTTTTCCGCCAACCACCATTGATTTTTTCTCGGTTTTAAAAATTCCCAAAACCAAGATTTCGCCGATTTTCGTTCTAACAACTTCTGGTTTTGTCATCTCTTTGATTGCCTCTTTTACTTCATTCAAAAAATCATAGATTACTTGGTAAGATTTTATCTCAACCTTTTTTTCCTTAGCCAACACCTCTGCTCCGGAAGAAATTTTTACATTAAAACCAACCAACATTGTCCGACTGTCTTCATGCTGATTGTTAATAATTCCTTCGGTTTGTAAAACATCTGCTTCGCTAATATTTCCCAGTCCGCGATTAATTATTTTAATTTTTATATCCTTTGATTCAATTTTTTCCAAGCTTTCCATTATAACCTCTGTTGAGCCCAGTACATCCGATTTAAGTAAAATATTAATTCTGTCGCCTGTATCTTCTGTTTCGTCTTTTTCCTGAATAGCCATAAACTTCTCTAATTTATTTTCGTGTTTTTGTTGTTTTTTTACTTTCCCCTTTTTTGTAGTAGCTTCCAAAATATCTCCGACCTGCATAAGTCCTTTAATCCCGGAAATTCTTACTGGGGTAGATGGTCCGGCTGAATCGATATCTCTGCTATTATAGTCTTTCATTATTCTTACTTTCCCGGCAAATATTTGATTAATATTTATTAAATCTCCTTTTTTAAGAGTTCCTTTTTGAATTAATGCTGTTGCAACCGGACCTTCTCCCTTATCCAAGTGAGATTCAATCACAGTACCAACTCCGCCACCTTCAAAGCTTATTTTTAACTTATCTTTTTGCATATCAACGGTCAAAAGAACCATATCTAAAAGATCGCTAACGCCGGTCCCTTCTTTGGCTGAAATCGGAACACAGGTGATTTTACCTCCCCAATCTTCAGGGTTAACTCCATGCGAGGCAAGTTCTTGTTTTACTTTGTCAATGTTTGCCTCCGGCTTATCGATTTTATTGATCGCCACCACGAAAGGCAGTTTGGATTTTTCCGCAATTTTTATAGCTTCAATAGTTTGCGGTTTTACACCGTCGTCGGCAGCCACAACCAAAATTGCAACATCGGCCACTCGCGCGCCCCTACTTCTCATAGCTGTAAAAGCTTCGTGTCCCGGGGTATCGATAAAAGTTATATTTCGTTTATTTTTTAGAACTTGATAGGCTCCAATGTGCTGAGTAATTCCGCCAGCCTCGCCTTCAATAACATTTGTTTTTCGAATAGCATCAAGCAATCTTGTTTTACCGTGATCAACATGTCCCATAACCACTACTACCGGCGGTCTTTCTTTGGTTTCATCTTTACTTTCTTTTTCAAGTAAATCTTTTAAATAATTTGCCCTAGTTAATCCGCCAACTTCACCGTCAACTTCTTCTTTCTCAACTGTAACGCCAAGCTCCAAGGCAATAATCGCCATTGTGTCAAAATCAATTCTCTCGTTTAGAGAAGCAAAAATTCCATTTTTCATTAAAATTTCCATAAGCTTGTTAACCGGAATCATAAGACGACCGGCAAAATCCCTCACCGTCATTAAAGCCGGGATTGTTATTTCTTTTTCCTCGATCCCAACTTCAACTTTTTCCTGTTTGGCGGCATCTTCTTCGGCCTGAACCATTCTTTTATAGTCAGCCAATATTTTTTTCCAACTTTCAATAACCTGTTTAGCGGTTTTTTTGTCAATCTTAATAGCCCGCGCCCCAATATGGATGCCAACCATATTCAAAATCCTCCGCAGTTCATGCGGAGAAATATTCAATTTTCTAGCTAACTCTGAAATATTCATAAAATAAAAATTAAAAATTATTAAAATCAAAAAATAACAAAATATTTTTTTGTTTTCTTAATTACTTTAGCTTACTACAATTGGCTTAATTAGTCAATGGAGACGAGAAATATCTTTTAATTTTTCTTAAATATATCCGATTTGATTATACAAGGAATATTATACTCTCTACATGTTATCGCCATATGAGATAGCTCATTTCCCTCTTTTAGAACTATTCCTTTAAACTCCGAGATATAGGGTATCCAATCAGACGAAAAAATATTAACTGCTAAATATTTTCCAAAATATTTTTCTATATTATCTCCTTCAATAAAATAAGTTAAATTATTAAAATCCGTAATACCTGGGACCACAACCACATCTTCTCTTTTTTTATCAGTTTTAGCGAAAGGATAGTTTTCTCCTGATACCTCTAAATAATTATTGCTTATCTTTTCTTTCTCCAGCTTTACCAGCTGAGGCTCTTTCCCCTTAATTATCTCTTTCCAATTTTTAGCCTGAAAAATTTCCTCGCCATATTTTTCAACTAAATAATTTTTATGTTTAATAAGGAGCTTGAGAAAATTATTTTTCCATAAAACTTTATTTCTTAGCCAAAATTGTATTTTTTTATTTAAATATTTTTTATCTTTTTCATTTTTTTTTGTTTTTCTAAAATGACTATATTTTTCTTTTAATTCATTTAAATCAATATCAATCAGTCTTTTACTAGAAAATTCATAAGGAAAATTAGCCAAGTAATAATATTCTTTTACAAATTCAGCTAGGTCATCATCATTTAAGCTCTTTGGTCTTGGCTCTTTAGCGCCACAAATTCTTTCGGTATTTTTTAATCTTTCAATAAACTTATCTTTTTTATACTTTCTCTTTTCCTGTTCTAAAAAAAACTGCAAATAAATACCGGAAATAAAAAACCAAGCAAAGATCTCTTCTAAATTGCTTTTTTCCTTCATCTCCTCTAAGCACTTTTTTTTCATTATTTTTTCCTGAGATAAAAACAACACTGTTCTCTTAAAATTATTCCACCAATTATCTTTTCTTAAAAAAATATTCTTTTCTTGTGAAAAATTAAAATAAGTTCGTCCACCAACATTTTCCAATAGAGAGAAATTTTTATCCGAAATTTCATCAATAGCTCTTGCTTCTTTTAACAACTTTTTTAACTCAATAGAATTTAATAAATAATTATAGAAACTAAGAGACAAAGGAGTTAAATCGCCCAAAGCTTCAACAAATCCATTTTTCCCAAGAGTCTGCTCTTCAAATTCTGTGCCAAATTTATTTTTTAATCTTTTCTTTTCTTTTAACAAAAGTTTTTCATCTTTGTTTCTAGTAATTGGTCTTATTTGGTAAAATTTTATTTTTTTATTTTTAATCCCAAATTCAATATCAGCTCCATTGTTAAAACTTTTTTTACTTTTCAAAATTACTTTTTTTAATTCACTTAACACTTCTTTACCTAAAAATTCTCCCTCATCCCAATTATCTTCTTTTTTATTATATATAATTTTCTTATCTGCAGATAATCCGTCTGTGATTGCGTGATCAGAGGATGATAAAATGATTATTGACCCATTCTCATCATAAGGATCTTCTGTAAATAAAACCCCAGAATAATCAGATCTAAAAAACTCCTGAATAAAAATAAAAAAATCTCCTAATTTATTTTCTTCTGCTTTTTTCTTATTTTTATTCCAAAAATATTTAATTTTTTCTACATCTAAATCGTTCAATAAAATCTCTTTTGAACTCTCAAAAAATCCGGCCATTGATTTATCGTCTAAATCCTCATTAAAACTAGCGCTTCTTATAATAACACTTTTAACTTTCTTATTTTTAAAAATCTCTTTAATTTTTTCTATTTTTTGAGTGATACTTTTATAATCAACCGAATCAACAACAATAAAAAAAGGAACTTGAACATCAAGCTCTTGCAATAAATAAAGATTTTTAATTTTTGCTGGCAATTTTTTCATACTAAAAATTTTACTTAACCAAAGATCCTTCAAATTCAATTTTAGAGTCTTTTCCAAACTCTTCAAATTGATTAAAAATTATATAAAATTGATTATCTTTAAAACCATAATCACGCTCAAGTCTTAAAATTAAAAGATTAGCGTAAAAAAGTTCACTGTATTTCTTAGCTATAATTATAATTTTTTTATTTTTTATAATTATAGGTAGCATTTTATTATACTCTTCTGTTGATAACAGATTTAACTTTAAGGAAATACTGCCCTTAATATGCTTTTCATGATAATTAGGGGGATATCTCATGTCGATAATAAATGCCTCATTTTCTTTTATTGCCTGAAAAGTTTCTTTTGCTAATGCTTGAAATTTATATTGATATTTTTTATCAAAAATAGCAGCATCAGACAATGGAGACCCTGTATATTGTATACCATTATAATTATACAATGCCTCTACTCCGCCTATTAAATATTTTATATTTTCCATTGAGAATTTTCTAGATAAAGCTAATCCCCGATTACCATCATGACAATAAACAATAATAAGTGATTTTAAAAAACTATCGTCATTCAAGGAAAATATTTCTCTAAAATCATCAACTTCTTCAATATCTGCATACTTTTTATGCTCTGAACCAATTATATGACCAACCTCAAATTCTTCTTTTTCTCTTATGTCTAAAAAATAAATATCTTTTCCTTTATCAATTTCCCTTTTTATATTTTCCTTATATAAACCATAATTAATATCAACGGCCTTGTCCTTATCATCTCTTAAAACATCGCCCAAATAAAAATAATCGCTATTTAATTCTGTAGGATTAACTAGGGTTTCTTTTTCACTATAATCATCTGTATGTCCCTGAGGAAATAAATAAGAATCATCATATAATGGTTTATAAAATTTAGGCTTAATAGAATAAATTGTGGGGCTAAAAATTAATTTCTCCCTTTTAATATTTCAGTTACAATTCTCATTCTTCTCTTTGAATTTAGCCCTCTGTGAACGTTAATTAAACTTTTTAAAATATTGAAATATCCGTCTAAAGAATTAGTGGTATTTGGTATTTTAAACTTTGGATATTTTTGATAAGTAAATAAATACGGTAAATTGGTTTTTAAACTTCGATAGGCTGATCTTACTCTTTTGTGAGTATAAAACCATTTCCCTGTTTCAGGGTTAATGGTTTTTTCTTTTAGAAAATCTTTCCATTCTTCGTACCAATTATTCAATTGTTTCTTAAATTCTTTTTCATTTGTATTCGCCAAAGTACTGACTATCTCTTTTAATTCTTTACTGGCTTCTAGCTTTGGATTATTGGTTAAATATCTTTTGATTATTTGTTTTTGATGGAAGTGGCACATTTGAGTGGGAATATCGCTAAAAGCTTGTCTAACGCCTCTTTTTCCGTCTAAAACGATAGCCTTGACAGTGAATCCATTTTGTTCTAAATGTTTTCTTCCTAATCTATAGATGTCCACTTTTTCATACCTTACAGGAATCCACCAAATATTCTTTTTTATGTTTGGCTCTCTGAAAACCGTTAAGCCACTTTGCCTTGAAAAGAAAGTAGTGTCTGCGACAACTGTTAACGAACAAGGCTTTAATTTAACAATACTTTTAACTTTTGTTTCATCTAATTTTAGCTGTACCCATTTTTTACTTTTATTATATTTTTTAGCAAGATCAGAGTAAGTTTGTCTTTGCCAAATATATTGATTAAGCAATTCTTTTTTTAGATTGTTTTTTCTTCTTTTGTTTTGAAATTTACAACCACATTTTAAACATTTGTAAGTTTGAATTCCACTTCTTTTTCCATTCTTTTTTACCCTTGTTTTTAGGCATTTAGGGCATTTTTTTATTTGGCATAATAATTTAAGTTAAGTTTTTATCTATATTATGCTATAAAACAATGTTTTTAGCCCCACAATTTATTCTATTAACTCGGAATTTTTAATTAATATTATTATAGCATAAAAAAAATAAAAGTCTATAATTTTTGAATTTTTTGGTTGACATATTTTAAAAATATGGTTTAATAATAACCAAGGTAATTAAGTCCCATTTTTACCTTTTTTATTTTTTAAAAATAAGCTATTAAAGCTAATAAAATATGCCAACAACAACATCAGCTAAAAAATCTTTGCGGCAAAGTAAAAAAAGGGCTTTGCGTAATAAACTGGTTAAAACAGAAGCTAAGACTCTTTTGAAGAAGAGTCGAAAAGCAATTGAAGCTAAAACAAAAGAAACTGAAAAGCTAGTAAAACAAACTATCAAAAAGCTTGATAAAGCCGTGCAAAAAGGTATTGTCAAAAAAAATACCGCCTCTAGAAAAAAATCTCGATTAATGAAGAAGATGAATAAAGGGGTTAAATAAACTTTTAGCTTTTAACTAAATATAAAAACAATAACTCAGGGTTAAAGTAACCCTGTTTTATTTTTATATCGATTTGAAGAAGTTTTTTGTAGATATTTTTTAGTTCAGTTAGAGTGTATTTTGCAGATTGGTTTTTTATTTTTCTCTCTACAAAAATAGGAACTTTCAGCTCTGTTGATAAATTTGCATAGGGGTTTCCCTGAAGCATACTTTTAGCGCTAAGCAACAAACGAAATTGGCGAATAAGCATTGCTAAAAGATAAGTTATTTCCACTCCTTCTTTTAAATGACTATTTAACAGTTCTAAAAAAAGCTTTTTGTTTTTCTCAGCAATAGCGTCAACTAACCCAAAGATATTTTCTTGAAATGTTTCACTAACGATTTTTTTCACATCCTGCACGCTGATGATATTATCTTGATATGATGCTAATTTGTTAATTTCATTGTTCATTTTCCATAAGTTATCGCCAACTAAGTTTACAAGCAAATTTACAGCTTGCGGATCAATCTCTTTGTCTTTATTTTTAAATTGGCTTTTTACCCACTCTGCCAACTTGGGGTTATTAAGTAATAAAAATTCAAACACGTATTTTCCTGTTTTCAAATAATTAAAAAGTGTTCCTGACAAAACTTTTCCTTGCCAACCTTTTTTGGATTTTGAACCAATTTCTTCCCAAAAAATAATAATATTATTAACGGTATTTATATTTTTATCTTTTATTAAATCCACTATTTCATCTAGTACTTTCTTTCCTTTATTTTTACTAATCAAATTTTCTATAATAACCATTCTTTTTTTAACCAAAAAACCGCCGGTCAATATTGCCTGCTTAAATTTTTCCACGTCCAAACGCTCGCCATTTATTGTAGCGATATTCAACTCGGACTTGTCTATATCCCGAGTAAACTTACCTTTAAATTCCTTTAATTTTTGTTTGGAGCGAAAGGTATCTTCTCCATAAAGAAAAATAATCATACTTTATCATTTAAACATTTAAGCATATAAACATTTAAGCAAAATAACATACAAAAAGCAAATCCGCGATCTCTTGACTTTTATCTTAAATTGTATATGATGATATAATCTATGTTAGAAATTAATGAACAAATACTCTCTGCGATTAAGAAGAGTAATAATATTTTGATTGCTTTTCGCAAAAACTATAACGGCGACTCTATTGGCTCAGCCTTATCTTTGTATTTATTTTTAAAAACTATGGATAAAAATATAGATATGGTTTGTGATAATTTTCAGGCTGAAGATAAGTTTCAATTTTTAGATAATATAGAAAAGATAAACTCAAATATTAAAAAAGAAAAAACTTTTACAATAAATTTAAACACCTCCAAAACCGACTTAGACTCGTTGCGTTATGAGCAGAAAGAAAACTCTATCGATATTATAATTGAGCCAAAAACCGGTTACTTTGAAAAAAATGATGTGAAGGTTTCAAGCTCTTTAATAAAATACGATTTAATATTTGTTCTAGATTCTCAGGATTTGGAATCTTTGGGAAAGATTTTTGAAGACAACGCTAATTTTTTCTATAACACTCCCATTGTTAATATTGATCATCACCCCGGAAATGAAAGTTTCGGTCAAATTAATTTGGTTAATTTAACAGCCAGCTCAACTTCGGAAATTGTTTTCTCTCTTCTTAAAGAAATAAATTCACCGACTACATTAAACGAAAAACAAGCTGAGTCACTTTTAACCGGAATAATTGATTGTACCAACAGCTTTAAGTCGCTTGCTGTTACGCCTAAAACTTTAACCGATGTGGCGAGTCTTATAGACTTAGGCGCAGATCGAGAACATATAATTAAAAATTTATACCAAATTTATTCAGTTGATAATTTAAAACTATGGGGACGAGTTTTGGCTCGTCTTAAAGAAAATGAAAATAAAGAGTTGGTTTGGTCCCTGGTTACCAGTGAAGATTTTGCAAAAACAAACACTAGCAAAAATCATTTGGTTGGTGTTATCGACGAGCTGATTATTAATATGCCAAAGATTAAATTAGTGGCTTTATTTTATCAAGAAAAAGACAAAGAAGTTAAGGTGATCATTAAAAACAAAAACAAAGTGGATTTAATGTCTGTTTTATCAAAATACAATCCAGTCGGAGACAACCTAATGGCAACAGTTTCTATTCCTGACAAAGGACTGATTGATTCGGAAAAAGAAATCACAGAAATTCTAAAAAACGCTATTGCCGAATAAATTTCGTATGTTATAATCGAATATATAAAGATCAAAAAAACTCGCTTTAGCGAGTTTTAAAAAATGCTCCCATAGCTCAGGGGTTAGAGCACCACGCTTATAACGTGGGGGTCGGCGGTTCAAATCCACCTGGGAGCACAACAAAATAGGGTCTGTAGCTCAGCTGGTTAGAGCGCTACGTTGACATCGTAGAGGTCAGCAGTTCGAATCTGCTCAGACCCACAAATAGAAAATATCCACTAAACTTAATGGATATTTTTTTATTAAATCTACCTACCACCTAAAAACGGCGATAGCACAACTTTGGTGAAACCTCCCAATAAGCCTGTTATTAAAAGGAATGATAAAAATATTATAATTACTCCGATAAATCTTACGAACAAGCGGGTGCCGCCAAAAATACGAAAATATTTTTCCGCAAAGTTCATTGAGCCAAAATTAGCATAAAACCAATTAGCATATCGAACTAAAACAAAACCAATCCCAGCTCCAATTAAACCTAAAATTATTCGTCCGAGTAAAGTCATAAAAAAATTATATTTTGAAAATTTTAAGTATAATATCTATGCGGCATTCTCAAGCTTTGCTTTATGTTTTGCGATCCAATTTTCAAGGTCATCTTTGTGGTCTCCGATCTCAAACTGAGAAATAAAATTATCAATTTTTTCAAGAGAACCACTCTGTTTAAAGTCTAATTCCTTAAAATCACCTCTTTTCTCCATTTTTTCTCGCTCATCTTTAATCCAAAGATAAGCCACTTCTTTCCCAATCTGATCTCTACTAGCATGGTCAACTAAAATTTTGACAACTTCAAGAGGAGTAAATTGTTTTTTGTACGATCGGGAACTGGCCAATGCTTGCTCAACATCAGCCAAATGAAGAATATCAGCCATATCAGAACTAACCTGAAGTGAATCCACAGAAACAGGGTAGAGATCTTCGTCTTTTCTATGATGATGTTGCGCGGCAATACTTGCAGCTTTTGGAAACCCCTTTTTCTCAAGTATTATTTTTGATATATCGGCATGTTTATTAATAATACTCATGAGCGATTGATTTGAAAATATGTGCCATTTGTTTTCAAGTTCTCCTATTTCTTCGTCGGTAAGAGCTTTACCAACAGGAACAAGCTCCTCTGCGTGTAAATCTTTTTCGCTGATTTTCTTTAATACTTCTTGTTTTGTTGGAGAAGTATTTTTGTTAATATCTAAGACCTCAAGCATCTCCGGGGTAAATTCTTTTTTGTCTATAATTTCCTCTAAAATTTCCTGCCACTCTTTTTTTGTTGTTTTATTTCTGATGATAAAACCAGGGACCTCAACTTTTCCAATATCGTGTGTAAGGCAAGCAAAATAAAATCTTTCGATTTCAACCCCCTCACTTTTAATCAAAAGAGAGAGAACTACATTTCCCGATAAAACCTTTTGTATTTTTTCCTTTGCGAGCTTATATGTTTCAACGCAGTGCTGAACAGTTTCCTCGTCATACAAATCTTCAATTGTCAAAAGCTCCCAAACGGATTTACTCACTGTTGGAAAATCAGTAAGATCGATATCGTTTTCAAATTTCTTCTTAACACGATCGATCTCACCTTCAAAAAGATTTTCTTCTTTTAACTGTTTCTCAATCATATCAAAATCACCCTCTTGAGCAATCAATCGGGCCTTTTGTTCGTTTTGATTCAACTCTGTTTGATCTGGTTGAAATCCTTGATTTTCAATATTTTCAGGCATATTATTTTTTTACTAGTTTAATAATAACAAACTTTTAAAAAATAAAAAAGGTTGCTGACCGCAATCAACAACCTTAAACTTTCCTTGACATTTTACCTCCTGCTAATTGTTTAATTTTTTTGTAACCTTTTTAAACAACTCTTTTTCCTTATCAAGGGATGTTGGCCAATGACTACAAGACCTGTAAAAATTATCCGCGGTAAACAAATCAACCACAGTTAAATTTCTAAAAAAATCATCCGTAGAATAATAAGTACCAAATCCTTCCCATATTTTGAAAAGAAAAACGCTAATCATATCAGCACCGTTAAAGAAAAAGAGTGGCTTATGTTTGTATTCTATCAAAAAATCAACTGTTAATTCGTGCAATTTATCGGCATTTTGATGTTTGCTTATCCTGCGATCCTGTAGTAAATTTTTCCTTTTACTGTTAAAGTCCTGCACCTCAAACGAAATTCCCAAGAGGTACAATAGGTGTCTTTTTATTCTGTTTAAACATTTCATTTTATCCTCCTTTGTATTGTAGGGTGCGTTTTTTTATTAATAGCTTATTATGTAACAAGCCTATTGGTGGGCATACCTGGATTCGAACCAGGGACCTCTTCCTTATCAGAGAAGCGCTCTAACCAACTGAGCTATATGCCCGGAAATCATATAATCATTTTAACAAACTACGAACTAAATACAATTTTACCAAATTCTTTTTAAAAAGCAAGTACAAACTATAAACCCCGCCTAGAGTGCGGGGTTTAATGCTTTGACAACTAAATAGCAATAAGTAGATTAATATTCTTTTAAAATGTTTTGCCTTTTCTCCAAAGACATGCCTTAAACTGTTTTCCCCGCCTAAAGCGGGGCGACCTGAAGTGGTTGGCATAAATTATATAAAATAATTTTACCAACATATTCTCCCTAGAAAGGAGGTGATCCATCGACAGCTTCCGCTACCGATGCCTTGTTACGACTTTGTCCCTGTTACCAACCTTACCTTCTCCCGATATACATCGGCATTCGGGTACTGCCGGCTTCCTTGACATGACGGGCGGTGTGTACAAGACTCGAGAACGTATTCACCGTGACGAGGCTGATTCACGGTTACTAGCGATTCCAACTTCATGAGGGCGAGTTGCAGCCCTCAATCCGAACTGAGACCAGTTTTGATGGGATTAGCTCCACCTTACGGTTTGGCAACCCTTTGTACTGGCCATTGTATCACGTGTGTAGCCCAAGGCATAAGGGCCATGCTGATTTGACGTCGTCCCCGCCTTCCTCCCAACCCTTTATACACAAATGCGCAGTTCATAGAGAGTAGTAAGTAGTGAGTAGAAAAATTCTACCAACTACAAACTACAGACTACAACTGTTCGCTTGCGAACAAAGGGCTGGGCAGTCCCCTATGACATAGTAACATAGGGTAAGGGTTGCGCTCGTTTCCGGACTTAACCGTACATCTCACGACACGAGCTGACGACAACCATGCAGCACCTGTTACCGAGTTCCTTGCGGCACTTCTCTGTTTCCAGAGAATTCTCGGAATGTCAAGCCTTGGTGAGGTTCCTCGCTTAATGTCGAATTAAACCACATGATCCACCGCTTGTGCGAGTCCCCGTCAATTCCTTTGAGTTTTAGCCTTGCGGCCGTACTTCCCAGGCGGGATACTTAAGAGGTTACCTTAGTTAGACAACACTGATAGGGTCGAAACTACCAATATTTAGTATCCATCGTTTACGGCGTGGACTACTGGGGTATCTAATCCCATTCGCTCCCCACGATTTCGTCTCTCAGCGTCAGACATGTTCTAGCAAGCTGACTTCGCATTTGGTGTTCCTGCTGATATTAACGGATTTGACCCCTACACCAGCAATTCCGCTTGCCTCTTCCAGACTCTAGTTTACCAGTATTAGT
>JABIDK010000016.1 GCA_018651725.1 Candidatus Falkowiibacteriota bacterium | reverse complement strand
GCGCAGAGGGAATCCTGTCCTCTCCGCATAAATAAAAAAGGGATGAGAAGTTTATCCTTGAAGCGAAGCGCAGAGGGAATCCTGTCCTCTCCGCATAAATAAAAAAGGGATGAGAAGTTTATCCTTGAAGCGAAGCGCAGAGGGAATCCTGTCCTCTCCGCATAAATAAAAAAGGGATGAGAAGTTTATCCCAAGAAGGCACACCAATACCTGGGAGCGGAGCGTACGGGTGAATCTTGTCTCCCAGTTTTCATATTTGAATTAAGTATATAATTAAATTTTAATCCCGCTCCTTAAGGCGGGATATTTTATTTTTAAAAGATAAAAAAATTTGACGCATATTAATAAAAAGTATATACTTTATAATATAAACTATTTATATAATTTACTATCTAATTATGAGTAGGCAAACTGAAATTACCGAGCAATTTTTTGTCGTTACAGCGCTTTTAGAAAAAACAGGGGAAGAAATTTTTAAAAGAGTTGGACTGACTGTAAAAACATATGCTATTTTAGCGCATATCCGAAAGGGCGCAAACACAACTTCTGAGTTAGCAAAATGTATGCAAGGATCCTTGGCAAGTATTACCCAAAAAACCAAAGTTTTAGAAAAAAACGGATTTATTAAAAGAGTTGTTAAAAAGGAAGATAAAAGGTTCTGGTATTTTTCCCTAACTCCAAAAGCAGGCAAAGTTCTAAAAAAAGTTATTCCTTTATTTGATAAGGCAGTAAAAAATTTATATAAATCTTTTACTAAAAAAGAACAGGAACAACTACTCAGGATACTTACAATTATAGAAAAACGTTTACATATCGCTATTGATACTAAACATCTTGCTAAAATTTTTAATTCTTAAATAATATGGACAAATACGATGTAATAATTATTGGATCAGGTCTGGGAGGGCTCACTGCCGGAGCAAAACTTTCCAAAGAAGGAAAAAGGGTATTGCTTATTGAGCAGCATATTATTCCCGGTGGCTGCGCCACTACGTTTAAAAGAAAAGATTATATTATGGAAGTTGGGTTGCATGAGATGGACGGGCTTGATAAAAGCGATATTAAAACGAAAATCTTTCATGACCTGGGAGTATTTGATAATATCAAGCTTCTAAAACTTCCAGAATTTTATCGTTTTACTAACAGTAGAGTGGATATTGTTGTTCCGGATAACACAGCTAAAGCAATTCAAGTTTTAACAGAGGAGTTTCCTGGAGAGGAAAAAGGGATCAAAAAATATTTCCGAACAATACATGGTATTCGCAAGGAGATAAAAAGACTCCCACGGGAAAATTGGAAACTATTATTGCTTATGCCGATTTTTCCTGCTGTTTTCCCATATATACTTCGTTATCAGTCAAAAACGCTAGGGAAATTTTTGGATTCAATTATAAATAACGAAGATCTAAAACTGGTACTTTTGGCTAATCTACAGTATTACCATGACAATCCTCATACCATGTCACTGCTGTATTATAGTGCCGGGCAGGGCGGTTACTATCACGGCGGTTATTTTATAAAAGGCGGTTCGCAAAAACTTTCTGATTATCTGGCTCAAGTTATTAAAAATAACAACGGGGAGGTAATATTCCAGAATCTCGTTACAAAAATAATTACAGAAAATAACAAAGCTATAGGTGTTGAATATCAAGGAACGTTTAATAAAACCGGAGAAACAAACAAGGTCTTTGCAAATACCATTATTGCCAACGCGGCAATTCCTGATGTGGCAAATACTTTACTTGCCCCGGGAGTGAGCCAAAAGTTAAAAAATAAAACAGAAAAATTAGAAACATCATGTTCGCTTATTTCAGTATATATCGGTTTCAAAAGGCCGGTTAAAGAATTGGGGAATAAGCATTATTCAACTTTCATATTTGATGAGAGCGTGAAAAGTCAAAAAGACATGATTACAAATCATCACGGTGATTTTTCCAAAAGGAATATTGTGTTTGTTGATTACAGCCAGATTGATTCCGGCTTAACGCCTCCGGATAAGAGCTTTGGTGTTATTTGTACGGTGGATTATTTATCTGATTGGGAAAATTTGAGTCCGGAGGAGTATAAAAATAAGAAGGAAGAAATTGCCCAAATCTTTTTTGAGCGGCTGGAAAAAGTAATACCTGGAGTTAAAGATGAAATTGACTATTATGAAGTTGGCACCTCAAAGACCATACAAAGATTTACGCTCAATACTGATGGCGCCCAGTATGGTTATGCTCAAACACCTAAGCAAGCCGGTCTAAAGAGAATTCAAAATAAATCTTTAATTGAAAATTTATACTTTGCTTCCGCCTGGACAATGCCCGGCGGCGGATTTACCGGCGCTATTTTAAGCGGCTGGTTTTGCGCGGAGGAAGTTTTAAGAAAAAAGCATTAATTAATAATACTAAAAGAAACATTATGATCAAAAACATTTTATCAAAAAAAAATCAACAAAATTGCCAGGAGATGGAAGCGAAAGCAGTCAAAACGACGTTTTATGTCCACTTAGTGGTTTATGTTCTTGTTAATATTTTACTGATAGTTGTCAATCTGATCACAACGCCGGAGAACCTTTGGTTTTATTGGCCGATTCTGGGGTGGGGAATTGGAATAATCGGACACTATATCTTACTTACTTTTTTTTCAGAACAGAAGTCCAAAAAATAAGCGGTCAAGGTAAGGCCTAAAACAAAAAAATAAAAAATATGACTCAAACAATCAATAATTCGCTAGCAAAACAAAGGGAATTTTTTAACATGCATAAAACTAAGAATATTGATTTTCGAATAAAACAGTTAAAAAAGTTGAAATCTGCAATTATTGAATATGAACCTAAAATTAACGCAGCTCTGTTTAAGGATCTTCATAAATGTGAGATGGATTCATATACAAGTGAGATCGGTTTTTGCTTAAACGAGATATCTCATGCCATTAAAAATCTTAAAAAATGGGCAAAGCCAAAAAAGGTAAAATCTCCAAAATTATTCTATTTTAGCAAAGGTTTTGTTGTTAGTGAGCCTTTTGGCGTATCGTTAATAATTGGACCATGGAATTATCCATTTGGATTAATTATTTCTCCTTTGATTGGAGCGATATCTGCGGGTAATTGCGCAGTAATCAAACCCTCGGAGATTTCTAATAACACGGCGCTAGTTCTTCAGGAAATGATGGATAAATATTTTAATGAAGAGTATATATCGGTAGTGCAAGGTGATGCTAGTGTTTCTCAGTCACTATTAAAGGAAAAATTTGATTATATTTTTTTTACCGGCGGAGAGCTTGTTGGAAAAATTGTTATGCGAGCAGCTGCTGAAAACCTGACACCGCTAACATTGGAACTTGGAGGTAAAAGCCCGTGCATTATAGACAAAGAATGCAATCTTGAAAAAACAGCCTCTAGAGTTATATGGGGGAAATTTTTAAATGCCGGACAAACTTGTATTGCGCCTGATTATTTATTGGTCCATAAGGATATCAAAGAAGACCTCGTGAAATCAATGAAAGAAAAAATCGTTAAATTTTATGGAGAAAATCCAAGTAAGTCAAAAGAATATGGTCGAATCATAAACAAATATCATTTTAATCGTCTTTCCGATTATCTAAAAGATGGAAAAGTTATCTCTGGTGGAAAAACATCTTCTAAAGAATTATATATAGCGCCAACGATTATTGTAAATGCTCCTCTGGAAAGTAAGATTATGCAAGAGGAGATATTTGGTCCAATTTTACCTTTGATAGAATATTCAGATATTGACAGGGCAATTGAGTTTATTAATTCACGTCCAAAGCCTTTAGCAATGTATATTTTTTCACGCAATAAGAAGTTACAAAACAAAATTATAAATAAAACTTCATCTGGAGGAGTATGTGTTAATGATACTTTAATTCATATTACTTCAACAGATCTCCCTTTTGGAGGCGTTGGAACAAGTGGTATTGGAAAATATCATGGCAAATATAGCTTTGAAACTTTTTCTAATAAGCGAAGCGTACTAAGGCATACCACTTTATTTGATATGCCAAGGTTTCCTCCATACGATAAAATCGGCTTAAAAATCGTCAAGAATATTTTAAAATAAAAAGTAAATTTTTATAAATTTTAACTTAATAAATATGCATAATACAGAAAATATGCCAGCCAGAGGCTGGTCCGCCTCTGGCGGAAAAAAAATACTAGTCATCAAATCACATCCAAAGGAAGGTAGCTTTTGTGATGCGCTTGCGGACAAGTATTAGGATTTGCCGAGAAAAAATAAGATTAAAAATTACAATTAACCATTTTTTTAAAAAAAGAGGAACGCTCCTCTTTTTTTAATTGTGGATAAATAGGGTTGACGGTGGTTTTGGGGTGGAGTATAATAGTAATCAGATGGAGGATTGTGGGGAAATATGGGGATAACTTTTAGAACAACACGAACATTAAAATAGAGATCTACTGCATAGTAATTTTTTAAAACTAAAGATTACTGAGCCGTGGGTCTAAAAATAATAGTCTTTGCGAAAAAGAAATCTAAATCAATGGAGGACGGAAAAATGACATCATCAGGAATGGCAGGAAAAATTATCTCAAACGTTGTTAGCATATGCCTTGATTGCGATAATATTTATGCATATTTCGTGAAAGGGGAAAGAGTGGAATGCAGCAAAAAAGATGAAATTTGTTTAGATTTGTTAGCCGCTGGTGCAAAACCTAGTTACGGTTTCTGTGAAAGTTGCAAGCAAGAAAGATTCAGCCCTGAACGCATAGCAATGCATCGGGAATACATGAAAACGCAAAGACAAACAATGGAGGTGCAACAATGCGCCTGCTAAAAACAGACCCACCTCGGGGGTAAGCTAGAAAATAAGCAACCCCCTCCTCATAGGTAAGGTCTTAGGACCGTTTTAAGATAAAACGGCAAGACAATTTAAAGCAAGAATAAAACCAGATTAAGATTTTTTACCTGTTTATAAATATTTTTATAATAAAAATGTTTAATGTTTATATAATTTATGTTCATTGGTGAGTACAAACATAATGTTGATGAAAAAGGACGGCTGGCAGTTCCGGTTAAATTTCGTGGTGATTTGGCGAAAGGAGCGGTAGTTACTCGCGGACTTGATAATTGTTTATTTTTATATACAAAAAAAGAATGGCAAAAATTAGCTGATAAATTAGCATCATTACCAATAGCCCAAGCAAATGCGCGGGCTTTTGCTCGTTTAATGCTTTCCGGCGCAATGGATGTTAGGATCGATAAGCAGGGCAGAGTGGTTTTGCCGGAGTATTTGCGAAAATACGGAAAAGTAAAAAAGAAAGTCGTGGTTGCCGGACTTTATAACCGTTTGGAAATTTGGGATGAAAAAACCTGGGAAACATACAGAGCCAAAACAGAAAAAGATTCAAGCAGTATTGCGGAGAAGCTGGGAGATATGGAGATAGGAATTTAGTCATTAATTTAGAATATATTTA
This sequence comes from Candidatus Falkowiibacteriota bacterium, assembly GCA_018651725.1. Taxonomy (GTDB): domain Bacteria; phylum Patescibacteriota; class Patescibacteriia; order JAACEG01; family JAACEG01; genus JABIDK01. The sequence continues at coordinate 49,147 of JABIDK010000016.1, read as the reverse complement.
CATGAAAGATAGTGTGCATAAATCAGTTTTGTTAGAGGAGGCGGTTGAAAGTTTAAATTTAAAGCCAGGACAAAGAATTGTTGATTGTACTTTAGGTGGAGGTGGGCACGCTAGAGCCATTTTAGAGAAGATAGAACCAAGCGGAAAACTGTTAGCCATAGACGCAGACAAAGAAGCGATCAAAAGATTTAAAACACAAAACACAAAACACAAAACACAAAATCTAATATTAGTACAAGATAACTTTGTAAATTTAAAGAAGATCGTTAAAAATAATAATTTTTACCCTGTTGATGGAATTATAGCGGACTTTGGATTTTCTTCTGATCAGATCGAAGATGAAGAGCGAGGGTTTAGTTTTTTAAGAGATGCTCCGCTTGATATGAGATACGATATAAAAGCAAAGTTGAGCGCTGAAGATATTGTTAATAAATGGAGTGAATCAGAACTTGTAAAAATCTTTGAAGAATATGGTGAAGAATGGTTAGGTAAAAAAATAGCTAAAAAAATAATAGAAGAGCGGGAAAAAAAGTCCATTAAAACAACCTTTCAGTTATCAGATGTTATTCAAAAGGTAAAGAAAAGACGAGGTAAAATTCATCCGGCCACAAAAATCTTTCAGGCTCTTAGAATAGCGGTTAACGATGAGCTTGGGGTTATAGAAAGGTTTTTACCTCAAGCAGTTGAAGTTTTAAATCCTGGTGGAAGGTTGGTAATCATTACATTTCATTCTTTGGAAGACAGAATCGTTAAATATTTTTTCAGAAGTATCGCAGTTAATATTCATAATGCTTGTCGTGTCAAGGGGTTAGAAGGAGAAGGAGAAACTTCTTTTAGCCCCTTAATCGAGTTTAAGATAAAGTTAATTAATAAAAAAGTAATTAAACCCAAATGGGCAGAAATTAAAAATAATAAAAGGGCTAGGAGTGCAAAGATGAGAGTTGTTGAGAAAGTGTGATTTTATTAAAGGCGGGTGCTGGCAAGATTATTTATTTCTTTGCTGCGGAACTCGCTTCGCTCAGACAGTCCTCGCTGCAGAGATAATTACAATATACAGTTAAGAGAGGAAGTAAAATATTTAAAAATATGCCAAGAACGAGAAAAAAAAGAAATATTAGGAGAAAAAAGAAAAGTAACAATTATCTTTTTAAAATGCTTTGCATTTGTTTTTTAATAGGAATAGGAGTTTTTTATTTATTGCAGGTAAATGAAAAATCAACTTCAGCTTATAAGATGAACGATTTAAAAAAGGAAATTAGTAATTTGAAAGAGGCAAAAGAATCACTGGAGTTGAAGGCGTCTGAATTACAGTCTTTGGCGAGCGTTAACGATCGTTTGGAAGACTTAAAAATGGTAGCTGTGGAAAAAATGGAATATTTAAAAACAAAAGAAGCAGTGGCAGTAGCTAAATAATGGGATATTTGGGACGGTTGAGATAATCTGCAATATCACAAAAGTTTTAAAAATCTCATTAAAAGTGATGGTTTTTAATAAAAAAACGCGAAGAAAGAAAAAAAATAATCGTCTTAATATTGTTCTAGCGATTATTTTTTTGTTTAATTTTTTGATATTGTTGAAGTTGTTTAATCTCCAGGTTATAAACGGTAATTTTTTTGTTGAAGCATCTTCTGATCAGCACGATATTTATAAGAAAATCACTCCGAAGCGAGGACGGATTTTTTTAGAGGATAAATTCAGCGACGAGCTGTACCCTGTGGCTGTTAATCATGAATTGGCTTTGGTGTATGCTGACCCGGCGATTATTGATAATTATCTTGAGTTAACAAAGAAATTAAGTGAAATATTGAAGCCCTTGTGGATAGAGGAAAAAAAACAAGAAAACAAGAAAGCAAAAAAACAAGACGACGATAAACACGACGACGATGATTACGATGATGATTATAGCGAGGAAGAGATGGAGGAGTTTTTAGAGAGTAAAATAAAAGATTTAAAGGAAAAATTAGCTGATAAAAAGTCTCGCTATAAAGTTATTGCCAAGCAAGTTTCAAAAGAAAATCTTGATGAGATTTTAGCTTTAAAGGAACGTGGGATTGGTTATGTTAATGAAAATTTCAGATACTACCCCGAGAGTAGTATGTTGAGTCAGATTTCAGGATTCGTTGGTCATAGTGATGAAGGCCAAAAAGGTCGTTATGGAGTAGAGGGTTATTTTGATGAAATTTTAAGAGGAAAGCCCGGCTCAGTTTGTGGGAAAAAAGATGCTTTAGGATATTTTCTTTCGACTAATAACTCTAAGATTACATCGGCTGAGTCTGGCAGTGATTTGGTTTTGACTATAGATAGATCTATTCAGTTTAAAGCCTGCGAGGAGTTAAGGAAATCAGTTGAAGCACACGACGCCGATAGCGGAATGGTGGTAATTATGAATCCTGTAACCGGCGCGATTATCGCGATGTGCAGCGAGCCAAATTATGATGCTAATTATTATTTTCAAGAGGAAGATATCAGCGTATTTAACAATCCCGCAGTAGCCACTCAATATGAGCCTGGATCCATATTTAAGCCTATCACAGTGGCGGCCGGGCTTGACGCAGGCAAAATTTCTCCTAATACTACTTACTATGATGCAGGGTGTATCAAAGTTGGAGTGGAAATAATCTGTAACTCTGACTTTAAATCACACGAAATTCAGAATATGACTAATGTATTAGAGGAGTCGTTAAATACCGGAACTATTTTTATTTTAAATCAAATCGGAAAAGATAAATTTAAAAAATATGTAGAAGATTTTGGATTCGGCAGTTTAAGCGGTGTAGATTTAAACCCGGAGTCGCGAGGAGATATAAAAGCTTTAAGTAAAAAGCAAGAGATTTATAGCGCTACGGCTTCGTTTGGACAAGGAATTTCCACTACCCCTCTTCAGCTCGTTAGCTCTTTTGGGGCCATTGCAAACGGTGGAGTGTTAATGAAGCCTTTTATAGTTAAAAAAATTATATCCCCAAATAACGTAGAAAATAAAACAGAGCCAAAAGAAATAAGAAGAGTTATATCAAGTAAAACATCGGCGTTAGTTTCCGGGATGTTGGCCTCGGTTGTGAAAAAGGGTCATGGTAAACGTGCCGGAGTGGAGGGGTATTATGTGGCAGGAAAAACCGGAACAGCTCAAGTCCCAAAAGAAGAAGGCGGAGGATATAAGGAAGACGAAACAATTGGATCGTTTATCGGATTTGCCCCGGTAGAAAATCCGAAGTTCGTGATGCTAGTTAGAATAGATAATCCCAAAGACGTAATTTGGGCCGAAAGTTCAGCTGCTCCGCTCTTTGGCAGATTAGCAAAATTTATGCTAAATTATTATGAAGTAGAACCGGAGTATTAAGGGACTATTATCAAACACCAAATTATTCTAAATTCCCATATTTTGGTAAATTTCTCTTTAAAAAATTTGGCCTATATGCTATATAAGCAAAATTTTTTAAAGAGAAATTTCCTCAAAATCTGAAAATTTATATCTAATCTGGTGTTTGATAATAGTCCCATTAAATCTTAAAAATTATTTATGAAATTTGTTATCCAATATATTTTAAAAATATTATCCAAGGCTATACTTAAGAAGTATGATCCAGATGTCATCGGTATTACCGGCAGTGTTGGTAAAACATCTACCAAGGAGGCTGTGAAAGCTGTTTTGGAAAAACACTCAAATGTTAGGGCCAGTATTAAAAACTATAACAATGAGATAGGCGTGCCGTTAACCATAATTGGGGAAAGCAGCCCTGCTAAATCGTCTGTTGGATGGTTAAAGGTATTTTTAAAGGCGCTAAAACTTATTTTAATAGAGGATAAAAGTTATCCACAGAAATTAATTTTAGAGATGGGAGCTGATAAAGTGGGGGATATTGGTTATTTGGTTAAACTTGCTCCTTGCGATATCGGGGTTGTTACCAGCGTTAGCGAAGTTCATTTTGAATTTTTTAAAAGTTTAAAGAAAATTGAAAAAGAAAAGAGAAAAATAATTGAGCATTTAAAGGATAATAATTTTGCTCTTTTAAATCGTGATAGTGAAATTGTTTGGAGAATGAGAGATAAAACAAAAGCCAAAGTTTTAAGTTTTGGGTTTGATGGAAGCGCTCAGGTTAGATGTAGTGATGCTACGATTAGTTATAAGAATGGAAAACCAAATGGAATGTCCTTTAAGGTTATATTTGAGGGAAGAGTTGTCCCTGTTTTTGTGCCGAAGATTTTAGGTTATGGGCAGATATACAGTGTTCTTTCAGCAATAGCAATAGGCACAATTTACGAAATAAATTTACTGGATATTGTTGAATCTTTAAATAAGTTTTCTCCACCAAAAGGAAGAATGAATTTAATTAAGGGTATTAAGCAGTCTTTAATAATAGACGATACTTATAACTCTTCTCCTGATTCAGTTAAATCAGCTCTGGAAATTATGCAAGAAATTGAGCTACCTGAACACGCAAAAAAAATCGTTGTACTGGGTGATATGCTGGAGCTTGGTAGTTACACTGAAGAAGGACATAAACAGGTTGGTCTTAGCGTGGCGCAGAATGGAATAGACATTTTAATCACCAAGGGCGAAGCGTCTCGTGAAATAGCCGCTAGCGCAATTTCAGCCGGCATGAGTAAGGATAAAGTTTTTAATTTTTCCGACAACGAAAAAGCCGGGCGATTTTTACAAGAACGAATTTCTAAGGGAGATTTAATTTTAATAAAAGGCTCTCAAGGAATGCGTTTAGAGCAGATCGTAAAAGAAGTAATGGCACGACCTTTACAGGCAGAGAAGCTATTAGTACGACAAGGAAAGGCGTGGAGATAGTCATAATATATATAAATAAATTATGAATAATTTAATTGAATTTCCCTCCATAGAAAATTCCACAGAAATTTTAAAGAAAGCAGTTGATGAAATTAAAAAGGGAATAGATAAAAAGTTAAAAGAAGACTTTGAAGATTCTTCTGAGCAAGATGAAGAATTTAAAATTGCAGATAGAAGATATTTTCATGATCGACAACACACTAAAGATGTAGTGGAGATATATAAAGAAATTTCAAAAATTTTTGTGGAATCTGGAGACATGAATGAACGAACTCAGCAAATCGGTTTATTGAAAGCTTGCGCTCATGATGTTGTTCAGGGTTATGAATTAAATAATGAAGGGGTAAGAAAAAGACATATTGTTACTAATGAGCAATTAAGCGCCGATTATGCAAAGGATGAAATGAAGAAATATAATGTTTTTACCGTTAAAGAAGTTAAGTCTATGGATGGGATAAATGTAACGGTCCCTGGTTTTAAGGATAATAAATTGTATCAGCCAAATTTAGCAGACGAGACTCCACTTGACGATAGGATTTTAGCTTGGTCAGATCTTGGTATGATAGGTTGTGATAGTGAAAAATTTATTGCCGAAGGACATAGACTCTTCTGGGAAGACAATAGCGATATAACTAAGGAAATAATAGAGTCTGAAAAATTAGATGAGATTGATAATAAAAAAAAGGATAATTATACGAAACGAATGCGTAATTTTTTATTTTTTCAAGTCGGTTTTATAGACAATAGGAAACAGCATATGGAGGAGCAATATAAATTGCTTAGTAAAACAATACCTGAGAAAGTTCTTGAAAAACTTAAGAGTCAGATTTTTGATAAATTTGATAAGTCTAAAAAGTTAGCTAAAGAGCAATACGAAAAAGCAGAAAGTTCTTCTTTTGAAGATTTATGTAAAATTATGGAATGTCAGACTATTTTACAGTAGCTTTAATGTTAAAAAACAAGGCAAAAATATTATTTTTAAAGATGTATTACAGATACGGGCGTAAGCCCTTGACATATTTTTTTTATTCATTTAATATTAATTTTATAGACAGGGTTTTTTAAATAGCCCAGGTCTTTATTTGTTTTTATGGGAAAAAATAAAAATAAAGAAACTCCGGATAGCAAAAATTTTATTGAAGCCAAAGGAACAGTTTTAGAGCTGTTGCCAGCGGCGACTTTTAAGGTTGAGCTTGAAAACGGACATATGGTCTTAGCGCATCTTTCCGGAAAGATGAGAATGTTTAGAATTAGAATTTTACCGGGTGATAAAGTGAAGGTTGAAATGACCCCGTACGATTTAACTAAAGGAAGAATTACCTATAGATTCTAAATTAGTAACTATCCAGCCACCTAAATTTAATTTAATGAAGGCGGGATCCCGCCAAGCGGGACCAACTAGATTATGAAAGTTAGAACTTCAGTTAAAAAAATGTGTCGAGACTGTCAGTCAGTAAGACGCAAGAAAAGAGTTCATATAATTTGTAAAAACCCTAAGCACAAACAAAGGCAAGGGTAATTTAATATTTATTTTTTATGGCGAGAATAGCTGGAATAAATTTACCAAAAGAAAAAAGAGTTGAAATAGCTTTAACTTATATTTATGGTATTGGTAGAGTTTTATCAAATAAAGTTTTGGAAGAAGCGGGTGTTGATCCAAGCATCAGAGTGCATGCTTTATCCGAGGAGGATGAAAATAAATTAAGAGTAATAATTGAAAAAAAATATAATGTTGAAGGAGATTTAAGAAGAGATATTTCTTTTAATATAAAAAGATACAAAGAAATCAGATGTTTTCGTGGGACTAGGCATGCTAAAGGGTTACCGGCAAGAGGGCAGAGAACAAAGACTAATAACAGAACTTTGCGTGGAAATAAGAGGTCAACAATGGGATCCGGACGAAAAATGGCTGCACAGAAAACATAGAACATGTAACACATAACATAAAACACATAACATACAATTACGATGCAAAAAACTAAAAAAAAGAAAGAAATAAAAACGATTACTACCGGTAGAGCTTATATTAAAGCCAGTTATAATAATACTATCGTTACATTAACCGATCAAAGCGGTAATGTTTTGGCTTGGTCAAGCGCGGGTGTTAACGGTTTTAAGGGGCCTAAAAAGGCAACGCCTTATGCTGCTGGAGTGATTGTCAAAGCAGTAGCGGAAAAATCAAAAGTTTACGGTTTAAAAAATGTTCAGGTAACTGTAAAGGGTGTTGGTCCGGGAAGGGATAGTGCTGTTAGAGCCTTGAACGCTAACGGAATTAATATTATTTCAATAAAAGATATGACGCCGATTCCACACAACGGATGTCGTCAAAGAAAACCAAGAAGGGTTTAATAGACTTGTTGCATAATAAGTCTAACATAAATTTATGTTAAAACAGCCACAATGTAAAATTTGTCGAAGAGAAGGCAAGAAATTAATGCTAAAAGGAGAAAGATGTTTATCTCCGAAGTGTGCTATTGTGAAAAGAAACTATCCTCCGGGACTTCATGGAATAAAAAATACTCGTAGAAAGATAAGTGAATACGGAAAACAGCTTAGAGAAAAGCAAAAAGCCAAAAAGATCTATGGTGTTTTGGAAAAGGTGTTTAAAAAATATTACGAAAAAGCTATTAGCTCTAAGGGTAACGTTAGCGAAAATTTAATAAATTTATTGGAAGCAAGGTTAGATAATGTTGTTTATCGCTCAGGTATAGCTAGCTCCAGAAAGCAAGCCAAGCAGTTAGTGGGACATGGACATTTTTTTCTTAATAAATATAAAACAGATATCCCGTCTTGCCAAGTAAGTATTGGAGATATTATTAAAATTAAAGAATCAAAAAAAGATAAAAATTTTTTCAAAAACTTGAAAGAATCGCTAAAAGGGAAAAAGGGACAAGAAATTCCAAGTTGGATTAATTTTGATAAGGAAAAAATGGAGATAAAAATTTTGTCAAACCCATCGATAAGTGAAATGGATCAAGGTTTTGACACTAAAATGATTATTGAATTTTATTCTCGTTAAATATAACTTATTATTTAAATAGATTTTATTTCTATGAGCATTAGTCTTCCTCGAAAAATTGATTTTAAAGAAATAGCCGATAATAACTACGAAGTTACTATTGGACCATGTTACCCCGGTTATGGTATAACTTTGGGAAACGCATTAAAAAGAGTTCTTCTTTCTTCTTTGGAAGGTGGAGCTGTTTACGCGGTTAAAATAAAAGGCGTTCAACATGAGTTTTCTACTATGCCTAATGTTTTGGAGGATGTGGTAGAAATTATTCTTAATTTAAAACAACTTCGCTTTAAGGTTCATACAGACGAGGATGTAAAGCTCAGATTAGAGATAAAAGGGAAAAAAGAAGTAACAGCCAAAGATATTAAAACAACAAGCGATGTGGAGATCGTTAGTAAAGATGCTCATATTGCGACCTTAACAGATAAAAAATCAGAGATAAAGATGGATATATTTGTTAAAAAAGGAAGAGGTTATTGGCCGATCGAAGACAGGGGAGGAGAAAAAGAGATTGGAGTTATTGCTATTGATTCTTTCTTTAGTCCAATAGAAAAAGTTGGGTTAAATATAAAAAATGCTCGTGTTGAGCAGATGACTAACTACGAAAATATTATTCTAGATATTAAAATAGATGGATCTTTAACTCCCGAAGAAGCGCTAAAAGAAGCAACTGAAATTTTAGTTCAACAGTTTACTTTTATCGATAATAGCTTGGGCTCAAAAAAACAAGAAAGCAAGAAAACAAAAAAACAAGATGATGATAAAGAGGCAGAATCAAAAAAATCAAAAAGCAAAAAAGTAAAAAAACAAGACGACGAAAAAGAAGAGGCAGAATCAAAAAAATCAGAAAGCAAGAAAACATCACCGCCAAAGCGGGATCCCGCCCTCATTAAATCTGATAAAGTGGCGGGGAAAAAACAAGACGACGATAAAGAAACTAAAAAATCTACAAAATAATTTGTTTAAATGTTTAAATGATACGAATGTATGCGACACAGAAATAAAAATAAAATTTTAGATAGAAAAAAGGCTCCAAGAGAAATGATGCTTAGGAATTTAGCGTCCAGTATTATAATTTATGAAAAAGTTAAAACAACAGACGCAAAAGCTAAAACAGTAAGATCGTTGGTTGAAAAAATGATAACTATTTCTAAAAAAGGTGATTTAACAGCTCGAAGAACTTTAATTAAGAATTTACTTCAGAAAAAAGCAATTGAAAAAACCCTTGAATTAGGAAAAAAATATAAAGACAGAGATGGCGGTTATACAAGAATTACAAAACTTGGAACAAGACAAGGAGACGGAGCGAACATAGTTCAAATAGAGTTAGTATAATTTAAATATTTTATGGAAAGAAAAACTTACAAAATAGATGTTAGCGATAGAAGTCCTGGAAGAGTAGCAACAGAAGTTGTTAATCTTTTACGTGGGAAAAATAAACCTGACTTTGTTTATAATGAAGATAAAGGCAGTTTTGTGGAGATAGAAAACATTAAGAATTTAAAATTTACCGGAAAAAAATTGGATCAAAAAAAATATTATAAATATTCAGGTTACCCGGGCGGGCTTAAAGAAAAAGTAATGGGCGATGTTTTTAAAGAAAATCCCGGTGAAGTTTTGAAAAAAGCGGTTTATAAAATGTTACCAAAAAATAAATTAAGAAAAGAAATGATAAAAAGACTTAGCTTTAAAAGCTAGACTTATATTAAATTATGTCGGAAGAAAAAACAATTAAAAAAGAAGAAACAACAACTGAAGAAGAGGTTATTAAAGATGAAAAAAAAGAGCAAGTAGAAGAAACAGCTGAAAAAGACGACACAGAAGAGTCTAAAGAAGGCGCTATTAAAAAAAATAAGAAAGAGTATATTTACGCAGTTGGAAGAAGAAAAAGTGCTTCAGCTCAAGTTCGTCTTTATAAAAAAGGAGAAGGAGAAATTGAAGTTAATAAAAAAGATATTAAAGAATATTTTCCAACCACTGATGTGCAAGACATTATTCTTTCGCCTTTAAAAGTAGTCGGACAAGGAGATAAATTAAAGATTTGGGCAAAGGTAGCTGGCGGCGGAAAAATCGGACAAGCCGAAGCCATCAGACACGGTATCTCTAGGGCCTTACTTGAAATCAATCCAAATTTCAGAAAACCACTCAGAAAACAAGGCTTCTTAACTCGTGACTCTCGCATAAAAGAAAGAAAAAAACCAGGCCTAAAAAGAGCCAGAAGAGCCCCACAATGGTCAAAACGTTAAATTTATTTTACATATTTCAAAAACACCGCAATTTGCGGTGTTTTTGAAATAAAAAAAGCCTTACCGGTTTTCCTGGTAAGGCTTTTAGTCAAACTTAACCTTGTTTTTAAATATTATTATTAGTATAATAAGATAAACGATTTTAAAGGTCGTTTTTACTTTTACATTTTTTATGTCGATTGCCAGAAATACAGCTTATATAACTTTTGCTTTTGTGCTCCAAAAGATTTTGGCGTTTTTTTATATTGCTTTAATTGCTCGTAATATTGGCCCGGAATTAATTGGAAAGTATTTTTTTGCCTTGTCTTTTACAACGATTTTTTCTATTTTTGTAGATATGGGGCTTAGCCCGATTCTAATTCGTGAGGTTGCGAAGTATAACGAAAAGGCAAAAAAGTATTTTAATAATATCGTTACTTTAAAGTTAATTTTTACAGTCTTTACTTTGATTGCTATTTTTATTGTTATTAATCTGATGGGTTATGATAGCTTCACTAAAAATCTTGTTTATATAGCCAGTCTTGTGATGCTTTTTGATTCTTTAACTTTGACTTTTTACGCTTTGCTTCGATCTCATCAAGTTTTAAAATTTGAGGCTCTGGGGATAATTTTATATCAAGTAATCACTGTTATTTTAGGTGGAATAATAGTTTTAACTGTTAAGTCTATTCCTCTTTTAATCGGTGTGTTGGCTTTTTCCAGCTTTTTAAATGCAGTTTATTCATTTACATTAGCTAAAAGAGTTTCTGGAATTAAATTCAGATTAACAATAGATAAAAAATTTGTTAAATATGCTTTTGTTATAGCAACCCCATTTTTCTTGGCTGGGATTTTTAATAGAGTTTATACACACATCGATACAATTTTACTTTCCAAGCTGGCTGGGGATATTTATGTTGGTTGGTACGGGGTGGCTAATAAATTTGTTTTTGCTTTACAGTTTATCCCGTCGGCTTTTGTAGCTTCAATTTATCCGGCAATGAGTAATTATTTTGAACACTCTAAAGAAAAATTAAAAGAAACTTTTGAGCGAGCAATGATTTATTTAATGATTATTTCAGTTCCAATTTGTTTTGGGGCTATTTCTTTGTCAGAAGAAATAATCATTTCTTTGTATGGGACGGAATTTATTAACTCTATTTTACCGTTAAATTTATTAGCTGTTTCTCTTATTTTTGTATTTTTGTATTTTCCGATTGGCTCACTTTTGAACGCCTCAAACAAGCAAAAAAGAAACACCACTAATATGGGAATAGCGATGTTGATAAATGTTGTTTTAAATTTAATTTTAATTCCAAAATATAACTTGGCTGGAGCAGCTATTGCTTCAATTGTCAGTCAGGGCGTTATGTTTGGCTTAGGATTATACTATGTTAACACAGTGATTAAATATAATAAAAAATTACTTTCAATCAGGATGCTTCAAAATATAATAACAGCGAGTTTAATGTTTGCGATGGTTGTGTTTTTAAAGGGATTTATTAGTTGGATTTTTATAGTTCCTTTAGCAGGTTTGTTTTACGCTACATTTTTATTTATTATCAAGGGATACTCTAGGGAAGATATAAAAAGCTTATTAAAATCTGTTAGATAGTCCCTAAATAAACTTAAGTTGAAATTTTATCTTTCCCTGCTATTACTTTTTCAAAATGTTTGCTTTGCTTTAAAAGAGTTAGAATTTTTTTACGCGCATGGGCCGGGGCTGGTATTTGTTTAAAGATAAATCTATTGGCTGAGCCAGCTGTTTGGATGTGAACATCTCCGTAGTCAAGAAAAGTTGGAATTATTCCGTGTACTTCAGAGGTGATGTCTTGGATTTTTTCCAGCTTTAATTCAGAAATTACTCTAGAAAAAAGAGCTTTTTGTTCAATATTTAAAATGCGGTGGTTAGTAACAATCCAAACATCCAAGTGGTAGTCTACAAATGCTGTAAAAAAGAAAAGTAGCATACTAAGATAGTAAGAGCTGAGAATAATTGTAATTAAGGCCTTTGCAAAATCTCCCGAAATAATAAAGCCTGAATCTTTTATTAAAATATAAGATGCAATTGGCAGGAAAGTAGTAATTAAAAATAAAATTAAATATTTAAAAAGGATAAACCAATGCCTTCTTAAAACGAGAATTACTTTCTCGTCTTTTTGTTGATGTGGAATTTTATTTAAAGTAAACATATGAAATATATTTAAAATAACGTTACGGTTTGTTTCCAGTTTATCTGTGATATTATACCAAGCGATGTAAGTAAAATAAATGCAGATCCTGCAAAAAATAAAGAAATCATCAGCATACTGAAAAACGATTTAAATCCAAAACGGAAGATGTGATAAAGAGCAAAAAAAGCAAAAATAAAAAAGATTATTAGGAAAATAAAGTAGGGAATAAGTAATAACGATAAGGTGAAAGACATAAAGATTAGTCAAAAGTCTATAAGGTCTATAAAGTCAAAAGTCAACGGGCTTTACGACTTTCGACTTTATGGGCTTTCGACTAGATTAAGGTATCTGGTGGGTCTATTCCCAGATGTCGGTAGGCGTCTTCGGTGGCTATTCTTCCTCTGGGGGTGCGATGTAGGAAACCAAGTTGCATTAGATACGGTTCGTACATTTCTTCAATGGTGTCGGTTTCTTCAAAGGTGGCGGCAGCCAGAGTATTTAATCCGATTGGTCCACCGTCAAATTTTTCAATAATTGTTTTTAGGATTCTTCTATCAATTTCATCAAGTCCTAACTCGTCCACTTCAAGAGCATTTAGGGAGTCATCGCAAATATTTTTTGTGACAATACCGTCTGCTTTTACCTCGGCAAAATCCCGCACTCTTTTTAAAAGACGATTAGCAATTCTTGGTGTTCGACGGGAGCGTTTAGCAACTTCTTTAGTAGCGGTTTCTTCTATAGTAACATTCAAAATTTTTGAATTTCGTAAAATTATTTTTTCAATGTCTTCGTGTTCATAAAAATTTAAACGATAAATATTTCCAAAGCGATCACGAAGTGGGTGAGAAAGCATACCGACCTTAGTAGTAGCGCCGATAATTGTAAATTTAGGAAGTTCAAGACGGAGAGTTCTGGCCGATGGACCTTTGCCTATAATAATATCAAGAGCATAATCTTCCATAGCTGGATAAAGAATTTCTTCAATAGTTTTATTTAAACGATGAATTTCATCAATAAATAAAATATCGCCTTCTTGTAGATTAGTAAGAATAGCAGCTAAGTCCCCGGTTTTTTCAATAGCCGGACCAGAGGTAATTTTAATGCTGCTCCCTGTTTCGCTAGCAATAATATGAGCCAATGTGGTCTTTCCAAGACCGGGAGGACCATATAATAAAACATGTTCAATAGGTTCGTTGCGACGCCGAGCAGCTTCCATGAAGATCTCCAGATTTTCTTTTATCTTTTTTTGTCCAACATAGTCGCTTAATTTTTTTGGACGTAAAGAAACATCAAAAGTTTTATCTTCTTCTTTCCCCTGGGATGAAGTTATCCGATTGTCATCAGCTTGATTCATATTATAAGTCTGTTATTCTGACTAATTTTAATTTATCTGTTTTACCTGAGATTATTTGAATATTATTTTCTTTAATAGAAAATTCTTTGCTTAAAAATTTTATTAGCTCTTTATTAGCTTTACCTTTTTCCGGAGGAGAAGAGAGATTTATTTTAATAGTATTATTTTCCATTAAATCTTTAATTTCTGTTTTTGGCTTTTTAGTACTAACTTTTATTTGTAAATGTATTTTATTATTTTTTTCTAATTCTTTTTTGAAATCTTTTAACATATTGTCTTTATTCTATAATTTTTTTTCTAAAACTGCAAGGAAAGAAAAAAATCCGGGCTAATAAAGTCCGGATTTTTACAAAGGGCTGCTTAAGTGATTTTTATATTGATTTTTGTATCACTAAACCTCTGCTTTGTTTTTGGGCTTGTTTTTTTAGGGAAAACAAGCCTTGAAAGTTTTTTTAGTGGTTTGAGGAGATAATAAATAAATATCGCCAGTACTAAAGGGATTCCGTCAGCTTCTAACAAAAAATGTATAAAATTCATTGATTCATTTGTCATTTCCCTCCTCCTTGTCTTGTAGTGAGCGTTTTGTTTTATTATAACTTTTTTATTGATTATTGTCCAGAGAGCTTGACACGATTTTTATTTTTTATTATTATAAAAATACACCTTTACCTGGGGTGGGGGTACCTTAATAAATAATAAAAAATTATGAAAGACCACAAAGACAAATCTTTAATAGCCCTTAAAAAGGCTCGCGGGATGCTTGATAAAATTATTAAAATGAGCGAGGAGAAAGAATATTGCATTGATATTATGCAACAGAATTTAGCTGTAATTGGGCTTCTTCGTTCGGCCCATGAATCTTTAATGGAAGGACATTTGAAAAGTTGTTTTAAAAATGCAATGCAGTCAAAAAATGAAAAATTAAAAAAACAAATGACCGAGGAAATTTTAAAAGTTACTAAATTATATAATAAATAGCCACTATGCTAAAAAAAATAAACATAGCAGTTGACGGTATGCATTGCCGAAGCTGTAAGACTTTAATTGAGAGTGATGTAGAAAGCTTAGAAGGAGTAAACAGTATTAATGTTGATTATCAAACTGGAGAATGTGAACTTGAATTTGATGAAGAAAAAATTTCTGAAAAAGAAATTTTTGAAAAAATAGAAAGGTTGAATTATAAAGTTAACAGTAAAGGCGAAGAATATCCGTTGGCTAGCAAAAATAAAAAGCCGGCTAATAATTTCCTAATAGCTATTGGTTTGATGGTTTTGTTTTTTAGCGCTTATTTTTTGGTTAAACATTTTAGTTTATTTGAAATCCTTTCCAGGCTAAATGACAAAAACTTAAGCTATGGACTCATTTTTATTGTTGGACTTTTAACCAGTTTTCACTGTGTTGGAATGTGTGGAGGAATTGTAACAGCATACACAGCCTATAGCGGAGCAAAGAATAAAAAACAAAATAATTTATCTCCTCATTTTCAGTATAATCTTGGAAGATTAATTTCTTATTCCTTAACAGGGGCTGTCTTGGGTGGAGTTGGATCTTTTTTTGCAATTAGCCCGCACTTTAGCGGTTTTGTTCTTTTGGTTGCTGGAGTATTCATGGTATTAATGGGTTTATCACTACTAAGTGAATTTAGTTTATTCAAGAAGATTAAGATTAGCACCCCGTCTTTTATCGCTAAATTTATTTTTAGTAATAAAAACACAAAAAAACCAAAAGCACCGCTTGTGATAGGTCTTTTAACCGGCTTTATGCCCTGCGGACCACTTCAAGCCATGCAATTATACGCCTTATCAAGTGGGGATATTATTCAAGGATTTTTGGCAATGTTTATTTATTCACTTGGCACAATTCCTCTAATGTTTGGTTTTGGCAGTGTTATATCTTTTTTAAGCGGACCAATCATAAAAAAGGCGTTAAAAATATCCGGCGTTATAGTGATAATTCTAGGTTTGTTTATATTAAATAGAAGTTTATCTGTTTTTGGTTATGATGTTCGCAATATTTTTTCTGCTCCACAAACAGAAAATCAAAATAATATTATTATAGATAATGAAAATAAAAATTATCAAACAATTGAAATGAGCATAACCGGCCACAGCTACTCGCCGAACACATTTTTTGTTCAAAAAGGTGTGCCTGTTCGCTGGATAATAGATGTCAAAGACGATGTAATTCATACCTTGGCAGACCAGATTATTTTGCATGGATTTTACAAAAAACAACTGCAAAGAGGAAAAAATATTTTAGAGTTTACTCCAACTGAAACAGGAGAAATTAAATTCAGCTGCTGGAGAGAGATTATTTGGGGTAAGTTTGTGATACAATAAATTTATATGTCTAAAAAAGAAACAATTAAAATTACGGGAATGCACTGTGCCAGTTGCGCGGTTAATATTTCTCATGATTTGCAAAAACAAGAAGGCGTAAAAATGGCTGACGTTAATTATGCAACCGAGAAAGCAGTTGTTGAATATGATGAAGATAGAGTTAGCCGTGAAAAATTAAAAGAAACAATTGTAAAGGCTGGTTACGGAATTCAAGAAGAAGGTCATCACCATGAAGACAGCGGTGGTCATGAATATGATCATAACGGGAATGTTAAAAAGGAAAGATTAAGAGTTATTTTATCTGTTATTTTGTCTTTACCAATAGTAATAAGAATGTTTTTTATGTGGGAAATCCCGGGAGAGTTTTGGGGAGTAAGTTTGACTAATTGGATTCAGCACGATTTAACATTTATTATTGTTTTCTTTTTGGGCTGGAAATTTCATAAAGTTGCTTTTGAGCAGTTAAAAAGATTTAGAGCCAACATGGATACATTGATTTCCATGGGAACTTTAACTGCTTATTTTTATAGTTTGTATGCTATGTTTGTAGGCCAGGAAGTATATTTTGAAAGCGCGGCTTCAATTACTACTTTAATATTATTGGGAAAATATTTAGAACTAAAAAGCAAGGGACGAGCCAGCCAAGCTATGAAAAAATTAATGGAGCTTGGAGTAAAAAAAGCAAAATTAATAACAAGCGATGGCAAGGAAATTGAAATTGAAATTAATGATATAAAAGTTGGTGATATTTTATTGGTTAGGCCGAGTGAAAAAATACCTTTAGACGGGGTTGTTATCGAAGGTGAATCTAACATAAGCGAATCAATGCTAACCGGAGAGAGTTTGCCGGTTTCTAAAAAAGTTGGAGACAAAGTGTTTGGAGCAACCATTAATGAAAACGGAGTTATTAAAATAAAAATAACTGAGGTGGGCGAGGGGACAGTTTTAGCCCAAATTATTAAAACAGTTGAAGAAGCTCAATATTATAAAGCTCCAATTCAAAAGTTAGCTGACAGGATTTCGGCAATTTTTGTACCAATCGTTATTGTAATTGCCATTGCATCTTTTCTAGGGTGGTTTTTTATAAGCAAAGATTTTCCTTTGGCTTTAATTAACGGGGTGGCGGTTTTGATTATAGCTTGTCCGTGTGCTCTTGGAATTGCCACGCCAATAGCTGTAATGGTGGGAACAAGCATTGGAGCCAGGAAAGGAATTTTAATTAAAAACGGAGAGAGTTTCGAAAAGGCAAAAAATATCGATGTTGTTGTTTTAGATAAAACAGGAACTTTAACTAAAGGTGAGCCAAAAGTTCAAGAGGTTCTGGTTAATGAAAATTATGATTTTGAAGAAAAACATATTTTAAAAATAGGCGGGTCTTTAGCTAATTTATCAGAGCATCCTTTGTCAAAGGCGGTTAATGATTTTATAAAGGATAAAGATATACAGTTTGCAGAGATTGAAGGCTTTGAAGAAATTTCCGGACAGGGGATTGCCGGGGCTTGCAAAATACACAAGGTAAAACTTTTATTGGGTAACATTAAATTACTTAAAAATAATAATTTAGATATAAGCTGGGCTAAAAAAATTTTAGAAAAGTACAGTAATTCCGGTGGAACTATAAATTTTCTTGTTCATGGAGATAAAATTATTGGTGGATTTTTAATAGCCGATGAAATTAAAGAAGGGGCCAAGGAAGCAATAGAACAAATTAAAGAATTAAATCTAGAGCCGATTATGATTAGCGGGGACAATAAAATTGCCGCTAGCGCGGTAGCAAAAGAAATTAACATTAAGAATTATTTAGCCGAGGTATTACCTCATGAAAAACAAAATGAAATTAAAAAGTTGCAGGAGCAAGGCAAGCGAGTTGTTTTTGTGGGCGATGGGATTAACGATGCGCCATCGCTAGTGCAAGCTGATCTTGGAATTGCCATGGGAGCAGGAACCGATATTGCTAAAGAATCCGGGAATATTATTTTAATGAAAGGAGATCCTAGGAAAATAGTTGAAGCTATAAAATTATCTAAAAAGACCTTTAAAATTATCAAGCAAAATCTTTTCTGGGCATTTTTCTATAATGTGGTGGCAATTCCTCTTGCTATCGCTGGATTAATTAGTCCAATGATGGCTGCTATTGCTATGAGCTTATCGAGCATTACAGTTATAACTAATAGCTTGAGGATTTATAGGGATAATTAGTTTTATTTACAATTTTTAAAGCCCTTTCTCTTAGTGAGAAGGGGCTTTGTCTTTGTTGTTTTTTTATTTTATTATCTGGGTCTTATAAAAGCAGCTTTTGGCATTCTTTTTTCTAAATAGGGGTTTATAACAAAATCCCAAATAATTTGAGCAACTACTGCTGAGGTTACGATGGCAATTGTACCTATCTTTTTTTCTGGCATTAATACTACACCAATAATTCCAGCAAAAATTCCGCTAATAACAAGAACAATCAAGCTTCTTAATTTTTTATTCACAGTAGCCCTCCTATAAAGAACATTTTTTTGTTTATATTTTTATAGTAACAATTAATACTTTTTTGTCCAGTTAATTTTTAAAAGGAAAAAAAATAAACGATTTTTTGAGTTAGAATAAGCTGGTAATTTTTACTTTATATAGTATAATTTTAATATACATTTTAATATACATTAAAATAAATTTATGTCACAAAAACTAAAAGTAGGGATTATTTGTGGAGGAAAATCAGCCGAACATGAGGTTTCGCTTCAGTCAGCTAAAAATATCGTTAAGGCAGCTGATAAAGAAAAATATGAGATTGTTTTGATTGGTATTAATAAAGTAGGCGAGTGGTTTTTATATGAAGAAAATGATTTTTTGGAAAATGCTGATGACCCTAAAGAGATTAAATTAAAAGACAATGGTTTGCCTGTTAATTTGGTTTTGGGTAAAAAAGAAAACCAGCTGATAAGTTTAGAAAATGGAAAATCTTTAAAAAGTTTAGATGTGGTTTTTCCGGTTTTGCATGGAACCTTTGGTGAAGACGGGACAATACAGGGCTTATTGAAATTAGCAGATATTCCTTTTGTTGGACCAAGTGTGCTTGGTTCATCGGCTGGAATGGATAAAGATATTGCTAAAAGATTACTTCGAGATAGTGATATCGCGATCGCTAAGTTTTTGATTTTAGAAGCACATAAAAAAGATAAAATAAATTTTGTTCAAGCAAGAGAAAAATTAGGACTGCCTATTTTTGTAAAGCCAGCCAACGCCGGTTCATCGGTTGGAGTAAGTAAAATTGAGAACGAAGGAGAGTTTGATTTAAGCATAGAAGAAGCTTTTAAATATGACAGTAAAATTTTATTGGAAGAAAGCGTGAAGGGTCGAGAGTTGGAATGCTCTGTTTTAGGAAACGAGAATCCAATCGCCTCGGTTATCGGAGAAGTTTTACCACAAAAAGATTTTTATTCTTATGAAGCAAAATATATTGACAGCGAGGGCGCAAAACTGGAAATGCCAGCTAAACTTGAAGAGGAAACAGTAAAAAGAATCCAAGATTTAGCCATTAAGACATTTAAAGTTTTAGCGTGCGAAGGAATGGCACGAGTTGATTTTTTTCTAACCAAAGATAATCAATTAGTGGTTAACGAAATCAATACCATCCCCGGATTTACAAAAGTCAGCATGTATCCCAAACTATGGGAATTAAGCGGAATTAAGTACTCAGAATTAATCGATAAGTTAATTCAACTCGCTTTAGATAGATTCAAAAGAGAAAAGAAACTGGAAACAAAATTATAATAGAAATTATTAAACCGTTATGATGAGTAGCGGTTTTTATTTTACAAAAAAATGTTTCTTTGTTAAGATAAATACATAAATATTCAATATTTTAAACATTTTATGATTAAAAAAATTAGAACTCGTTTCGCTCCTAGTCCAACCGGGTTTTTGCATATTGGGAGTGTGCGAACGGTATTGTTTGATTATTTGATCGCCAAGAAAGATGGTGGGGATTTTATTTTGCGAATAGAAGATACCGATCAAAAAAGAGAGGTTAAAGGAGCGGTTGAAAATTTGACTGGGATTTTGGATTGGCTGGGACTTAAGCCGAACGAAGGAGTGGGAATCAACGGAGAATATGGACCATATACTCAGACTAATCGGTTGGATATCTATCAAAAGCATATTAAAACACTTCTAGATGATAATAAGGCTTATTATTGTTTTTGCTCTAGCGAAAGATTGAGAAAATTACGCGAGGAGCAAACTGTAAATAAAAAAGCGCCTCGTTACGATAATCATTGTCGTGATTTAAGCGCTGAAAAAGTAAAAGAAAAATTAGATAACAACGAGCAGTATGTTATTCGGCAAAAAATGCCTTTGGAAGGGAAAATTATAGTTCAAGATGAACTTCGCGGAGAAATAGAATTTAATGTTAAAGAGTTGGATGATCATGTTTTGATGAAGTCCGACGGTGTCCCAACCTATCAATTTGCCAGTGTGGTCGATGATTATCTAATGAAGATCACCCATGTTATAAGAGGATCGGAGTGGATTCCGTCGTTTCCGAAAAATATTTTGCTTTATAAAGATTTTGGCTGGGAAGCGCCAAAGTTTATTCATATTCCTTTAACTTTAAGCGAAGAAGGCGGAAAATTAAGCAAACGGCATGGTGATGTGGCGGTTGAAAACTATAAAGAAAAAGGATATTTACCGGAGGCTTTAATAAATTTTTCCGTTCTTTTAGGATGGCATCCAAAAGATGAAAAAGAGATTTTTACTTTAGATGAACTTGTCCAAGAGTTTTCTGTTGAGAGAATGGGAGTTGCCGCAGCTATTTTTGACAAACAAAAACTACGCTGGATAAACGGAGAGCATATCAGAAGAAAAAGCTTGGAAGAGTTTCATAAATTAGCTTTACCATATTATAAACAAATTGAAAAAGATTTAGACTTAAATGAAATCAGTAAAATTTTACATCAAAGAGTAGAGGTTCTGGGTGAAATTCCGGAGACAATAGATTTTTTTAACAAATTACCGGATTATGATACAGATTTATTTATTCATGAAAAAATGAAAGCAACCAAGGAACTGTCTTTAAAAGTTTTTAAAGAAGCGATTTCAGTTTTTGAAAATATCAAGGAATGGAGCGAGGAAAATATTAAAGAAGAGCTATTAGGATTAGTAAAAAAACTGGATCTAAAAAATGGCCAAGTTCTTTGGCCAATTAGGATTGCTTTATCAGGAAAAAAATTCACCCCAGGTGGAGCATTTGAAATCGCTAATATTTTAGGGCAAGAAGAATCAAGACAAAGATTAAAGATAGGGGCGGAGAAATTAACGTAATTAATAGACCTATTGCATAATAAGCTATTACTGCAATCCCCATATTTTGGTAAATTTCTCTGTAAAATTTTTGACCTATGCTAAGGCATAAGCAAAAAATTTTACAAATAAATTTCCTCAAAATCTGGGAATTTCGCTACATAGCTTATTAAGCAACAAGTCTATTTTATGCTTTTAACAATTTGGAATGATTTTTTATATGAGCCTCTTTTGAATTTGCTTATAGTTTTGTATGGTTGGCATGATATTTATAGTTTAGGATTTGCAGTTATTGGATTAACTATAATACTTAGGATTGTTTTATTGCCTTTTACTTTTTTTGCTCAGCGAAATAAGGTTCGCTATGAGCAATTGGCAGAAGAGGTTAGAAAAATAGAAAAAGATTTTAATCATGATCCGGAAAAAATGAAATCAGAGGTGCGTTTGGCAATGAAAAAATATAAGATTAGGCCATGGGCTAAGGCTATAGTTTTAGGAGTGCAAGCATTGGTTTTGGTTGTTTTGTATCAAGTGTTTATGGGAGGAATAAACAATAAGCTTGATGCTATTTACGAAGGGATATACCAACCGGATTTTATTAATACGATTTTTTGGGGGATAGATTTGAAGGAACAAAATATTTTTTTAGCGTCGTTAGTGGGAATAAGTTTATTTATAGAAATTTGGTATAATCAACGAAAAATAAAAAACGTTCTGCAGTCTTCCGATATATTTTTTAAATACCTTTTCCCAATATTCAGTATTATTATTTTAATAATGTTGCCGGCGGTTAAATCTGTTTTTATCTTGACATCTATTTTTTTTACAGTTATTGTGTCAGTAATACTAAGGTTGTTTATTAAGCCAGCAAAAAAGTAAGATTGTTGGTTAATATTTTTTTTATTTTCAAGGGGCTGTCGACAAACACCCCTTTCGCCTAAATTATCATATTTTGGTAAATTTCTCTTTAAAAAATTTGGCCTATATACTATATAAGCAAAATTTTTTAAAGAGAAATTTTCTTAAAATCTGAAAAATTTATATCAAAAGCGGTGTTTGACGATAGCCCCATAAATTAAAACTTTATGTCTGAAAATTTAGATAAAATGATGTACTCTTTCGTGATGGAAGATGTACTGAAAGGGTTTTTTATTAAAGTTCCACCCGGTTATGTGGCTTGTGTTTATGATTTAGGTCGTGGAGTTTTGAAAAAAGTTTTACGCCCGGGGCTTCATCTTAAGGTTCCTTTTTGGCAAAAAGCAAAGCTATTTAATACGCAAACACTGGAATATAACATCAGTAAGAATTTTGATATTAATAAAATAAAGGTAATGGGAGACGAGCCGGTTAGAGTAGTTTCCGGAGACGGTAAAGTTTCTCTTATTGAAGGAACAATATTGCTTCGCCTTGATGTTGATCAGATACCGCATATGTGGCAGAATATCGGCGAAGAATTTGTTGAAAAAATAATTCGCCCAACAGTTAGAAGTCGAACCAGGCTTATTGCCTCTAAATATACTTTTAACGAGATTGTATCCTTAAAGCGCGATGAGGTTGAAATTCAACTAAAAGAAGAGCTGGAAAGAATTTTTTATCCGCGTGGTATTTTGGTAGAAAATATCCTACTTTCCGAAATCAGACCAACAAAGTAAAATTATGAATTTAAGAAACATTTTTTCAAGATTAACATATCGACAAAAAAGGTATAAAGCTAAATATCATTTGATAATTTTAGCTATTATTTTGGTTAGCGCAGGCGCTTTTGCTTATGTATCTCCAAATTATTATAACAAAGGAGTTGACAAGGTTAACTCTTATTTGAATTCTAATATTCCGGAAATGCCAGATATTCCTTTTCGGTTAGGGCTTGATTTACAAGGTGGAACCCATTTGGTTTATGAGGCTAATTTACAGGATATTGAGGGAGGAGATAAAGAAAAAACTGCCGCTCTTGAGGGTGTGCGTGATGTTATTGAAAGAAGAATAAATGCCTTTGGAGTCTCAGAGCCAATTATTCAAACCAATCACTCCGGAGATAATTGGAGGATTGTTGTTGAACTAGCTGGCGTTCATAATGTAAGTGAAGCTATTAAAATGATCGGTGAAACTCCTATTCTAGAGTTTAAGGAAGAAAATTACGAACCAGCTAGAGCGTTAACTGAAGAAGAAGAAAAAGAGTTAAAAGAATTTAATTTATTAGCATTAGTAAAAGCTCAAGATATAATTAAAAAGATAGCTGAAGGAGAGGATTTTGCAGAGTTGGCTAAAGAATTTTCCGAAGATCCGGGAAGCGGGGAGAGGGGCGGTGAACTTGGTTTTGCTGGCAGAGGAATGATGGTTCCGGAGTTTGAAAAAGCTATTTTCGAAAATTTAGAAGTTGACGGTGTTACAGAAGAGCCTATTAAAACTCAATTTGGTTACCATATTATTAAAAAAGAAGAAATTCGCGGCGGATTACAGCCGGATGGAACCGACAATACAGAGGTGCGATCGGCTCATATTTTAATTAGAACTAAAACTGAAGCTGATTTTGTCCCACCCGGAGATCAGTGGAAAAGTACAGGACTATCCGGTAAGCAACTTTCAAGAAGTCAGGTTCAGTTTGATCAGAACACTAACGATCCACAGGTTGGGATTACATTTGATGCAGAAGGGAAAGATCTTTTTGCAGAAATTACAAAAAGAAATGTTGGTAAAAGAGTGGCTATATTTTTAGACGGAATACCAATTAGCACCCCGGTTGTGAATGAACAAATTCGCGATGGTAGTGCGGTTATCTCCGGAAAATTTGATTTAAATGAAGCTAAATTATTATCCCAAAGGTTAAACGCCGGAGCTTTACCTGTACCAATAGATTTAATAAGTCAAAATACAGTTGGCGCAAGTCTTGGTAAGTCGTCTCTTGAAAAAAGTTTACAAGCCGGCTTGTATGGTATTCTTTTTATAGTAATTTTTCTTCTGGTAATCTATAGGTTTAAAGGACTTTCAGCTGTAGTAGCGCTTTTTGTTTACGGAGTGTTTACTTTAACTATTTTTAAATTTCTTGGCATTACCTTAACTTTGGCTGGTTTGGCTGGGTTAGTACTTTCAATTGGCATGGCAGTTGATGCTAATGTTTTAATATTTGAACGAATTAAAGAAGAAAAGCGTTTAGGCAAAAGCGGTATCCAGCTTGTTGAAGATGGGTTTGCTAGAGCTTGGCCATCAATTAGAGATGGAAATGTTTCTACTTTGTTAACCTGTTTAATTTTATTTTGGTTTTCTACCAGTATAGTAAAAGGTTTTGCTGTTACCCTTGGAATCGGTATTTTAATGAGCATGTTTTCCGCTGTAGTGGTTACCAGACTTTTACTGAAAGGATTTTCCAAAAAATAATTTATGAATATCATTAACTACAAAAAAATATACTTTATTATCTCTGGAGCGTTAGTCACTCTTAGTGTTTTCGGTCTTATTTTTTGGGGACTTAACTTGGGAATTGATTTTACCGGCGGAAGTTTGCTTGAAATTGAATATACTGGTGATCGCTCTAGTACACAGGAAGTTAAAGATAAGCTATCAAACTTGGACCTTGGTGAAATAAGCGTTCAACCCATTGGAGAGAAAGGGATGCTTCTGCGATTTAAAGATGTTTCTGAAGATGTTCATCAAAATATTTTGACTAAATTAAATGAACATACTTTAGATCTTTTAGCTGTTGAAAATACAGATGCTGACGAAGTTATAGCGCCGGCTAATTCAAGGCCAGCAGAGAAGATAATTGAAAAACGGTTTGATTCTATTGGTCCGGTTATTGGTCAAGAGTTAAGAACAAAGACGATTTACGCTATTATTATTGCCTTGTTAATGATTATTCTTTTTATTTCCTGGGCCTTTAGAAAGGTTTCCAAACCAATTTCTTCTTGGAAGTACGGAGTTATTGCGATTATAGCGCTTTTCCATGACATTTTAATTGTGCTTGGTATTTTTGTATTTTTAGGAAAATTTTTTAGTATTGAGGTTAATGCCCCATTCGTAGCGGCTCTTCTTACTATTTTAGGTTACTCAGTAAACGACACTATTGTTATTTTTGACAGGGTCAGAGAAAATTTAAAACACTATGACTATCACTTTGATAACACCGTTAACAAAAGTGTAAACCAAAATTTACTTCGATCTGTTTATACTTCAGTAACAACGCTTCTAGTCCTTTCGTCGCTGTACTTTTTTGGCGGTGAAACAATAAAAAGCTTTGTTTTAGCTTTAATAATTGGAGTAGTAATAGGAACGTACTCATCAATATTCCTAGCCAGCCCGCTTTTAGTGGTTTGGGAAAAACTTAAAAGAAAATAAGTTTTAAACATTTCGCCAATGACAATAGGGTGGTATAAGGAGGTACCATAGATCACCATAGAAAAATTAAAAAGGCATGAACCGAAAAATGGTTCATGCCCGTTTTATTTCTAGAAAATACCCGTTTTATTTTTTAGGGGATAATTGTTGTTCCCCTTAGTTGTTTGCCTAAAAGGATTTTTAGAAGAATATCTTTTTCATTCCCATTTACTATGGATACTTTTTTTGTCCCTCCTTCGCATGCTGTTCTAGCTGATTTTAGTTTTATTCGAATACCATTGCTTCCAGGTCTTGAAGTTGTTCTTTTATCAACTTGATCTAAAAAATTAGTAGTAATTGAATCTTTTTCTATGATTTTTATAATATTGTTGATACATCGTAATCCTTTTTGTTGATGTAGATTACATCCAATGCCGTCTTCAATTGATGTCATCATAATAAGATGATTTGCTTTAGCAATAATTGTGGTTTTTGCCGACAAAGGATCGTTATCTCCGTCAAGTTCTTCTGGATTAACATTATCGGCTTCATTTGATAAAATAACAAATTTTTTAGCATAAGCTTTTTGGAAGACATCACTAGTGAAATCGTTCTGTAAAGTTTTGGTTGTGTAGTTACCGGACCCGGCTTTAACACCGTATTCTCTAAAAGCGTCAATATAAGCTTTAAAAAGGTCGGCTTGTCCCATCATAGAATAAAGAGCCTTGTCTTCCGGTGATAGGTTAATTTCTTTATCTCTTGAAATAGAAATACCAATAGGGATAGCTCCCGAGAGAACTAAAATAAACCAAAAATTATCAATTAACCCTGAAACTTGTTTTACAACCCCCTCAATAAACGACAAGTTCGGAGCCCCGTTTGTAACATTTAATGCTCCACCAATTTTTACAACAACTTTTTTTCTCATAATATTTTCTCCTTATAGATTGTAGTGTTCAATTAATTTTTATTTTGTAATTTTTTAAGCTTAAAATAAAATTAATCTATTGTCAATCATTATTATGATTATTTGCACTTGACAAGGTTTTTTATTATTTTATAATGAAATTAGCACTCGTAATAGGAGAGTGCTAATTATAGGATACAGAATATTAACTCATGAAAGATAGAACTCAAAAACTTTTGGATTATACTATTAGGAATTATATTAAAACCGCACAACCGGTTGGGTCTAGTTTTCTAGTGGAAAAAACAGGTTTAGATGTGTCATCAGCTACGGTTAGGAACGAACTTATGGAGCTTGAGCAAGAAAATTATCTTTACCAGCCCCATACTTCAGCCGGACGAATTCCAACTGAACAAGGTTATAAATTTTGGCTTGAAACTTTTTATAAAAATAAACCTTTAAGTAAAAATAAACAAAAAACTTTGGATAATATAAAAGATAAGTTTAAAAAAGATAAAGAGCAGATGGCAAAAGAGCTGGCAAAAACGATTTCAGAGATGTCCGGCACGGCAATTATCGTTGGTTTTTCTGAAGTTAATATTTATTATACCGGAATTTCCAACTTATTTTCCCAACCTGAATTTCGAGAGTACCAACTTGTTTGCAGTATCTCGGAAATTGTTGACGGGCTGGAAGAAGTATTACCAGACTTGTTTAAAAGTATAAAAAATGATATAAATATTCTCATTGGTTCTGATAATCCTTTTAGCGAAAAGTGTTCGATTATAACAACAAAACTTGGAACAAACGGATTATTTATAGTACTTGGGCCAATTAGAATGAACTACGAAGAAAACATCGCGCTTGTTAAATTTTTAAAAGAAATAATATGAAGGATGAGAAAATAAAAGAAAAAAAGAAAATAAAGGAGCTTAAAAATCAGGTCAAAGAAAATCTTGATGGATGGATGCGTAGTCAAGCTGACTATGAAAATTTAAAAAAAGAGATGATTATACAAAAAGAAGACTGGATAAAATTTGCCAATACAAATTTGATAATAGAAATTTTGCCGGTTTTAGATAACTTTAAGGCATCAACTAATCATGTTCCGGAAAGTGAAAAAACAAGTCCGTGGGTGCAGGGCATAATGTATATTCAAAAACAGCTCCAAGATATTTTAAACAGTCAAGGAGTAGAAGAAATAAAAACAGTTGGGGAAAAATTTGATCCGGAATTACACGATGCTGTTGAAGATAAAACTATTAAAAAAAGTAAAGAACATAAAAAAGGACATATTATAAAAGAAGTAAAGCCAGGTTATATTTTACACGGAAAAGTAATTAGCCCGGCGAGAGTAGTAGTAGGATGATAAGTAAGTTTATATTTTAATCTGTTTTTAGGGAATTAGCTTTTTATCTTTTTAAAAGTTATAAGTCAAGACTTAAAAACTAACAAACATATGCCAATTATGAAGTATCGACCTTGGTGGCCTGATGATTTCGAAGATTTTGATAAAAATTTCGGAGAACTCTCTCAAGCTTTTGGTCAAGCTAAAGGCTTTGTTCCGGCTATTGATGTTTATCAGGATAAAGATAGTGTAACCGTAGAAACTCCACTTCCGGGAATTGATCCGGAAAAAGTGGATATTTCCATTGAAAACGATGTTTTGACAATTAAGGGTGAAAGTGAGCAAAAAAAAGAGGTTGATGAAAAAGAGTATTACAGGAAAGAAGTTAGAGCAGGTAGTTTCTTTAGAAGTGTTGCTTTGCCAACTCATGTAATCGGAGATAAAGCAGAAGCCAGCTACGACAACGGGATTTTAAAGATCGTAATCCCTAAAGCTCCGGAAAGCAAACCAAAGACCATTAAGGTTAAAATGTTAAAGGATAATCCGTTAGCTAACGGAAAAAAATAAATCCCGCACCTTTTTTATATGATGCGGGATAGAAGGGTCAGGGATTTTTTCCTGGGTTCATTTTTCGCTCCTTATCTTTAAGTAGTCTCTGAAATATTTTAGCATTCCAATGAAAAATATTAATGCAAGTACGATAAGAGTTATGATGAAATTAAAAGATTCATTGTTTGTTTTGATTAGATGTGTAGTATTTTGATGCATATTGCAAGATGCTATAACTAAAATTAGTGTAGCAAGAAATGCGAACAAAAAAGCTATAGCGATACTGATTTTATCTGTTTCATTGTCCATTTGTTATCTCCCCTTAGTTTATTTTAGTGTGCGATTAAATCAATAATTAATAATAAATTATAACTAATATTAAAAAATAAGTCAATACATAAAAAATCCTTATAAATAATTAATAAAATGATTGCTTATAGGATAAAAGTATTTAAAAAATATGGGAAAAATTTTAGGAATTGATCTGGGAACGACTAATTCAGCGATGGCTATTGTTGAAGGAGGCTCTCCAAGGATCTTGGAAAATAAAGAAGGTAATCGAACTACTCCTTCTATTGTAGCAATTTCAAAAGCAGGCGAAAGATTGGTTGGACAGACTGCTAAACGCCAGGCTGTGACTAATCCGGAAAATACTGTTTTTTCAGTGAAACGTTTAATCGGTAGGCGCTTTGAGGATAAGGAAGTACAGGATGATATTAAGCTTGTGCCTTACAAGATGGTAAAATCAGGTGAAGGTGTAAAGGTAAAAATGGGAGATAAAGATCACACTCCGCAGGAAATTTCCGCGATGATTTTACAGAAATTAAAAGCAGATGCCGAAGAAAAATTAGGCGAGACCATAACTGAAGCTGTAATTACTGTGCCGGCTTATTTTGATGATTCACAAAGACAGGCCACTAAAGACGCCGGGAAAATCGCCGGGCTTGAGATTAAAAGAATCATTAACGAGCCAACAGCGGCTGCGCTTGCTTATGGATTTGATAAAAATAAAGGAGAAAAAGTTGTGGTGTATGATTTGGGCGGCGGAACTTTTGATGTTTCGGTTTTAGAAATCAGTGAAAATACCGTTGAGGTTAAGTCTACTCATGGTGACACTCATTTAGGTGGAGATGATTTTGATCAGAGAATTATAAGCTGGATTATTGAAGAGTTTAAAAAAGATAGCGGGATCGATCTTGGGAATGATCAGTTAGCTTTACAAAGATTAAAAGAGTCAGCTGAAAAAGCCAAGCACGAACTTTCTACCACTACAGAAACAGAAATTAATCAGCCGTTTATCACTACCGATGAGTCCGGTCCAAAACATTTGGTTTTAAAAATGACCAGAGCAAAATTAGAGGAAATCGTTGGAGATTTGGTGGAGAAAACTTTAGAGCCGTGCAAAGAAGCATTAAAAGATGCAAAACTTTCGGCAGGTGACATCGATAATGTTATTTTAGTGGGTGGAATGACTAGAATGCCTTTGGTCCAAGAAACTGTGGAAAAGTTTTTTAATAAAAAACCAAATATTACTGTTAACCCAGACGAAGTAGTGGCAACAGGTGCGGCTGTGCAGGCTGGAGTTTTACAAGGTGATGTAAAAGATGTATTATTACTTGATGTGACTCCCTTGACTTTGGGAATTGAAACTTTAGGCGGAGTAGCAACCCCGCTTATTACGAAAAACACTACTATCCCAACTACAAAGTCACAAGTTTTTTCTACCGCAGCTGACAATCAAACTTCAGTGGAAATTCACGTTGTTCAGGGTGAGCGTTCTATGGCAACCGATAATAAAGCTTTGGGTAGATTTATTTTAGACGGAATTCCACCATCACCAAGAGGAGTACCGCAGGTTGAAGTATCTTTTGACATTGATGCTAACGGTATTTTGAATGTTAAAGCCAAAGATAAAGCCAGCGGGAAAGAACAATCAATTACTATTACTGCTTCATCAGGGCTATCAAAAGAAGAGGTAGAAAAAATGAAAAAAGACGCTGAGGCTCACGCAGATGAAGACAAGAAAAAGAAAGAGGGAATTGAAATTAAAAATACTGCTGAGGGGGTTGTAAATCAATCAGAAAAAACTCTAAAAGAAATGGGTGACAAAGTTAAACCTGAAATCAAAAAAGAAGTTGAAGAAAAAGTTGAAGCTCTGAAAAAAGTAAAAGACAGCGATGATACTGAAGCAATTAAAAAAGCTATGGATGAGCTAACAGAATCTCTTCAAAAAATAGGCGCAGAAATGTATAAAGATCAGGGGCAGGCTGCTCCGGGCGCAGGCTCTACTCCAGGACAAGAAGAAAATCAGACCAGTGGTGAGAAAAAAGACGAACCTGTGGAAGGAGAGTTTGAAGAAGAGAAAAAAAAGGAAGAAGATAATAAATAACATTTGTCATCCTGAGCGAGTGAAGCGAGTCGAAGGATCTCGTCGTTATACCACGAGATTCCTCCACTTCGCTCCGCTTCGGTCGGAATGACAGAGAATTCTATATGCAAAATCAACAACAACCCGCTCAAGGCGGGCAAGCAAAACAAGAAGTTAAAATTGCCGATAATATTCCGGGAGCAGAGTATGCTAATTTTATGCAGACTAATCATAATAAGGAAGAGTTTCAACTAGTCTTCGGTAATATTATGGCGCCAAGTGGAAGGGTAGTTAGTAAAATTATTACAACCCCCGGACACTTTAAAAGGATTATATCTGCCATGCAGGCAAATTTAAAAAAATACGAAGAAAAGTTCGGCGAAGTAAAAGAATCAGCCCCGGTTGAAAGCAAAGAAATCGGGTTTGCTGATAAGCAATAAACATGAGTAAAGACTACTATAAAATATTAGGCGTTCAAAAAGGCGCTTCAGAAGATGAGATCAAAAAGGCTTTTCGTGCATTGGCTCATAAATATCATCCGGATAAAAAGGGTGGTGATGAGGCAAAATTTAAAGAGGCGAATGAAGCTTACCAGGTTTTGTCGGACAAAGAAAAGCGTTCTCAGTACGATCAGTTTGGGCAGACTTTTGAGAATGCTCAGGCCGGGGGCGGATTTCATGGCTTTGAAGGTTTTCGTGATTTTTCCGGTTTTGCCAGCGGTTTTTCAGGTGACAAAGGTGGAGTTGAGTTTGACTTAGGAGATGTTTTTTCTGATTTTTTTAACGGACAAAGAGGAGCGGGAAGACAACGAAAAGGCAGAGATATAGAAGTGGACGTAACTATCAGCTTTGAAGAAATGATAACCGGCACAGAGAAAACTATTGAGCTTGCCAAGAATACAACTTGTTCAAAGTGTTCCGGATCCGGAGCTGAGCCAGGTACAAAAATGAAAACTTGCGCTACTTGTCATGGAAAAGGGCAAACAGAGCAAATCAAACAAACAATTTTAGGAGCCTTTAAAACAGCTACAGTTTGCTCAAATTGTAAGGGCGAGGGACAAATTCCGGAGAAAAAATGTTCTAAGTGTCATGGTAATGGGATTATAAAAGAAAGCGAAAAAATCAAAATTAAAATCCCAGCCGGAATACACGATAACGGCACGATTAGGGTGGTTGGGAAAGGCGAGGCTATTAAAAGCGCTTCTTCCGGAGATCTTTATATAAATGTTCACATAACTCAAAACAGAAAATTTCAGAGAATTAATTATGATATAAAAACTAAAAAATATATAAATTTAAGTCAGGCTATTTTGGGTGATAAGATAGAAATAGATACGCCGATCGGAACTGTTAAGTTAAAAGTCCCGGATGGCACAGTGTCCGGGAAGCAGTTTAAATTGCGTGGCAAAGGTATCCCGCACTTGCGTGGATTCGGAATAGGTGATTTAATTGTAGAGATAGACGTGAAAATTCCGGATAAATTAACCAGACAGCAGAAGAAACTAGTAAAAGAGTTGAGAGACGAAGGACTTTAGATAGCTTCATTAGCTTTTATGTTGGAATTATTTAAAAATTTATTTAATTACATCGGAGGATGGGATGTGGCTGTTGTTTTAGTTTTTGTTTTGTCTGCGGTATTGTTTGTTTTTCTTTTAAAAAAAGAAAAGGTGATGGCTTTAATTTTAAGCATTTATTTAGCTTTTATTTTTGTAGAAGAGTTTGCCATCTTGAACGCATCGTCTTTAAAGATAAAATTAATTTCTGCAAATGAATTTTTTCTTGAAGTTTTATTTATAATAATAATAGCTGTTTTTTTAAAGTTATTTTTAAAAACAGGATTTTTCAAAAGCTACAAAAGATTATATGAAAAAAGAAAGATAATTTTTTTAAATATCTTAACTTTAGGCCTTTTTATTAGTATAAGTCTGCATTATTTTTTACCGCCTTACATAAGTAATGAATTAAGTTTATTTATAAAATTTATCTTTATTTTTCCAATTAGTTTTTTCTTGTGGTTAATTATTCCAATGTTAAGTTTATTTTTAGTTAAAAGATAATTAATAAATAATTAAATTAAATCTAAAATATCAATTATTAAATTGCAGAGCGATTCAGCAATTGATAGAGGTTAGATTAATATAAAAATATGGCTAATATTTTTACAAACGATAACTTTCAAGAAGATGTTATCGAAGCGTCAAAAGAAAAACCGGTTTTAGTTGATTTTTTCGCTGACTGGTGCGGACCGTGTCAAGTTATGGCACCGGTTATCGATGAACTGTCTGAAACAATGGGAGACAAAGCATCAGTAGGGAAATTAAACGTAGATCAAGCTCAAGAAATTGCCGGTAAGTACGGCGTAATGAGTATTCCGACAGTTAAAATTTTTAGAAACGGAGAAGTTGTAGATGAAACAGTTGGTGCTCAGTCAGCTGATAATCTTAAAGCTTTACTGGAAAAACATATCTAAAATATGAATAAAAAATTTTCGCCTTTGCTATTCTTAGCATCTTTAGGAGCCGGAGGAGCTGCTATTGGATTTTGGGCATTTATTAATTACACTGTTCCTCATGGAAAAGGTTTAATAAAAATTTCACAAGTTTACACGGAAAATTTGCCTTTATGGAAAGAAATTCTTTACAGAATTCTTGATGTAAATATGGTTGTTTTCTCGTTGATTCATATAGTTCTGAGTATTTGGTTTTTAGTGATGCTTGTTAAATGGCTAAAAACTGAAATGTATAAGGAGTTTATCAATAACCCCTTACTTAACGCCGGAATTATGGCGCCGTTCATTTCTATAACAATGACGATTAATGTTTTTTTAGCGGTTGTTCGTTATTTTGTGCCTGCTATGGCTGATAATTTACAGTCTATGATGGTCCCAGGTCTTATTGGCTGGGGATTGGTTTGGTTTTTTGTTTTAAAAATGGAGTTAAGGTTGTTAAAAATCTCTTTTACTAAAGGATTTGATGTTAGCCAAATTCATTTTGGCTGGCTACTTCACCCCTTTGCTTTGGCGATGGTGACTGTTACCGGAACAGGGATAGCGGCTCTGGCTAAAAGCCCGGATATCGCCGGAACAGCGATGTTCATGTCCTTAATCTCCGGAACTATGGGAATGTTTCTTCTGTTAGTAAAAGTTGTTTCTATTTTTCAAAAACATTTTTCCTCTGAAGGTTTGCCGGCTAAACAGTTTTTGCCAAGCTTTTTGATAGTAGTTCCTAATATTACTTTGTACGCTATAAGTTTATTTAGGTTCGGTCATTATCTAGAGCATCATCAAGGAGCTCATTTGCAATCTTATTTTATGGTTGTGATGGTAACGGCTTTTGCCTTTGAAACTTGGTATATGCTTTTTGGACTGTATCTGCTTAAAGATTACTTTAAAAAAGAATTTAAAGAAGAGTTTCATGTTTCGCAGTGGGGGCTTGTTTGTCCGTTTGTGGCTTACAGTGTTTTAGGAAGTTTTGTTTACTTTCTTTTCTCTCCAACCCCGGCAATGTTTTGGTTTATTGTTCTAGTAATGGCTGTTACAGCAATTTTGTTCTTAAAATTATTACGCCGCCAACTAAACTGCTTCGGAATTTTAAA
The DNA here is from genome assembly GCA_018651725.1 of Candidatus Falkowiibacteriota bacterium. Taxonomy (GTDB): domain Bacteria; phylum Patescibacteriota; class Patescibacteriia; order JAACEG01; family JAACEG01; genus JABIDK01. Next base: position 14,882 of record JABIDK010000016.1, on the reverse strand, counting down.
GTGTAAAAGATGCACAAGTTGTGAACAATAATTAATTTAACGATTATTATTTTTAAAACCCGCGAATAATTCGCGGGTTTTTGTTTTCCTTGATTTTTAGGTGGTTGTAAGGTATTATATTTATATTCAATATTCTATATTCTAAATTCTAAACTTATGTTAAAACTTTACAACACTTTAACGCGAAAAAAAGAAAAATTTAAATCAATTAAAAAGAACGAGGTCGGACTTTATACTTGTGGTCCGACTGTTTATGATTATGCCCATATTGGGAATCTTCGGACATATGTTTTTGAAGATATTTTAAAAAGAGTATTGGTTTATAATAACTATAAAGTAAGGCATGTAATGAACATCACCGATGTTGGGCATTTAACCGGCGACAGAGATATGGGTGAGGACAAATTGGAAAAAGGCGCTAAACGTGAAGGAAAAACCGCCTGGGAAGTTGCGGAATTTTATACAAAGGCTTTTAAAGAAGATATTAAAAAATTAAATATCATAGGGCCGGATATTTGGTCTAACGCTGCATCGGATAAAAACATTGAAAAACAAATTGAATTGATTAAAATTTTAGAAGAAAAAAGTTATACTTATAAAACTTCTGATGGAGTTTATTTTGACACCTCTAAGTTCCCTGATTACAACAAATTAAGTCATTTAAAATTAGATGAGCTAAAAGAGGGGGCAAGAGTAGAAAAAAACGATGAAAAGAAAAATCCAACTGACTTTGCATTGTGGAAATTTTCACCAAAAGACTCCAAGAGACAAATGGAGTGGAAAAGTCCTTGGGGAGTTGGTTTCCCTGGCTGGCACATTGAGTGTTCGGCTATTAGTATGCGTCACCTTGGCGATCAACTTGATATTCACTGTGGCGGGATCGATCATATTAATGTTCACCATACAAATGAAATTGCTCAGTCAGAAGCTGCGACCGGTGAAAAGTTTTTTAACTACTGGATGCACGGAGCTTTTTTAAATATTCAAGGCGGTAAAAAAATGGCGAAAAGTGATGATAATTTTTTAACCATTGAAAATGCTTTAATCAAAAAAAATATCAACCCTCTTGTCTATAGATTTGCTATGTTACAAACTCATTACCGCAAACCAATGGAGTATTCTGAAGATACTATAAAAAATTCAGAACATGGGCTTAATAATTTGGCAAATAAAGTTAGAACTTTAATGTTTAAAGTGGATAATGTAAAAAAATATGCTGTTGATAAAAAATTTAAAGAAAAATTTATCAATGTAATTAACGACGATTTAAACATACCCCAAGCTTTAGCGATAGTTCAAGAAGTACTAAAATCAGAACTTAGCAAAGGCGATAAATTAGCAACTATTTTAGATTTTGATAAAGTGCTGGGGCTGGATTTACAAAAGCAAAAAATCAAAGAGCTACCAAAAGAAATTATTGACTTAGCTGAAAAAAGAAAAAAAGCCAAACAAGGAAAAGACTGGGAATTGTCCGATAAATTAAGAGATGAAATTCAAAAAAAAGGATACATTGTTGAAGATTTACAGGATAATGATTTTTCAGTAAGAGCAAAAAATTAAAATGAAAATATCTAAAATTACAATTGTTATTGGAATTGTTTTGAGTTTTTTGGCTGGTTTTCTTCTTCAAATCATAGATTTAAGTAAGAGTGATTTTGATGAAGAAATTTTAGAGATAGGAAAAGTTGAATTTGTTATTGATGGAGATACTTTTATTTTAAGTGATAACAGAAAAGTAAGATTAATCGGAGTCGATGCTCCTGAAAAAGATGAATTTTTATATGAAGAATCTAAACAGCTGTTAAAATTTTTAGTGGAAGGAAAGACCGTTAAACTTGAAAAAGAGGTTATGGAAACAGACAGATACGGTCGTCTTCTTCGTCATGTTTTTATAGATAATATTTGGGTAAATAAAACATTACTTGACGAAGGGTTGGCCAGAGTGATGACTATACCGCCAGACAATTTTTCTGCTGTCTTCCTGGAAAAAGCAGAATCAAAAGCAAAAGATAATAAAAAAGGGCTTTGGAAATAAAAAATATGTTAAATAAAACAAAACAGAAAGAAAATAAACCAAAAGATGTAAAACTCTCTCGAGTCTTTTATCACTATTGGAAGTACGGAAAACAGTACAAGTGGCAGTATTTATTTATGGCACTTGGTTTTATTGTTGGAAGTTTGCTTATGTTTGTAATTAATCCTCTTTATTATAGAGATATTGTAAATCTAATGAATGAGGGCGCTGAACTTGAGAAAATTTGGTCTGTATTTTTAATTATTATCGGAATAGTAATTATAGCCAACATTCTTTTTAGAATAGCAGATTTTTTAATGACTAAATATCAGTTAAAGGGGATGATTGATTTAAATGATTATGTTTTTGTAAAAACCATAGAACATTCTAATTCCTTTTTTGAAAATAATTTTACCGGTTCGTTAGTTAATAAGTTAAATAAATTCGTTTTGGCTTATGAACATATTATGGATATTTTTATTTTTGGTATTTTCTTTTCAGTGGGTCAGGCCATAACGGCTATAATAATTTTATTTTTTACAAATGTTCAGATAGGATTTATATTTTTAACTTGGTCGATTTTATATGTTTTGGTGGCTATTTTTTTTACAAAGAAAATATTAATTTTAGATTACGACAAGGTAACAAAAAATACAAAAAGGAATGGTGTTTTGGCTGACGCTATTACTAATGTTTTAAATATAAAAATTTTTGCTTCTTTGAAAAAAGAAAGAAGTTATTATCAAGAATTTATTAATGAAACAGGCGACGCGGTTTATAAATCATGGAGTTTCCAGAATTATCATAGGGTTGTGACAGCTGTTTTTTTCTTGGTTTTAGAGTTTTCTGCTGTTGGATATGCTTTAAAACTTTGGTCTGAGGGTGTCTTAACGGTAGGTGACGTTGTTTTGATTCAAGCTTATTTTGGTTTATTTTTTTCATCACTTTGGGCGCTTAGTAGAACGTTTAAAAATTTAATTCAATCAATTTCTGATGCTAAGGAAATGGTACAGATTTTAGACAGAAAAGTCGACGTGCAAGACGTTGAAAATGCCGGTGAAATAAAAGTTGAAAAAGGCGAAATTCTATTTCAAAAAGTTACTTTTTCTTATCCAAACCAAAAAGAAGAGGTGTTTTCAGAATTTAATTTAAGAATTCCAGCCGGACAGAGCTTAGGATTAGTCGGAACCAGCGGAGCTGGAAAAACAACAATAACTAAATTATTACTCAGGTTTGCAAATTTAAATTCAGGACAAATCTTAATTGATAATCAAGACATTTCGCAAGTCACGCAAGGCTCTTTGAGAAATAATGTTTCTTATGTTCCGCAAGAACCAGTCCTTTTCCATCGTTCAATTTACGAAAATATTGCCTATGCCAAATCAAACGCCAGCAAAGAAGAAATTTTAGCAGCTTCCAAAAAGGCCCATGTTCATGAATTTGTTAAAACACTGGAAAGCGGTTATGAAACATTGGTAGGAGAAAGAGGGGTAAAGTTATCAGGTGGGCAAAAACAAAGAGTAGCTTTAGCCAGAGCATTTCTAAAAAATGCACCGATTTTAGTTTTAGATGAAGCAACCTCATCACTTGATTCTGTTTCTGAGGAATTTATTCAAGACGCATTATTTAAATTAATGAAGGGAAAAACAGTTATCGTAGTGGCACACAGGCTAAGCACCGTTCAAAAATTAGACAGAATTTTAGTAATTGAAGAAGGCGCTATCCAAGAAGACGGCACTCACCAAAAATTAATAAAACAAAAAGGCCTTTACCAAAAATTCTGGCAAAAACAAACAGCTAAATTTGTATAAAAATATTAGATAAAGAACAAATTATAAAATTAATTTTGAATTTGATAAATTTATGCTAGATATTCCGTATGAAAAAAATAGAGGGGAAAGTTGTGCTTTGTCTTGTTATACGATGACGGCTAGATATTTTTTTTCGGAAAGTACTTTTGAGCAAATCGCTGAAATTTCTGACTGGAAACAAGGCTACGCTGTTTGGGGGTTTAAATTTTGGTTGTGGATTATGGATAAGGGTATTAAAATTACTGAGTATGATTTGATAGATTTGCTTAGTTGGTCAGAAAATGGAATCGAGGGTTTAAAAAATTCAATATCAAAAAAAGAATATAACTTCATCGTAGAGCACACTTATAATATTGATTCATACTCAGATGATATTAAAAAAGTTTTGACTCATCCTAATTTTACTTTTAAAAAACAAAGACCGAATTGGGAAGATTTAGTTAGCGCGTTTAATGATGGGGCTGTTTGTGAAGTTGTTCTTGATTCTGTGACATTAGATAAAAAAGAAAATGATTTTTCTCTACATAGAATTGTTGTCCTAGACATAACCAATAAATATATTATTTTTCATGATCCGCGAACAAAAAAATCAATGCCAAAAAGAAAAGAAAAAATAGAATTATTCAAAAAAGCTTGGTTAGAAAAATTGCAAGGACCGGAATTATGCATTTATCAAAAATAAAATTAACTATGAATTTTCAAGAATTATTACAATTTATTGATCTAGAGAGTAAAAGACTTATTCAAAATTACGGGCAGAATTCTACAGAGCAAGAAATAATTTTGGCAAGAACCGTAAAGTTAACAGAAGAGCTCGGGGAATTGTGTAATGAGGTTTTAGCATTTAATGGTGATCAGCGAGAAGATAAATTAAATAAAATGGATAAAAATAATTTACCAAACGAACTCGCTGATGTGATTATAACGACCTTACTATTAGCCAAGGCAATGGATGTTGATATCAGAGAGGCATTAAAAAATAAAATCGAAAAAATTAATAATAGGTGTTAAATTTAACAAAAATATTTATGAGTAAAAAAATTTTAGAGATTAAAAATAAAATTAAAAATTGTATAATAATTCATGGATGTCCTGACAACGAAGAAAAAGCTATGAATCCAAAAACAAGAACTTATGACAAACACTGGCTTCCTTGGATTAAAAATGAATTAGAGAAGGTGGAGTTTAGGGTTGATTTTCCGTTAATGCCACATCCCTGGAACCCTTCTTATAAGGACCATAAAAAGGAATTTGAAAAATTAGATATAAATGAGAGTTCAATTTTAATTGGAACCAGTTGCGGGACTACTTTTTTATTGAGATGGCTCGGAGAGACAAGGCGAAAGGTTAAAGCGTTTATAATGGTCGCCCCCTGGTATAATCCAAAATATGACAATAAAGGAAGAGATTTTTATGACTTTAAAATAGACAAAAGCGTAAAAGATAGAGTTAAAAATATTATTATGTTTATAGCCGATAATGAAGGTGAAACTGGAAAAAGATCAGCAAAAATATTTGCAGAAAAATTAGACCCAAAAGTAATTAGCATCAGTGGATATGGTCATTACATTGAAAGTCATATGAAAACAGACAAGTTCCCTGAATTATTAAAAGAAGTTATCGATATTTAAAAATAATATTATTAACTATTTTACCATATATAGTTGAATGGTAAAGCGAAGATTAAACTAATTAAAAATATATGAAATATCTAATTATAAACGCAGATGACTTTGGGTACAGTAAAGTTTTTAATGAAGGGATATTAGATTCTTAGTGGTACTAAAAAATCAATTAGTGAAGTAATAGAGTGGCTAGAAACCATTAAAGACGGTGGTTGCGAAACAATTATTTTTCACCCCGGCAAATTTGACTCTACCAGCAAGTCGACTTTAAATAAATAAAGAAAGAGAAGATGACGTAAAAAAGATTATAAAATTAAATAAAATATTACCAGAATATAACGCAAAGTTGATTAGTTATTCTGATTTTATGAATTTAAAAGAACAATTATGATCCAAGCTATTTTATTTGATAGAGACGGAGTTATTATAAACTCTGAAAAGACGAATGTTTTTTCTGCTGTTCAAGCTTTTGGTGATCTTGGTATTGTAATTTCAGAAAAAGATAAAGAGTATATTGTCGGAAAGCATACACTGGACTACGTGGAATATTTTGAAAAAAAATACTCTTTTCCTCTTGATATGTTTTTAAAAATACAGAAGGAAAATTATTATAAATTATTTTCATCAGTTGAGTTTTTTGAAAATACAATCAAATTAATAAAAAGATTAAAGTTAAAAGGCTATAAAATAGCCTTGACTACATCGTCTCATCTTGATAGCACTAAAACTGTTTTTGAAAAAGCAAACTTAGGTGAAGTTTTTGATGTTGTTGTAACTTTTGAAGACTGCAAAAAAAGAAAACCAGACCCTTATCCGTATTTGATAACAGCCAAAAAGTTGGGTATAAAATCGAGTGAATGTTTAGTCATTGAAGATTCGGTGATTGGATTAGAGTCAGCAAAAAATGCCAAAATGAAATGCGTAGTAATACCAAACGAATACACAAAAAAGCAAGATTTTACTAAAGCAGATTTTATCGTAAAATATCCTAACGAGATTGAAGACATATTAAATAATAAAAATATTTAAATAAATAATTACCACTTTACCATTCAATTACATATGGTAAAGCAAGAGTATTATAAATTAATTCTTATGAAAAACGTCATATTAATGCATGGTAAAAATACTAATCCAAGTGAGAAATGGTATCCATGGCTTGAAAAAGAAATTAGTAAATTTGGTGTTAATTTTATCGCGCCGATTTTACCTAATGCGAATGATCCGGAGATTAACGAGTGGATAAACGAGCTAGGGAAAACAAATCCGGACAAATATTCTATTTTGATTGGTCATTCTCGCGGAGGAGTCGCTATTTTAAGATGGCTTGAAACACAATCTAATGATTTTAAAGTTAAAAAAGTTATTTTAGTTGCAACTAATTCCGGTGATTCAGAGAAAAGAAATAAAACAAAAAATAATAAAGGGTTTTTTAGTGAAGACGGTTATGATTTTGAAAAAATAAAAAAACATTGTGATGACTTTGTGATTTTACATTCAAGAGATGACAAATGGGTTGATTTTAAAAATGGAGAAGAAAACGCAAGAGGTTTAAATGCAAAGTTTTTAAAATTTAAAAATAGAGGACATTTTGGTAGTAAATTGTCGGTACAAGAAATCCCAGAATTGTTAGAAGAAATTATTAACTTTAATACACGTAAAGCACTAATTGTTCCAATAAATAAAAAACAGGAAATTTTAATCCAAGATAGACAAAATTGGAAAAAACCTGATTGGGGTTATTTCGGTGGTGGCATTGAACATGGTGAAAAACCGATTGAAACTGTAATTCGAGAAACAAAAGAAGAGCTTGATATTGACATTAAACCAGGTGATTTAAAGAATTTAGGAGTATCAACAACAATTCGGGGTGGGTGTAAACATATTAGGTATATGTATTTATACCCAACAGATCAAAAAAGTTTCAATGTTCTAGAGGGAGACGGAGCACATTGGTTAGCTTTTGATAAAGCGGGGGAATTACTAGACATTAAAAATCGATTTAACGAAACCGTTGAAAAAATTAAAAAATATTTATAAAAATACTATTTTACTATTCAGCTACATGTGGTAAAATAAAAAAATAAGTTTATTTTTTTTAAACATATGAAAATTACAATTATTGGTAGTAGTGCTTTTAGAGAAAAGAAGGTTGAGCTTTATGATGAGCTGATTAAGTTAGGGCACAAACCTGTTATTCGTCCGCATTATATCGAGAGTGTTAAAGATGGAAAAACTGAAATAATGGATAGGATTGATAAGGGCGAGCATTCGCAATTAAAAATAGAAAATGATTATATTAAATGGTATTATAATGCCATTGTTAGTAGTGATGCTGTTTTGGTTGTAAATTTAGACAAAAACGGACAGAAAAATTATATTGGCGGGAATACTTTAATAGAGATTGGTTTTGCTTATGTTAATGATAAAAAAATTTTTATGTATAATGATCTTCCACTTAAAGAAGAATGTAAATACTTGGATGAAATTGAGGCAATGCAACCTATCATTATTAATCAAGATTTGAATAAAATAAAATAATTTTATGGCTAAAATAAAAAATTTAAAAAAAGAAATCAAAGAAAGACACGATTTATTCATGAAAGTATTTATGATGAAATAACTTAAATTATGACAAAAGCATTTTTTAATTCTAAAGAAATTTTAGCGGTTTTTACGGATAGATTTGGCGGGGTTAGCAAGGAACCGTTTGATTCTTTTAATTTTGGCTTTCATGTTGGTGATGACGAAGATGATGTTTTAGAAAATTATCAAATTTTGAGAGAGAGGTTTAGTATTGGAGAGATAGCTTATATGGAGCAGGTGCATTCTGACACTGTGAAGATTGTTGATGAGAGCAATGAGATTAAAGAAACAGACGCTATTATTACAAATAAACCTAGGTTAACGCTTGTGGTCATGGTGGCTGACTGTATCCCTGTTTTATTTTATGATCCTGTGAATAAAGTTATAGCTGTTGCACATGTAGGCAGAGTAGGAGTGTTTAAAAATATTATTGAGAAAACTATTTTGAAAATGCAGGAAAAATTTAATTCTGATGTAGAAAATATTTTAGTTAGTGTGGGCCCATCGATTAAATCTTGTTGTTATGAAGTTGGTGAAGATATTATTTCTGCAACTAAAGAAAAGTTTGGAAAACAATATATTAAAAATAAAAAGTTTTTAGATTTGCCAGATATTACCCTTGGTCAACTATTAAAATCAGGGGTTATTAAAAATAATATTGAAATAATAAATAAATGCACCGCCTGTAATGAGGATTATTTTTCCTATAGACGAAACAAAAAAACCGGTAGATGCGTTGGCGTAATAATGATTAAATAATTTTACTATATAAATTTATGAAAAAACAAGTTTTGGTTATTCATGGTGGGGAGACTTTTGCGTTTTATGATGATTATTTTTTTTATCTTAAAAATTATAAGATAGATCTTGAAAAAATTAAGGCAAAATCAAAAGGATGGAAAAAACATTTGCAAGAAGATTTGGGGGATGAATTTGAGGTTATTCAGCCACAAATGCCTTCTTTTAGAAATGCAAAGTATAAAGAGTGGAAAATTTGGTTGGAAAAATATTTATCATTTTTGCATGATGATATTATTCTTATTGGACATTCTCTGGGTGGAAAATTTTGGGCGAAATATTTAAGTGAAAATAGTCTCCCCGTAAAAATTTCTCAATTACATTTAGTAGCGGCGCCATTTGGAAATAATGATGATACTTCAGGAAAAACTCAAAATTATGATTTAATAGATTTTAATTTTTCTCAAGATTTATCTAAAATAGAAGAACAGGTGAAAAATATTTTTCTTTATCACTCAGAAGACGACCCCCTGGTCCCCTTTATTGATCTGAAAAAATACACAAAGGCCTTGCCAAACGCGGAAAAAGTAATTTTTAAAGATAAAGGTCATTTTTCAGTGGAAAAATTTTCAGAAATACTTAAAAATATTAAGCAATGAAAAATAATTTTTGGGGAAAATTAAATAAACCAATTTTGGCTTTGGCGCCGATGGCTGGGATAACAGATAGTGCTTTTCGGCAGGTTTGTATTAAGAATGGTGCTGATGTTGTTTATTCTGAAATGGCGTCTGTTTCGGCTTTGTTTTTTAATCCTCAAAAAACTTTAGATTTGATTAAATTTAAAAAAGCTGAACGACCTTATGTTGTTCAACTTTTTGGTAATAATGCGGAGCACTTTGGAGTAGCGACTAAAATCATTACAGAAAAAGTTAAGTCGGATGGGATTGATATTAATTTTGGTTGTCCGGCTCGAAAAGTTTATTCAATCGGTTCGGGAGCGGCGCTGATGTCGGACTTTAAAAAATCCCGTGAAGTTATAAAAGCTGTTTTAAGTAATACTGATTTACCGGTTTCAATTAAAATTCGCTCTAAAGTTGGTAAAAAAACCGGAGTAGCTTTTGTTAAATATATAAAAGACCTAGATATTAAGGTAATTATGGTTCATGGCCGAACCTATGAGCAAGGATTTGTTGGCGAAATAGATTTTAAAGCAATTAAAAAAATAAAAGAAATTTTCCCAGGGATTGTTTTAGGTAATGGCGGAATAAATACACCCGAAGATGCTAAAAAAATGATAGAAAAAACAGGAGTTCAGGGAATAGGTCTTGCTCGCGGCATCCAAGGTAAGCCGTGGTTATTTAACCAAGTAAAAGATTATCTGAAGAAAGGAAAATTTAAGGAAAGAAAGCAAGAACAAATTTTCAAAATAGCTTTACAACACAGCAAGTTAGCTGAAAAAGAAAAAGGTGAATTTGGAATAATAGAAATGCGAAAACATCTGTGTTGGTATGTTCGTAATATGCCCGAAGCCAGTAAGCTACGCCAAAAATTAATCAGAGTAAAAAGCTACAAAGATATTGCAAAAATTTTGAAGATGTAGTATAAAGTATTTATGTACACTTTAACATAAAAATTTACGACAGGAGGGAGTATGCCAAAAAGAAAAGATTGTAGCAAGTCAGAATTTACTGAGACAGAGAAAGAAATAATAAAAATAATACACCGTGATTATGAGTGTGATGGTGTGAGGGAATTATGTGTTTATAAATTTGTGTGTCAAGCGGAGAAAAGAATCTCTAATCATTTGCTACTTTACTCTTTATGTAATATAATCAAAAAATTGACGCAGTAAACGTCAAACAAGGTCAAACAAAAAACCGGATCGTTTTAGTTCCGGTTTTGTTTTGTTTAAATGCTTAAATGTTAAAATGAATCTATATCCACCCTTTTTTCTTAAAAAATCCAAAGGTAATAAGCACGCCTGTTAACATTACACCGATGATTATCCAAAAATCGTTTGGAGTATCTAAGAGTGGCATTGATTTCATAGTGTTCATTCCGAATAGAGAGGCGATAAAGGTTAAGGGAAAGACAATTACTGAAAAAATAGTTAGGGTTTTCATTACATCGTTCATTTTAAAAGATACCTTTGAATCGTTGGTGTATTCTAAGGCCTCGATCATTTCTTTTTGATTTTTCGCCATATCCCAGATATCTATAGTGTGCTGGATTAAGCTATTGTACAGGGAGATATGAGTTTGTTTAACGAATTTTTTGTGATTCACTATCAGCTTCCTTAAAATACTTCGGTGAGACCGCATTATTCGACGAAAATTAATAACATTGTGCTTTAAAATCATTATATCGTTAATACTTTCTTCTTGTTGGCCGGAAAAAATTTGTTCTTCAACTTCGGAGATGTTTACATTAATAGCGTCTAAAATATTAAAACATTCATTTAAAGAGCGGTTGGATATAGCGTGAAGAAGATGTAATGGATCTTGCCCTAAGTAATTTCCTAAACTTTCTTTATCTTTTTTGCAAAGATTAAATAACCCGTTTAAATCTTTCAGGTCGCGATTATGAACTGTAATTAAATAATTTTTACCAATAAAACAATCAACTTCACTGGCAACTATTTCTTGAGCTTCTTCGTCAAACCTTGGAAAACGCAAAATCAAAAAAAGGTAATTTTTATTTTCCTCTATTTTTAAACGCTGAGCATAAATATTTCCCAAGGAATCTCGCAAGTGCTTTAAATCAAAATTAAAATTCTTTTTTAAATATTCAATCTCTTTTTTCTTGGCATTAGTAACATTAATCCAGCGCATGGATTGTTTCTCTGATATTTTATTTGCTAAAATTTCAATCATAATTTTAGGATATATAATATAAAATATTATAGCATAAAATTGAAATTAACAAAAGTGGATAAATGATCTCTTGGTTATTTTTTAAAAAATGATATAATAATACTAGATGTCTGAAGATGTTAAAAAATTAATTAAAGAACAACTAGGCAAGACTAAAATAGAGTCTCCTAATTTTGATGTGGAGCAAAAACAAGAGCAACTTGAACAAACTCAAGAACAAAAACAAGATAAGGCAGAAAAACAAGTTGATGAAATTTTAACTCCGCAACAAACAACCGCGACTATTCATCCTCTTCAAAAAGAAACTGATTTTGCTGAAATTGAGAATATTTTAGAAAAAGATTTGGAAGATATTTATTTTAATTTATCGCCGGAAAAGCAGGCTGAATTTAAAAACAAGGGCGAAGAAACTGCCAAGAAGATATCTTTAGCTTTGCAAAAAACAAAGATAAAAGTTAATCAAATTATAAGTTTAATTAAAGATTGGCTAAAGATAATTCCGGGAATAAATAAGTTTTTCTTAGAGCAAGAAGCAAAAATTAAAGCTGATGAAATAATTAAAATGAAAAAATGAGTAAAGCTACCAATACAATTTTTAAACAACCGGTTCTGTTGGTTACTTTACCACAGGAAAGCGCTGATACTAACGATGAAAAATCATCAAGTCTTCAGGCTATTCAGGAAAAAATCGGAATAATGGAAGCGATTTACTCTAATATCGCCGGGCTTGGGAACTCTGTTAAGTTCACATCAATGTTTTCCGGAGCTAAAAATCATATCGCCTTTGAGATAGTTGTTAAAAAAGGAGCTATCTCTTTTTATATTGCGCCACCGGAAAAATTAAAGCAGTTTATAGTCCAACAGATTCAAGCTCAATATCCTGATGCTCATATCGAAGAAGTTGAGGACTATAATATTTTTTCTCCGCAAGGATTTATCGATGGTGTTTACCTTGGGCTTTCCAAAAATTCTTTGTTTCCGATTAAAACATACAAAAGCCTGCAATCTGACCCGTTAAATTCCATTATTAACGCTTTGTCTAAAATGGAGTCTGACGATGGAGCGGCTATTCAATTCGTAGTACGTCCAACAATAAGCAACTGGCGCGCTTATGGCACCAAAATAGCCGGGGAAGTAAGAAAAGGTAAAAGTTTGAAAGAAGCCGTTAGTTCTAAAGGGAGTTTAGGATCTGAAATAATGAGTGGTATTGGCGGTGATTTAAACACTGCTATTTTTGGTGGAAATGAACCAAAAAATGAAAAACCGCAAGAAATATACAAGCCCAGTGCCATGGAAGAAGAATCTGTGAAAGCCATTGAAGAAAAAATCTCTAAAGCCGGGTTGGAAACAAATATTAGAATTATAGTTTCCGCTGATAAAAAAGATCAAGTTGAGATGTATATGGAAAATATTTTAAACAGTTTTGGACAGTATAATATTTATCAGTACGGAAATAGCTTTAAGGTCAACAAGCCTTTAAGGCAAAAAAGTATAGTTAACGATTTTATCTATCGTAACTTTGATCCCAGCAAAAAAATGATTTTTAATTCTGAAGAAATGGCCTCGCTTTTCCACTTTCCTTTACCAAGTACACAAACACCAAATATTAAATGGCTTTCGTCCAAGGAAGCTCCGGCTCCGCAAAACATTTTAACAGACGGCATAGTTTTAGGAGAAAATATTTATAGAGACAAGCAAACCATGATAAAAATAGGTCGGGAAGATCGCACCAGACATGTTTACGCGATTGGTAAATCCGGAACAGGTAAATCTGAAATGTTATCAAATATGGCTAAGCAAGATATTAGAAATGGGGATGGAGTTGCAGTGATTGATCCGCACGGAGATTTGGTTGATGATATTTTAGAGACAATTCCAAACGATCGCGCTGAGGATGTGATTTATTTTGATCCGTCAAATATGGATAGGCCGATGGGTCTTAATCTTTTGGAGTACGATAAAAAATATCCGGAGCAAAAAACTTTTGTGATAAATGAAATGATCCGTATTTTTGATAAACTTTACGACTTAAAACAGACTGGTGGACCGATGTTTGAGCAATATGTTAGGAATGCAATGCTTTTAATTATGGAAGACACCGAGTCCGGATCAACTTTGATGGAAATTTCCAAGGTTCTAGCTGACGCTGACTTTAGAAAATATAAGTTAAGTAAATGCGCCAATCCAGTTGTTAAAGATTTTTGGCAAAAAGAAGCAGAAAAAGCCGGAGGCGAGGCAGCGCTTGCTAATATGGTGCCTTATATTACCAGTAAACTAAATACATTTGTTTCCAATGACATAATGCGTCCGATAATTGGTCAGCAAGAAAGCGCTTTTAATCTGCGTGAAGTTATGGACTCGCGAAAAATATTACTGGTTAATTTAAGTAAAGGTAAAATAGGGGAGTCAAATGCATTTTTACTGGGGCTGGTTTTGGTGGGCAAAATTCTAATGGCGGCGTTATCGCGAACCGATGCCCCAAGAAATGAAAGAAAAGACTTTTATCTTTATCTTGATGAATTTCAAAATTTTATTACCGACAGTATCTCGGTAATTTTATCTGAGGCTAGAAAATATCGTTTAAATTTAAATATTGCTCATCAATATATTGGACAGCTGGTTAAGAACCAAGACACCTCCATAAGAGATGCAATTTTTGGTAACGTGGGAACAATAATGTCCTTTAAAGTTGGGGCCGATGACGCGGAATTTTTAGCCAAAGAGTTCGCTCCGATTTTCAGCGCTCATGATCTGGTGAATATCGATAAATTTAACGCCTATATTAAACTAATAATAGACAACCAACCAAGCCGAGCCTTTAATATGCACGCTTTCCCACTTGATAAATCCGGCGGAGGCAATCCGGAAAAAATCAAACAACTATCAGCTTTAAAATATGGTCGAGATCGTAGTGTCGTGGAGGCAGAGATTTTAAAACGAATGTCGGTCATAGATTAACCGAAAAATACAACCATCAAATAATCAAACCATATAAACACCTTCCTAAAAAAACAAATCATTCTTTTAGCCATTTTTTTAACCATTCTTTTTCTGGTCATTTTTTGCATGACCATACTTTCCCCCATCTTTGTCCACGCCCAAAAAAAAGACGCCATCGCCATTAGAGTAATGAAAAACACCGATCATCTCTCCCCAGCTGCTTGGTATCAAGAAAACGTCCCTAATCCAGGACAACCTCAAAGCACCCAGGTAGATGGCTACGAAGCAGTCGTTG